>CAMBRI010000058.1 GCA_945870205.1 Sulfuritalea hydrogenivorans sk43H | reverse complement strand
TTCGAATCCGCGCAGGACAACCTGCGCAGGCTTCGCCAGCAGACGCATCTCTAAGGCGCGCACCCTCCCCCCTCGCGCTAACGTATGCACACATCTCCCAACCACCGAATTGAAAAAAATGAATCTAGCAGAGCCAGGCTCCCTCCCCTTCAAGGGGAGGGCTGGGGAGGGGATGGGGGCTACTGGCTACGTTATGGCTATCTCATTGAAAGTAGCAACATCGTCGGTCCCCCATCCCCCTCCCAACCGCTGGCTTTGCACAGCCAGCCGGCTGCGGCGGCGCGCTGTGTGCGAAGTCACTCGGGGCCCCGAACATGGTATTTCGCGTTAAACGTGATGCTGATTTAGCCACTTCAGCAAAATCGCAAACAGCACATCAGGATTGAAAGGTTTGATCAGGAAGTCGTTCATTCCCGCCTCGATGCAGCGTGCCTTGTCTTCGGCAAACGCATTGGCCGTCATGGCGATGATCGGAATTTGCTGCGCCCCGGGAATCTCCCGAATCTGTTGCGTCGCCTCCAGGCCATTGACCTTTGGCATTTGCATGTCCATCAAGATGGCGGCATAGCTCGTAATTTTGGCCAGGGCAACTGCCATTTCACCATCTTCGGCCGTGTCGATCAGGAGGCCGATGTCTTCCAGCAACATCTGGGCGATTTCCCGATTTATCGGTTCGTCGTCGGCAACCAGGATCCGGCTGCCGGCATACCGCTGATGGATCGCGGTCTCGGCATCGCAATTCGCCATCGCCTGACTTTCGAACGCTTCCGCTCCCTTCTTCAATTTCACGGAAAACCAGAAACAGCTGCCGACGCCGGGAGTACTCTCGACCCCCGCCTCACCATCCATCAGTTCGGCAAGGCGCTTGGTGATGGCCAATCCAAGACCAGTGCCACCGTACTTCCGGGTTGTCGAATTGTCGGCCTGCTCGAACGCCGTGAAGAGCCGCGAAATCGCTTCAAGCGTGATGCCGATCCCGGTATCCTCGACCTCGAATCGAACTAGCACGGACTCCGCCGTCTCATGCAGCTTTAGGGTGCGCAGAGTCACCGAACCCTTGTCAGTGAATTTGATGGCATTGGTTGCATAGTTGAGCAAGGCCTGCTGCAGGCGCGTGGCATCACCCACCAGATTGGGCGGCAAAATATCGGACTCGACCAGCAGGCGGATATTCTTGTCGTTGGCGCGTTCGGACAGGATAGTTCTGACATTGGCGGTCAGGCTGTTGATGACAACCGGGGCTTCCTCGAGCACCAGTTTGCCTGCCTCGATCTTCGAGATATCGAGAATGTCGTTGATGATGCTCAGAAGATGCTGGGCCGATCGGTCTATCGTTTCGAGGCGCTCTGCCTGGAGCAGTGTCACGCCACCGCGCCGCAGGAGATGCGCCATGCCAAGAATTCCATTCATCGGCGTGCGGATTTCATGGCTCATGTTGGCGAGGAAATCGCTCTTTGCTACGCTTGCGGCTTCAGCAGCAAGCTTGGCATGCTCGAGTTCCAGAGTGCGCTGCTTGATCCTTTCCTCCAGGTGGGTCTGGTTATCCTGCAGTTGCTGCTCGATTTGCTTGCGCGCGGTGATGTCGCGAACAAATGCGCTGAACTCTATCCCCCGCGCAGTCTTGGTCGACGCAATGGCCAATTCGATCGGGAACTCATGGCCGGCGCGGTGCAGCCCATTGATTTCGACGCGGGTGTTGAGAACCGGCCCCTCGCCGGATGCAAGAAAGTGCTTGAGCCCCCGAAGATGCCCGTCGCGGTAGCGTACTGGAATGATCGTCTCGTGCAACTTGCGACCGAGCGCCTCGTCATGCGTCCAGCCAAAAAACACCTCTGCCTGGGAACTCCAGCCCGAGATGTTTCCTTCGGCGTCCATCTGAATGATCGCATCCAGGGCGGAATTGACGATGGCACGCAAGCGATCCTCGTCTTCGATTCGCGCACCGAGCAGCGCCATGAATCTGTCAGCCATGTGATTGAAGCTGTCGCCCACCTGTCTAAGCTCGTCGCGAGTGCGCAGGCTGACACGGTGCGTCATGTTGCCGTCGGCAAATATCTGCGCGGAACGCGTGAGCGTCTGGATACTGCCTACCGTGGAATAGTAGATGCCGACGATAAAATAGAAGGTGACGAGCAATAGCAGGCATGTGATGCTTGCACCAAGAATCATCTTTCGCTCCGACTCCTGCATGCGCAGCCTGATCGATGCGCTCATGGTAGGCAGCAAGGTCTGGTAGATCTGAGCATAGCCTTTGTCGATCACCATAGTGGCCGTGCTGAAGAAACTGTCGGGGCGCGCAGTGAATTCCTCCGACAGGATTTCCGATTGAACCTGATCGAGTAGCCTCGCCAGCAACTCGTCAAAATCCTTGAACGCAACGGACAATTTCAGCTTGATTTCCGGATTGGAACCCGCTGTCTTGGCCAGGTTGAAGGCAAGGGACTTGCGCATGCCATTGAGTTCGGTATTCAGCGCAAGCATCTGCAGCCGCTGCTGCCCGGAAAGCTTCTGTTTGGCAAGTATCCCTGTGCCCAACCCACGAATCTGGGCAAGTTTCTCAAGGGTCATTGGCAGTTTGACGGTGGCCGTGTCGACCAGATAGTGCGCACCGACGTCCGGGTCGGCAGAAAGCAGGTAGTGGTCTGCAATGTGGATCTGATAGGTCAACAACTTTTCGAGCAAGGCGCTGTGTGCAAGGAAGTTCTGGCCACCCTGCCATTTCAGCCCATCCTTGTATATACCCGCCCAACCGGCCTCGATGCGTCGCCAGTCTTCGACCAGCGCCGGTTGCTGAAGCGACTTGACGAATACACCGTTGAAACTGGCCTGAACTTCTGCTCCCTTGCTGGCAAGAGAATCCCGCATCGAATCATCGCCGCCCAGCACGCCGCCCGTCAGCCCTCGATGTTCCTGGAGGGTTTGGATGGTCCGGGTGAGCGGCTCGATCAGAGCGAGCCCATCGAGCTTTCGCTGCGAGATGCCGATTGTCCGACTCAAGTCGCTGGAAAGCGTGTAACCGAGCCCCGCAATGACCGACAGACCAATCACCGCCAGCACCATGAACTTCTGCGGCATGCGAAGCTGGTCCATCAACACGATCGCCGGCAAAAACAACCGCCTGCCCACACCCGCCGAGCGGCCTGCTGCCTTGCGCTCGGCACCCACCTTGGTCAACCCGCCTCGGCGGTCCTCGCGTCGACGTTGAAGAACTCCATCAGGTCCTGCAGCTGCGCCGCGTTGCCGCCCATCTCCTCGGCGGTGGCGGCCAGTTCTTCCGAGGCCGCCGCGTTCTGCTGTGTGGCTTTGTTCAATTGCCCCATCGCCCCATTGATCTGACCGACGCCTGCGCTCTGTTCCCGGCTTGCCGTGGCAATCTCCTGCACCAGGGCGGAGGTCTTCTTGATGCTGGGCACCATCTCATCGAGCAGCGCGCCGGCCTTTTCCGCGGTCTTGACGCTGACTCCCGCGAGTTGCCCGATCTCCTGGGCCGCGATCTGGCTGCGTTCGGCCAGTTTCCTAACTTCAGCCGCAACCACCGCGAAGCCGCGACCGGCATCCCCGGCGCGCGCGGCTTCGATGGCAGCGTTCAATGCCAGCAAATTGGTCTGGTAGGCAATGTCGTCGATGATGCCGATCTTGCCGGCAATCGACCTCATGGCTTCGACGGTGTCCTTGACTGCCGTGCCGCCTTCAACGGCCTGCGCCGACGCCTTCGCCGCCATGGTGTCGGTGACCCGCGCGTTTTCGGTATTGCGATCGATCGACTCGGCCATTTGCTCCATGCTGGCAGTGGTTTCTTCCACCGTCGCGGCCTGTTCCGAGGCTGACTGCGACAGCGATTGCGCGGTCGCCGAAACCTGGGCCACGGCACTGTTGAGGGAATCCGCCGTGATCGCCACATCGCCGATGGTTTGCGCGAGCTTTTCCACGGTGCGCGCAATCGCATCCTGCAGTTCGCCGATTTCATCCTTCCGCGTAACCCGTACCTGAACCGTAAGGTCGCCATCGGCAAGCCGCTGCGCCGCGAGGGCTGTTTCCCGCACGTCATGCAGCATGCGCGTCAGCAGGCGGACAAAGACGATGATCAGGCCGACAACGATCAGTGTCGCTGCGATCGCAATGCCAAGGCCGCGCCGGGCACTGTCGGTCAATGCTTGCGAGCTCAGCGCAATGCTTGCCGCCAACTGATCTTCGACGCCCTTCATGGCGTCGATCTTGGCCGTGATCGTGGCAAACCATTTCGGCGGAGCGATGCCGAATTCGCCCTCGGCGGCCTTGTCCAGCACCTGCTTGCGCATGACGGCCGTTTCCTTGCTGGCGCTGGTTTCCAGCAACTTGTCCAGCGCTCCCTTTTGTTCTTCTGTTGCTACGACGCGAAAATTGGCGAGGTAATTGTCCTGGTTGGTCAGGATGCCGATCAGGCGGCGCAGCAAGGCGGCATCGAGCGGCTTGTCGGCCGACAGCGCCGCATTTACCGTGGCACGTTCGCGCCCCGCCTGTTCCTTGGCCCCGAGGAACATCACATAAGTTGAGAAGGCACGCATCATTCCGGCATCGGCGAGGGAGGGGCCGACATCGGCCACCGCCGCCAGGTAATTTTCGATCGCGCCGGTAAAAAATCCGAAGGACGCAGGGCCAGGCAGGGTCAACGCGGTGATTTCCCTGCGCCGACCATCGAGGGGGCCGAGGCCTTCGCTGGCGCGGCGCATGCGCTCCCCGATCCCGGGCGGTAGCTCGCCCGCCCGTGTGGTGAAAACCTCATTCAGTGTGCGGCGCCTGCTGTCGGTATCGGTGCGCTGCTTGTCCAGCGCCTCGCGGAACTTCTCTCCTTTGGAACCGATGAATCCCGCGGAAAGGCCGCGTTCTTTCTGCAACTCGTGCACCAGCGCACTGCTCGCCACGGCGACCTCGCTGACCGCCGCGATGCGGCCGCCCTCGCGAAGTTTGACAATTTCGCCGCTGACACTGGCAAACAGATACCACGCAATCCCCAGCACGAGAGCAGAGAACAGCAGCAGCAGTCGAACGCGTATCGATCCTGGCTTCATGGTTTGCTCCCAAGCATTGTTGGTCGCCGACAAATTGATCGGCGTGCCCTCCCCCCACCATCCATGCCCTATGACTTCGGCATTGTTTTTCGGCAAAAAGAACCCGTGACAGGGTAGGATAGTCACACCAAACCGATGCCTGGTCTATGCGTATCTTGTGCAGTTATCTGCGGTAACTACGTATGCCGACGGTCATGCAGGGCGCCAGCTTGTTCAGGCTACTGAGGTGGCATGGCCCGCGCAGATCTTGCTGATCTCATGTAACCCGATCCGGAAATCTTTAACGTGAAATAACTCGTTCGAAGCGACTGGTGACAGTCGAGCGAAGCGAGCCGGCTTGTAGCCCCGCCCTGGGAAGGGGGCGCAGGCGGGGTTTCGCAAAGCACTGCTTTGCGCCGCCGAAGCCGGCTGGCTGTGCAAAGCCAGCCGTGGACCGGGGGTGGGGGGCCTTCAATTCGCCTTTAACGTGTTTCATCATCGGCGGGTGAAATCACTGTCATAAAAGTTAACGTGAAATAACTCGTTCGGAGCGACTGGTAATAGTCGAGCGAAGCGAGCTGACCAATAGCCTCCCCGTGAGGGGAGGATGGGAGGGGCGGGTCTTCAATTCGCCTTTAACGTGTTTCATCATCGGCGGGTGAAATCACTGTCATGAAAGTTAGGAATGGTTCTGCGGCAGCAAGCGCAGCCGGGTAATCTCGGCGGGAGCGCCGAGGCGTTTGGGGGGACCCCAGTAGCCGGTGCCGCGACTGGTGTAGACCCAGAGATCTTTCAGCCGATGCAGGCCCGCGGTGAAAGGCTGCTGCAGGCGCACAAAAAAGTTCCAGGGCAGGAACTGCCCACCATGAGTGTGGCCCGACAACTGCAGGTGAAAGCCGGCCGCTTCTGCTGCTGTCGCGGATCGGGGCTGGTGTGCAAGCAGAATTTTCAGCGCGGCGTCCGGCGGCGCGCCGGCCAGCGCTGCCTGCGGATCGCTACGCTCCCGTTCGTCGAAATGGTGGGCGCTGTAGTCGGTTACCCCGGCAAGCACCAGGGAGCCGCCTTCGTGCTGCAGCACAACATGTTCGTTTTGCAAAACGAACACACCGAGGCGCCTCAATTCGCTCACCCAAGCCGCCGCGCCCGAGTAATACTCATGGTTGCCGGTGACGAAAAAGCTGCCGTGCCTGGCCCGCAGGCGAGACAAGGGTTCGACATGCAGGGCAAGATCGGGCACGCTTCCGTCGACCAGGTCGCCGGTGATCGCGACGAGATCGCTCTCAAGGCTATTGACCTGATCGACGATGCGCTCGAGAAAGCCCCGCCTGATGGTCGGCCCGACGTGGATGTCGCTGATTTGGGTGATGGTGAAGCCGTGCAGCGCGAGCGGCAGATCGCGCAGCCGGATGTCGACCTCGACAAGCCGGGGGCGGCGTCTGGCATTGAACAGGCCGAGGGTGCTAAAGCCCAGTGCGATCAGCGGAACACCCCACGCCGAATAGCCGGCGGCGGCGCGGAATGTCTCGGTGTGCAGTACGACCATGGCCGGCAACAGCAGGAGATCGCGCAGCACCGTCAGCACCAGCAGTGAGGAGGCAAAGCCCCCTGCAATCAGGCCGGCCCAGGTCAGCAAGTTGGCGAGAGCGTCATTGAGCCGCCCCGTTAATGCGCGCGCCAGCAGGCCGAAGGGAATCAGCAGCGTGCATAGTGCCAGCAGGAAGATGCCGATTGCGGTGCCCGCGCCGCCAAGCTCGAGCGCCGGCAGCAGCCGCAGCCCGACGTAGGCGTGCAGCAGGCCGATCAAGGCGGTGACTACCAGGATGAAGCGCAGCGGCGGCAGCGGTGTGGCCGCCGGGCGATCACGCCGGTGCGTACGCGCCTCGCCGGCGGCGTCGAGTAGTGGATTGGCATTGATGGTCGAATGATCCATGGGGCTCCGTGGCAATCTTTTCGTCATGCCGGCGTCGGCCGGCATCCAGAGCACGAAGTATTGCGCTCCGCAGGACTGGATTCCGGCGTTCGCCGGAATGACGACTCAGAAATGTTGCTTCGTACTCGTCGTGTCACAGTACTAGCCCGGCCCAACCTTGACCGGCGAATCATCGCGGCGCGGCTCACAATGCCGGTGCCGGCAAAATCCACGAGGCAGGAGCAGCATGGCCGAGCCGAAGCCCACCAGCAGCAAGGGCCACCAGGTGTGGAAAAAATGGCGAATCTCGTCCTTGGGGACGATGCCCAGGTTGCCCAGCAGCAAGGTGACACCGAGCACGATCAGGGCTACAGGAAAGAAGCGGAATCTCATGTCGTTCTCCTTGTCCGGGCTCAGGCGCCACGACCCGGAGCGTCGGTCCAGCCCCGGTTGCCGGGCGGGAAGCGCCTGGTCAGTTGATCGAAACGACCCTGTTGTTCCGTGTCCAGGGTGGCGTAGAAACGTTTCGTTGCCGCCGTGAGCTGATCGAGCGCCAGGCGGCCGTCATCGATCCCCTTCTGCGCGCGCTCCAGCCGGTCGATTGCCGTGCTGTTGCCGGTCGCGGCGCTGGCAGCCCGCCAGTTCTTGAGCTTCTCGCCCATGCGCAGCGCCTGGCCGCTCACTGTGTCGTGGAATTCGCGCCAGTCGGCTTCCTGCTCGGTACGCAGCTTCAGATCGGCATGCAGCCTGTCGAGGCGGCTGTCGGCCATGGCCTTGAAGTCACCGCTCCAGGCACCGCGCATCATGTGCGGCCCGTGCTCGCACGCCCCGCTGCCTTGCGCCATTACCAGGCTGGCACCAATGCCTGTCGCCGCCAGCAGTCCCGCACCCGCCAGGGCAATTTTCAGTTTCCGGTTCATGGTGTTTCTCCTTGCTTGAGGTGGTCGGCACGCCCCGGTCGGGGCCCGCCGTTCCGACCGCGTCGGATGAGTGCATTAAAGCGGCGCTTTGTATGCCGCGTGTGTCCGCCGGCCCGCCTTTTGGCAAGCTCGCGTATCGGGTGCGGCTGCGGATACACTGGGATACAAATCGCCCCACCACCCGGGGTATAAGACAGCTGTCTTCCGAATTTCCGGTTTTCCGCATGCTGCCCGTATGACATCCATAACCGACGCCCCCGACCATATCCTCGTTGTCGATGACGACCGCGAGATCCGCAACCTGCTCGCCGAGTACCTGGAAAAGCAGGGCCTGCGCTGCACGGCGGTGGCCGACGGCCGGCAGATGCGTGCGGCCCTGGAAAAGGGACGTTTCGATCTGCTGGTGCTCGACCTGATGCTGCCCGGCGAGGATGGCCTCACCCTGTGCCGCAACCTTCGCGCGACGCCGGCCTACGCCAACCTGCCGGTGCTGATGCTCACGGCACGACGCGAGGACATGGATCGCATCCTCGGCCTGGAGATGGGCGCCGACGACTATCTGACCAAGCCTTTCGTGCCGCGCGAACTGCTGGCCCGCATCGGCGCCATCCTCCGCCGCAGCCGCGCCCTGCCCCATAACCTGGGCGACAGCGCGGCGCCGCGGGCGCGACAACTGGAGTTTGCCGGCTGGCGGCTGGACACCGCGGCGCGCCACCTGCTCGATGCGGATGGCGTTGTGGTCTCCCTGTCCGGCGCGGAATACCGGCTGCTGACGGTATTCCTCGCCCATCCGCAGCGGGTGCTGAATCGCGACCAGTTGCTGGAACTGACCCAGGGCCGCGAAGCCGAACCTTTTGATCGCTCGATCGACCTTCTCGTCAGCCGGCTGCGCCAGCGCCTGCGCGAAGACGCCCGCGAGCCTCGCATCATCAAGACCCAGCGCGGGGAAGGCTATGTACTCGCCGCCGCCGTCAGCGAGGGTGCAGCCGGAGACAGCGCGTGAGGCGCCACGGCTGCCGCAGCCGGCGGGCCGAAGAAAACGAACCCCGCTGCCGCCATCCGCGCAGCCTATTCGGGCGCCTGACGCTGATCTGGCTGCTCGGACTCGCCGTGGTTCTGGCCGTCAGCTCGTGGATCTACCTTGGCGAGCGGGGACGAGCCGCCCGCAACACCATGTTCGAACACATGGCGCTCGACGTGGTCACCGTCGTCGCCCTCATGGACAGCCTGCCGCCGGCCGAGCGACAGCCCGCACTGAAGCGCCTGGAACGCTCGCACTACCGCTTCGTGCTCGCCCCCCTGCCTGAGGGCAAGCCGCTGGGCGAGGATTTTGCCCATCCAGCCTGGCTCAGCTTGCGCGAAGGATTGACGGGCAGACCCATGGAAATGCGCGCGGCATTGGCCGGCGACCATCGCCATCCCGCGCTGTATCTCGGCACGCGACTGGCGGACGGCAGCCCCTTTCTGGTCGAAGCCATGGCGCCGGTGCCGACCACGCCGCCGGCCCGCACCCTGGCGGCGATGGCGGCCCTGGTGATCGGCGTCATCCTCGTCACCTTGCTGGCGGTACGCATCGCGACCCGACCCTTGTCCCGTCTCGCTGAGGCGGCGGAAGGCCTCGGCGAGGATCTGGAGCGACCGCCCCTGGCCGAAGAAGGGCCGGTGGAAGTGCGCCGTGCGGCGGTCGCCTTCAACTGGATGCAGACCCGTCTGCGCGGTCTCTTCGCCGAACGCACGCGCATCCTCGCCGCCGTCAGCCACGACCTGCAAACGCCCATCACCCGACTGCGACTGCGCGCCGAGCTGATGGACGACGCGGCACTGCGCGACAAAATGCTGGGCGATCTGTCCGCCATGCAGGCTCTGGTCGAGGAAGGCCTGGCCTATGCCGGCAGCACGGCCGCCCCGAGGGAAGCCGCGATCCTGACCGACCTCGATGCCCTCGCGGCCAGCCTGGTCGCGGATTACACCGATGCCGGCCAGCCGGTAAGCCTGACGGGCAGCAACGGCCGCCCCCTGCTGACTCGACCGCACACCCTGCGCCGCCTGCTCGGCAACCTGGTCGACAACGCTCTCAAGTTCGGCGGCAGCGCCGAACTGCGGCTGGAACTGTCCGGCAATGCACCGGTCATCGTGGTGCGCGACAGTGGCCCCGGCATCCCCGAGGCGGAACTGGACAAGGTCTTCGATCCGTTTTACCGGGTGGAATCGTCCCGCAATCGCGACACCGGCGGCACCGGGCTGGGCCTCGCGATCGCGCGACAACTGGCCGATGCCCTGAGTGCGGAACTGAGCCTGCGCAACCTCGCACAAGGCGGGCTTGAAGCACGGTTGAGCTTCGCCGCCGAATCTCCTGTGTCACCGGCTTCGGCGCTCGGCTGACAAGGCTTGCGCGATGATCGGTCCATCGATCATGCGCGCCCGATCATTTCGGACTTCAAACGGCTCACTTCCGCTTCGAGTTCACCGATACGCCGGTCGCGCGCTTCGAGTGCGGCGGCAACGTCGCCGGCCTCAAAGCGCTGGGGAATATGCTGCGGGCAGTTGGCGTCCCACGTCACTACGTCGAATATCAGGGCCTGTTCGGCGATTGCCTTGTAGTTTGGCGGCATCAGACTCTCCACCAGCGCGGCATCGTCCTCGACAATGCGAGCCGTGCCCCACAGCTTGATCCGCTCCCGGGTCGAATAGTCGATCAGGAGAAGTTGCGCCTTGGGGTTCTCGGCGAGATTGCCGGCGCTGATGAACTGCCGATTGCCCTTGAAATCGGCGAAGCCGATCCGGTTGCCGTCGAGCAGTTTCAGAAAGCCTGGCGGTCCGCCACGGTGCTGGATGTAGGGCTGCCCCGACGCATTCGCCGTAGCGAGGAATACGCTGGTCTGACGGGCGATGAACTCCGCCAGATCCGGCGTTATCTGCGTCGCCCAGCTGCCGTTGCTCTCCATGCGCGCATAAATGTATGTCATGCCCGGCATCATCGATTACCTCAAGCGCTACTCCGACGTATCCGTATCCGCGCTGTTTCTCGATCGCGTGGTCAACTTGCTGGAGGAAGGACTCGATGTCGGCGTGCGCATCGGACAGTTGCCTGATTCGACAATGCGGGCAATTCCCGTTGGCTCAGTCAGGCGAGTGATTTGTGCGTCACCGAAGTACTTGAACAAACATCACACTCCGACCGAGCCTTCTGCACTTGCCGAGCACACGATCATCTCGACCAGTCCGGCGTCACCAGGCGTCGAATGGCGCTTGGGCGCCGGCAAGACCGGCATGACTTTCAAGATCCGGCCGCGCCTGACCGTGACCAGCAACGATGCGGCGATTCATGCGGCGTTGCAGGGCTTCGGCATCACGCGACTGATGTCCTACCAGGTAGCTTCCCACCTGGCCGCTGGCCGCCTGGTTCGGCTTTTCGCGGATCGTGAACCGCCACCGCTGCCGATCCACGTGATCCACCTCGAAGGGCGGCAGGCGTCGGCGAAGATCCGCAGTTTCGTCGACCTGCTGGTTGAACGCTTGCGACGAAATGTCGCGCTGGCGCAGACAGCCTAAGACCAAGCTAGGACAGCAGCCGACCGGCATGACCGGTGCCGCCCATGTCGGCAACCGGGCGGCGAATCAATTCACGACGAATCGAAACTGATCGCGACCGTGGCCGCCGAAAAAAATCGTATCGCCCGGACTCAGCGCGATCTCGCTCACAGGGGAATCGATCCGCGCATTGAGAAATGTGCCGTTGGTGGACCCCAAATCGCGCAGGATCACCAAACGGTCGACGATGCCGATCCATGCATGGTGGTGCGAAGCCCTCGGATCGGTGATGACGATCACGTTGTCCGGATCGCGCCCCACCGTAATGCCGTCGGCCGTAATGGGGAAGCTGCGGTCCTTCTGGCTGCCGCCGACGCAGACGAGTCTGGGAACTCCGGAAGGTGGCAGCGTCACACCGGTGCGCTGCACCTGCGCAGTCGGTTCATTGACCGGTGTCGTGCGAATGTAAATCCGGGTGGCGGTGGGGTCATAGCTGGCCGCAGGCGCAGTCGCAACCGGCGTAGCGTCTGGAGCGGCAGTGGGGACCGTGGGGCCGACGAGGACAGTAGCAACGCCGGGGATAGCCATGGAACTGCGGACTGCCGCATCGGCTGCAGCGCTGGCAACACCTGATGCGGCCGCAAGCCTGGATCTCTCCGCTGCCTCACGCTTTTTGCGCAGCCTGCGGTCGTGCAGTATGGTCGCAACAATACCGATTATGACGAGGGCGAATATGCCCCAAAAAATGTAATTCTTGAGCACCTGCCAACTCCCTGATACCTGCAATAAACCCAAACCAGATCGTACCCGCCCCCAAAACGCACCGCCCATCATCGACGCAAGCGCGATTGGTCAATTGATGTGCGACTAAATGCCAACCTCGATCAATGCTGAATATGCGGCCATTCTCGGCGAATTGCAAGAACAATTAGTGAATAGACATATTGTTCTACCTTGGTATTTGCTTATGCCTCTTGCGCAATTTTCTATTGATGAATACGTCCGCCCGCGCGGATGCCACGGTCGGCTACCCTGTCCTTGAGCGAACGATGGTGGTCCCCGCGCCGACCGCGAAAAGACGCCCGCATGCCGCATAATCCCGCCTGTCCCGGACCCTCCAGCCAGCCAACCATTGACTTCATCGCCGCTTTGGGCCAGCGCCTTTCGGCCCTTCTATTTCCTCGGTGCACTTTATGCACCGCTTCTGGTCGCGGCCTGGCTGGGTGCGTTCCACGGCCTGTGGAACCTGCCCCCGGACGCTATTCCGCTGAAACTGCTGCACGGCCACGAGTTCATTTTCGGCTTTGCCGCGGCCATCATCAGCGGCATCGTCCTCACCGCACTGCCAAGCTGGGCCGGCACCGAAGAAATCTGCGGTCGCCGGCTGATGTTGCTCACAGCCCTGTGGCTGGCCGGCCGCATCGGGTTCTGGGCAAGCCCCTGGCTGCCCTCGCTGCTGCCGGCCGTCGTCGACTGCCTGCTGTTTCCGGCGATATTCTTCATGCTGGCGCCACAATTGCTGCGTGCCGGCAACCGGCTCTACCTGTTGCTGCTGCCCATCCTGGCCGTCCTGTTCGCGGCCAACACCATCTATCACCATGGCCTGCTTGCGTCGAACTATGACCAGGCGTGGCAGGCCTTGCGCCTGGCCATATACGCGATCATCGTTCTCTACATCCTGAAGGGTGGCGTGCTTGCGCCGATTTTCACTGCCAATACCCTGCGCGAAAAAGGCCGCGCCGGCTTGCCCGCGTGCAACATGAAGCTGGAAGTCGCGGCCACCGGCGCGGTTCTACTGCTCGCCACGCTGGATCTTGCCGCCGCAACGCCGGTATGGACCGGCAGCATTGCGCTGGCGTGCGCCCTGCTGCATGGCTGGCGCACCGCCCGCTGGCAGGGCTGGCGTGTAGCCGACGTGCCGCTGGTGCTGGTGATGCACCTTGGCTTCGCCTGGCTGATCCTTGCCTTCGTGCTCAAGGCCGCAGCGGAACTGGGCGGCATCGTGCCCGAAGCCATGTGGCTGCATGCCTTCACCATCGGCAGCCTCGGGCTGATGATGCTGGGCCTGATGACCCGCGTCAGCCTGCGCCACACCGGCCGCCCCCTGCGGGTGCCGCCGGCCATGATCGTCGCCTGCGTGCTGATCTTCGCCGCCACCATGCTGAGGCTGGCCGCCAGCCTGCATGGCCCCCACAGCCCGGCGATTGTGCTCTCCGCCGGACTGTGGGCCGCATCGTTTGCGCTGTATTTCCTGACCTTCTGGAAAGTGCTGCTGAGCCCGAGTGAGCCGCGCGCTGGCTAGATCTGCGCCGGTACAACTGCGGAGGCACTCGGGTGCATGAAGCGCGCCCGTCTAGCGGCGAAGCACATCGAGCAGTTCGATCTCGAACTGCAGCGTGGCATTGGGCGGAATCACGTTGCCGGCGCCGCGCGCACCATAGGCAATCGCGGGAGGGCAAGTAAGCCGGGCCTTGCCGCCGGGCTTCATGCGCTGCACGCCCTCGGTCCAGCATTTGATGACGCCATTGAGCGGGAACTCCGCCGGCTGACCACGCTTGTAGGAACTGTCGAACTCCTTGCCATCCGCCAGCACGCCCTTGTAGTGCACCCTGACCGTGTCGGATGCGGCGGGACTATTGCCGGCCCCCTCCTTCAGCGCCAGGTAAACAAGCCCGCTGGGGCTGACTGTGGCTCCCGCTTCCTTGGCTGCGCTTGCGGCGAAGTCGGACTGCGAAAAGGCAGGAATGGAAATCACGGCAAACAGGGCAGCGAGGGTTTTCTTCATGGCAAAGCTCCGGTTGATTTCAAGGCCCCGCATGATCCGCTGTTCCGGCCATGCATGCAAATCCGGGATGACAAACCGGGATGCAATTGGCTCGTTTCCCCTGAGTCGGTGGCTCCCCACTGGCCGCAACCGGGATCTGTATTGGCCGCCGTCGCGCCTTGTGCCACGGGGCAATTGGCGACGTCGAGCTGCCCGATACCTGCTGCAGAGCCTTGCGCGCGCATTGCCGGCCCGGGCGGCCTATGTCTAAAGTGAGTATTGTGGCCGATGGCGGTTTGCACTACCTTATTCACATCCAATTAACATGGAGAGTGACGTGAGCACTTGGCGCTACTGCCGCAACGGTCAGCAGGAAGGACCGGTTGCATTCGTTGAACTCAAGGGAATGATTGAGCGCGGTGAATTGGCCGACACTTCGCTTGTCTTTAAAGAAGGAAGCAGCGAATGGGTCCGGGTTCGCTCGCATGCGGAGTTGAGAGCGTTGATCCCGAACCAATCCTCCGCTGAAGCCTCGGCAGAGCCCCAAACAGCGCGACCCAAGGCTTTGCACAAAAGCATCCTTGATGCAATACGCAGGAAGAATCTCCGGCGTGATAAGGCTCGCCTCTAGCACTTCGCCAATAAAGACCGAAAACTCTTTGCCCTGAAAAGCTCGCCCGGAATATCGTTGGCCGCGGCGAAGCGCTCTCGATAACGGCGGCCCTGATCTCGCCGCGTCCAGTCACTGCAGGTCTTGCGTGTAGTTGTCCTCGGCCAGAGCTTGCAGGACCTTCTCCTTGTATTCCTCGGAGACCGGCAAGTGAGCGAGAAGCGCTTGGTAGGTGGCCCCCGGAATCAGTCTCCGGATATTGACCAGATCTGCCGGCAGTGCCGGATTTTCCGGATCGGTAACGAGATGCCGTGCCGTGTCGCCGGCTTGCCGGGCGATATTCGCCCTGAGCGTATCGGAGCCGCGGATCAACTGCGCGATCAGCCGCGGCAATGCCCAACCTTCGACCAGTGTCAGCGTCATCTGCCGGAAGCTGAATCCGGCGGTTTGCTGCTGCGCCTGAAGCGTTCGGTGTGCGCGACCGGAGTGCAGTTCATCGAGCGCGTTTTGCTGCAGTTCCGGCGCAAAATGCCACAGCAGCAATTCGCCGGATTCGGCCAGCAGCGCGGCAAGGGCCACTTCTTCCGCAGAAACGTCGGCGCGCAACGAGGCCCAGGCCCGGGCAATGCGGGCCGCGACAACGGTGTGCGCGATGCACTCCTGCATCCCGGCGCGCGATTCATCCACCAGCGAGCCGTCGTTGACGGTTCGCATCAGATCGTCGACACCGGCTTGCAGCACGGACGCCAGCGCCGTGGTGGTTTCCTGGCCCAGCGTGGCGGAACGATGCCCTTCGACGCGCCGCAGCAGCTTCAGGGCCAGGAAAGGATCGCAGAGCACCACCGCGGCAATATCCTTGGGCGCGATTCGATCCTCTTCTTCTTTGCGCAGCGCGGCGAGAGCGTCCCTCGTTTCCGGCAAAACCGGAATTTCCTTGTCTTTCAGGTAGGCGACCCACTGGTCGATTCCCCATCGGCGCTGGAATGCAGAAAGCATGATTTTTGACTATCGCTGGTGTTCCGTGTCTCGCTGAAAGATTTTGAGGGGTGTGGCCGGCTTGAATGGGAGCCCTGCGATGTCGCCCGAAAGGACCGGGCTTCAGTTTGGCCTACTTCCATCCGCTTCAGGTTCGTTTGCAGGAAACGATCACAACGGCGGCATTAAAGTCGTGGGCCTGTGTCTCGACAAATGCTCCAATGAGGCAGGCACCGCAGGTATTCTTTCGACGTGACCGCCTTCGGCTTCGGGCTGGTTTGTCACGCTCTGTTGATTTCATTATCGGCATCCCGTGCCAAAGCTTGAGGAATCGATGCTGGCGATAGTAGCGCAGCTCAGCAAGACTTTCCATCCGCAGCGGCGCCGGACAGGACTTGCCGGGCTTCACTCAAACCGTGAAACGCATCCGTGTAGGCAATCCTGATGCCGGAGCGAATTGCCTCGTCTAGCTTCGCGCCGTAGTGTTCGATGATGTATTGCGTCGCCTGCGACAACTCGCCGGTATAGACAAGGTCGGCATGGTCGAGAACATGGAACATGATCGCCTCCTGTTGCGGGTTATAAACAGCCTGCCGAACCGCTGTGCTTCAGGCCTCGGTACACGCATGGAATGTGCCATCGTCTGGAGAAAGCCAATTGACGGGAACCCAGGGGTTCAGGCAAGGTTCAGGCAAGGCTCATGACCGGCAAGACAGTGATGCATGGTGGTCAGGCTTGTCAGTACTATCGGCAAATCAGGCAAAAACTGCAGTCCCCGGCGCAAGCTCTTGCCCGCCCTCCCACTGCCCGCCCGGGGGTTCACCGGAATATCCGG
Source organism: Sulfuritalea hydrogenivorans sk43H (assembly GCA_945870205.1). Classification (GTDB taxonomy): domain Bacteria; phylum Pseudomonadota; class Gammaproteobacteria; order Burkholderiales; family Rhodocyclaceae; genus Sulfuritalea; species Sulfuritalea hydrogenivorans_A. The sequence continues at coordinate 1,980 of CAMBRI010000058.1, read as the reverse complement.
CCGGACGTCATGACTCGCTGCAAGCAAACCGTCAATCCCTATTGCGGCGACGGATCCAATATCGATCACAATGCCAGGTTTGACGCAAGGAGAAAATCGCATGGGTGGAATGCTGATCATCGGCGCCGGCCTCGCCGGACTTACCGCGGCCGAGACGCTGCGCAGCGAAGGCTATGAGGGCTCGATCACGCTGATCGGCGATGAGACTCACGCGCCCTACCAGCGCCCGCCCCTGTCCAAGGGATTTCTGGCGGGAGAAACCCGGGAAGCGCAACTGACGATGCGCCCGGCCGACGCGCTGGCCGGCAAGAACATCCGTTTGAGGCTCGGCACTGGCGTGACGACGATCGACCGCACTGCCAGACAGGTCACTCTCGACGACGGCACAACACTGGCCTACGACGGACTGGCGCTATGCACCGGCGCGCGCCTGAGACCACTACCGCTGCCCGGCGCCGACTGGCAGGGCGTGCACGGCCTGCGCTCGCTGGATGACGCAAAAGCCATTGTGGCCGCACTGGAGACGGCGCAAAGCGTGGGGGTCATCGGCGGCGGCTTCATTGGCCTCGAGGTCGCCGCTGTGGCGCGCAAGAAGGGCAAGCAGGTGACAGTGCTCGAAGCGGCCGATCGCCTCATGGCGCGCGTCGTGCCACCGCTGATTTCGCAGTTCTATCTCGATTTGCACACCAGCCATGGCGTCGAGGTGGTACTTGGCGCCATGGTCTCCGAACTGGCCGGCAACAACGGCCGGATTGCCGCGGTGAGAACCAAAGACGGTCGCGAGTTCGCCGCCGACCTGGTACTGGTCGGAATCGGCATCATGCCGAATGTCGAACTGGCGCGGACCGCCGGCCTCGACGTCGACGGCGGCATCGTGGTCGACGCCTGCGGCCGAAGCTCCGACCCATCCATCACTGCCGCCGGCGACTGCACGGTGCGACGCCTGGCTGACGGTAGCCTGCGCCGCCTCGAATCGATACAGAACGCCATGGAGCAGGCCAAGTCGGCCGCCACGGCGCTGCTCGGCCGCGAGCGGCCCTTCAATGCGGCGCCGTGGTTCTGGTCCGATCAGTACGACGTCAAGCTGCAGATGGTGGGGCTCACCGCCGGCTTCGACCGGATGGTGACGCGCGGCGATCCGGCGACGAGGAAGTTCTCCGCCTACTACTACCGGGCCGGAAAACTGATTGCCATCGATTCGCTGAATCAACCCGGCGATCACATGAACGGCCGCAAGCTCTTCGACAAGGGAATATCCCCCACGCCGGAGCAGGCAGCCAATACCGGCTTCGACCTGGCTTCGCTGCTGGCGTGACTGCTTGCCTGGCCGCTTATCTGGCCACTTATTGCAACAGACGAAATCAGACCACAAAATCGAGAGGCGCAAAACGAGCGCCGAGCACCTCGCGCGAATCCAGCTGCCACCAGCGCTGCAGCACGGTTGCATAAATGTTGCGGTAATCGATGCCGAAGGACAGGTTGCCACTGCCGTCGACCCTTGCCAGGTCAGGCGCTTCGCCATACAGTCCACCGCGCACCGCGCCACCCAGCGCAAAATGCACATTGGCCGTGCCGTGGTCGGTGCCGTTGCTCTGGTTCTCCTTCGGCCGCCGGCCAAATTCCGCATAGCTCAGCACCAGCGCCTTCTGCCACACGTCGAGTTCGATCAGAGCAGAGCGCAAGGCGACAAGACCGTCCGCCAGTTGCTTGAGCAGATTGCCATGTACCGCAGCCTGATTCTGGTGCGTATCGAAGCCCGACAGCGTCAGGCGCAGCACGGCGACCCGGGCACCCGTCCCCAGCACCTGGCAGGCGGTCTTGACCGTCGCGCCAAATGCGCCTTGCGGAAATTCCGTGGCGAAGGGCCGTGCAGGCCCGCCGCTGTCCAGTTTCGCTGCCGCCTGCCGGATATCTGCCTCGACCCGCTGAATGTGAGCCAGCGGCCCGCTGCGCATGGCGCCGCCGTCTTGTGCCAGACGC
>CAMBRI010000057.1 GCA_945870205.1 Sulfuritalea hydrogenivorans sk43H | reverse complement strand
CCGCCTGTTCCACGGCAGCGTCGAAGGCCACCCAGGCCTGACCATCGACCGCTACGGCGACCTGCTGCTGGTACAGTGCTTCCACAGCCCGCTGAGCGCGGAAACCTTGGCATCACTCGAAGCCTTCTACGCCGCCCGGCTGCCCGGCTTGGCACTGGTCTACAACGACCGCAGCCACGCCAATTCGCGCGTCGGCAATCCGCTGCCACCGGACCAGCTCGAAGCGGCGATGATGGCCCGCGAGATGCACGAGATGGGCGTCACCTACCGCATCGCCGGGCGCCACGCCGGGCAGGATCCCTGGCTGTTCCTCGACCTGCGCGCCGCGCGGCGGCGGGTAATGCAGGAGGTGCCAGGCAAGTCGCTGCTGAACCTCTTCGCCTACACCGGCGGGGTCGGCATCGCGGCGGCGAAAGCCGGGGCGCGCTTCGTGGTGAACGTCGATTTCGCCGATTCGAGCATCATGATCGGCAAGGAAAACGTGCGCCTGAACGATTTGCCGGTGCGCCCGCGCTTCGTCAAGTGCGATGCCTTTGCCGCCATGCGCCAGTATGCAGGCATAGGCCAACCCGAGCGCGTGCGCGGCAAGGTCATGCCCCCCTTCCCCAAGCTGGAGGCACAGACCTTCGACCTGGTATTCCTCGACCCGCCGCGCTATGCCAAGAGCCCCTTCGGCGTGGTCGACGTGGTCAATGATTACGCCTCGGTGTTCAAGCCGGCCCTGCTGTGCGTAGCCGACGGCGGCAGCTTGATCTGCACCAACAACGTGGCCGACGTGCAACGTGACGTCTGGTTGGACCAGTTGCTGCGCAGCGCCGCCAAGGCGGGCCGGCCGATCCGTGAAATGGAATGGATCATGCCGGAGGCCGACTTCCCCAGTTCGGACGGCCAGCCGCCATTGAAGATCGCCCTGCTGAGGGTCTGAAACTACGGTTGGGGTTAGCGCGATGCACATGCAGCAAGAGGCCACGGCAACGATATTCGACGTCACCGAAGATGATTTCGAGGCGGCCGTGGTCATCCGCTCGCGGCAGACCCCGGTACTGGTGGACATCGGCGCCGACTGGTGCGCCCCCTGCCGCGTGCTGGGGCCGCTGCTCGACCGCCTGGCGCACAGTTACGGCGGTGCCTTCGTGCTGGCGAACGTCGATGCCGACGAAAACATGCGCATCGCCGGGCAGCACAAGGTCAGGGGCTTTCCGACCGTTATCGCCTACAGCCATGGCGTGGAAATCGACCGTTTCCACAGCGCGCAGACCGAAGGCTTTTTGCGCAAGTTCGTCGACGGCGTGATCGAACGGCACACCGCCGGCGAATAAACCCTGGCCTGCGGCGAAGCGGATCAGTATTCGCCGATGACCTTGTCCAGCGCGGGTTTGATCTTGGCGCGGTCGGCCGGGCTGAGCATGCCAACGGCTTGCCTGAGGCGGACCGAGTCGATGGCAAAGATCTCGTCGGCGGAAAGTACGAACAGCCCCTGACCCGGAACTTTGACCAGCGGCGCCAGGACTTCGACCGGGTGCGCGTTGATGCGCAACGGGATCACCACCGTGGCGCCGGTCCGGTTGCTGATGTGGTCGTTCTGGACGGCCACAAGATAAGGGATCTCGACCTTCTTCGTGCCGGGATTGGGGTAGATGTGAAACTGCGCCACTCAGATCCGCTCGAATTCGGTGCCGGCAAGGCCGGTGACGGCGATGTCTCGCCCGTGGGCGGCCAGTGCCTCGGCGTTGCGCTCTGCCCAGGCACGATTTTCCAGTTCGTCGAGCATCCGGGCGAACAACTGCTCGGCCTGTGCCGAGAAGTTGATCTGCTGCTTATAGGGTTCCAGGCGGTCCAGCAGGTCCTGATTGATCGACAGGGACAGGCGGCCCTTCTTTGCGGCCGGATCGAAATGAGCTTGCATAGGACGGCTCCATGGTGCGAATAATACGCATGATCATACGCATCCAAGGATCTCGGAGTCAATGAATCGATCCGCTTGGGGTTTGGCCTCAAGCCTCAGTGGCCAATAAGTACGGGCTATTTGGGCCGAACTCTGGGATAATGCTTGGTTCCCCGGCCGCATCACGCTTGCCTGGCCCGCCCTTCCCTCGAAATTCCCTGCCCAGTGCAGACACGCCATGACTATCTCCCCAGACCTTAATGCCGCCGGGTTCGACACCCTCGGGCTCGCCCAGCCATTGTTGCAGGCGCTCGCCGATGTCGGCTACGAAACCCCCTCCCCGATCCAGGCCGCCTGCATCCCTGTGCTCCTGGCCGGCCACGACCTGCTCGGCGAAGCGCAGACCGGCACCGGCAAGACGGCAGCCTTTGCGCTGCCCTTGCTGCAGAAGATCGACCTCAAGCGTGCCGTGCCGCAGGCGCTGATCCTGACACCGACTCGCGAACTGGCGATCCAGGTCGCGGAAGCCTTGCAAAAATACGCCCGCCACATGCCCGGGTTCCACGTCCTGCCGATCTACGGCGGGCAGAGCATGGTGGTGCAGTTGCGCGCGCTGTCGCGCGGCACGCACGTCATCGTCGGCACTCCAGGCCGCGTCATGGACCACCTGGAACGCAAGAGCCTGACGCTGAACAACCTGCAGACCCTGGTGCTGGACGAAGCCGACGAAATGCTGCGCATGGGTTTCATCGACGACGTCAAGTGGATCCTCGAGCACACGCCAGCGACGCGCCAGACGGCCCTGTTCTCGGCCACCATGCCGGACGTGATTCGCCGTGTGGCGCATGCCCACCTGCGCGAGCCGCGCGAGATAAAGATCCGCTCCGCCACCTCGACCGTGGTCGCCACCAGCCAGTCCTACTGCCAGACGCACAGCGGGCAGAAGCTCGAAGCCCTGACGCGGATCCTCGAAGTCGAGGACGATTTCGATGCCGCCCTGATTTTCGTGCGCACCAAGACCGCCACTGTCGAGTTGGCCGACAAGCTGGAAGCCCGCGGATATTCCGTCGCGGCGCTCAACGGCGACCTGACTCAGGGCCTGCGCGAGCAAGTGATCGAGCGCCTCAAGGCCGGCACCATCGACATCGTGGTAGCCACCGACGTCGCCGCGCGCGGCCTCGACGTGGCGCGTGTCAGCCACGTCATCAACTACGACGTACCTTACGATACCGAGGCCTACGTGCATCGCATCGGCCGTACCGGCCGCGCCGGCCGTACCGGCCGCGCCATCCTGTTCCTGGCGCCGCGCGAAATGTACATGCTGAAGCTGATCGAGCGCGCCACCAAGCAGAAGATCACCGCGCTGACCATGCCGACCCCGGGCGAAGTAGCCAACCGCCGGGTTGCGCAATTCACGCAGCAGATCGTGGACATCATCAAGACCGAAAAGCTGGATTTCTTCTTTGACGTGGTACGTCGCATGGAAGGCGAGCAGGACATCGCCGCGCGCGAGATCGCCGCGGCGCTGGCCTGGCTGGCGACGCGCGAGCGTCCGCTGCAAATGCCCGGCGCCAACGATCACGCGCCGCGCGAAGCTGCCTCGACTCCGCCTGCCGCCGCAACCGCGCCGGTCCGCGACTTCGAGCGCAAGCCGGAGTTCAAGGCCCGCGCCAAGCCGGACGAAGGCAGTTCGGCCGTCGAGCCGCGCCGCGAACGCCCGGTGAAGGAGGGCCGCAGCGACACCCCGGTCAAGCAACGCAGCTTCGCCGAGGGTGCCACGATGCAACGCTACCGCATCGAGATCGGCCGCAACCAGGGCGTGCTACCCAAGGAAATCGTCGGCGCGATCGCCAACGAAGCGGGCATCGCCGGCAAGGACATCGGCCAGATCAACCTGTTCGAAGACTACAGTTCGGTGGAACTGCCGGCCAATCTGTCGGACGACCTGATGGACATCCTGCGCCGCATCCGGGTGCGCCAGTTCGCGCTCAAGACCCGCGTCATGGAGGCTGGCGAGTTCGTCGATACCCGCCCACCGCGTCGCGCACCGCCCGCCGGCGATCGCAAGAAGCCGGACTGGAAGAAGCCCGACGGCCCCAAACCGGCCTGGAAGAAGCGGGAACACTGAGCCCGAGTTCGAGTTCGAGTTCGCAGCGACGAGGAGTGCATATGCCCATCTACAGCCTCGGCGACCGCCGACCCAATCTCGGGCGTGATGCCTGGGTCGCCCCCAATGCAACGCTAATCGGCGATGTGCGCCTCGGCGACAACGCCAGCATCTGGTGGAATGCCGTGCTGCGCGGCGACAACGATACCATCAGCATAGGCGCCAACAGCAACATCCAGGACGGCTCGGTGCTGCACGCCGACGAAGGCGTACCGCTAACGGTCGGCGCCAATGTCACCGTCGGCCATCTGGTGATGCTGCACGGTTGCACCATCGGCGAGCAGTCGCTGATCGGCATCAAGTCGGTGATTCTCAACAATGCCGTGATCGGTCGCCATTGCATCATCGGCGCCAATTCGCTGATTTCAGAAGGCAAGGTAATCCCGGAGCGCTCTCTGGTGATGGGCTCGCCTGGCAAGGTGGTACGCCAGTTGAACGACGAGGAAGTTGCGCGCCTGTTGCTTGCTGCCCAGGGCTACGTGGCCAATGCCCGGCGTTACCTGACCGGGTTGCGCCAGGAGGCCTGATTCAGCGCGCTGGCGCCGGCTTGACGGCCGGCGCAGGCATCGATGGTGCTGCGGAGGGAGTTGCCGGCGCAAGCTTTTGCGGCACCTGGACGAAAATCTCGCCCTCCTTGATCATGCCGAGTTCATAGCGGGCGCGCTCTTCGATGGCCTCGAATCCAGACTTCAGGTCGCGCACCTCGGCATCCAGCCCGGCATTGCGCTGTTCCAGTTTCTGGTTGAGTTCGCGCTGCGCCTGCAACTGACGGTCGTAGTCCCAGACGCGGAGCCAGCCGCCCTTGCCCAGCCACAAGGGATACTGCAGCAGGGCGATGAGGACGACCAGCACCAGCGTCGGCCAATTCATCGCAGTGCGCGCAGGAGGGCCTACTTCCGGATGTTGTAAAAGGCGTCGAGGCCGGGGTAGGAAGCCGTGTCGCCGAGATCTTCCTCGATGCGCAGCAACTGGTTGTACTTCGCGATGCGGTCCGAGCGGCTGAGCGAGCCGGTCTTGATCTGCAGCGCGTTCAGGCCTACCGCAATGTCCGCAATTGTCGAATCCTCGGTCTCGCCGGAACGATGCGAGATCACGGAGGTGTAACCGGCGCGCTTGGCCATTTCAACAGCGGCAAAGGTCTCGGTGAGAGTGCCGATCTGGTTGATCTTGACCAGGATCGAATTGGCAATGCCCTGGGCAATGCCCTGCTTGAGGATCTTCGGGTTGGTGACGAAAATATCGTCGCCGACGATCTGTACTCTCTTGCCCAGCCGGTCCGTCAGCAGTTTCCAGCCCGGCCAGTCGGCCTCACTCATGCCATCCTCGATGCTGATGATCGGGTAGCGATCAGCGAGCGTCTCCAGATAGTCGGTGAAGGCTTCGGAGCTGAGTTCCAGTTTCTCGGAAGCAAGGATGTACTTGCCGTCCTTGTAGAACTCGGAAGCTGCGCAATCCAGCCCGAGCATCACGTCCTGGCCCGGCGTGTAGCCCGCGGTTTCGATCGCCCTGAGAATCAGTTCGATGGCTTCGTCATTGCCCGCCACGTTGGGCGCAAAGCCGCCTTCGTCACCGACCGTGGTCGGGTAGCCCTTCTTGTCGACCAGTTTCTTGAGGTGATGGAAAACCTCGGCGCCGCAGCGCAGGGCTTCGCGGAAACTGCTGGCGCCCACCGGCAGGATCATGAATTCCTGGATATCGAGGTTGTTGTTGGCATGCGCTCCGCCATTGATCACATTCATCATCGGCACCGGCATCTGCATCGGGCCGGAACCACCAAAATAGCGATACAACGGCAGCCCCGCCTCCTCGGCGGCGGCCTTGGCCACCGCCATCGACACGGCAAGCATGGCATTGGCGCCCAGACGCGACTTGTTCTCGGTGCCGTCCAGATCAATCAGAGCCATGTCGATGAAACTCTGCTCTTCGGCGTCAAGGCCGATGATGGCTTCCGATATTTCCGTATTGACGTTCTCGACCGCCTGCACCACTCCCTTGCCCAGGTAGCGGGCGGGGTCGCCATCGCGCAGTTCGATGGCTTCCCGCGAACCGGTACTGGCGCCCGAGGGCACCGCGGCACGGCCCATGACACCGGACTCAAGTAGCACATCGGCTTCGACGGTGGGATTGCCGCGTGAATCAAGAATCTCGCGGGCGACGACATCAACGATTGCACTCATGATTATTTCCTCGTGTTTAACTCAGTAAGCTTCGACCAGCAGCAAGTCGAAGTCAGAAACGCCCGAGCGTGCGTCGCGTGCCGCGAGGTACTCGGGAGAATCATAGAACTTCCTTGCCGCCTCCATGCTTGGAAACTCCAGCACCACCAGGCGCTGCGGCTGCCAACTGCCTTCCAGGGTTTCGTAGGCGGCACCGCGCACCAGGTAGCGGCCGCCGTAGTGCGCAACGGCGATCTGCGCCAGGCGGCGATACTCGATCATGCGCTCGGGATCGCTGGAGCGCGCATCCACCACCATATAGGCGAGCTTGCTCATGCCATGCCTTTCCGCTTGACCAGCGCATCGAGTTCCACCAGTTGTTCGAGCAAGGCCGCCATCTGCGGCAGCGGCCAGGCGTTGGGTCCGTCCGACATCGCCTTGGCCGGGTCAGGATGAGTCTCCATGAACAGGCCGGCGACGCCGACAGCCACCGCAGCCCGTGCCAGCACCGGGACGAATTCGCGCTGTCCGCCACTCTTGTCGCCCTGCCCGCCCGGCAACTGCACCGAATGCGTGGCGTCGAACACCACCGGACAGCCCGTTTCGCGCATGATCGCCAGGCTGCGCATGTCGGACACCAAATTGTTGTAGCCGAAGGACGCGCCGCGTTCACAGACCATGATGCTGTCCGCCCCGCCATTGGCTTCCCTGGCCTTCAGCACCACCTGCTTCATGTCGCCCGGCGCCATGAACTGGCCCTTCTTGATATTCACCGGCTTGCCCGAGACGGCGCAGGCCTGGATGAAGTCTGTCTGTCGGCACAGAAAAGCCGGGGTCTGCAGAACATCGACGACGGACGCGACGGACGCGACTTCATGTTCGGCATGCACGTCGGTCAGAACGGGCACGCCGAGCTGCTTTTTGACGTCTGCGAGAATATCCAGCCCCTGCTCCATGCCCAGACCACGGAAGGACTTGCCGGAACTCCGATTGGCCTTGTCGTAGGACGACTTGTAAATGAAGTTCAAACCCAGCTTGCGGCAGATTTCCTGCAAGACGCCTGCGGTATCGAAAGCCATGTCGCGCGACTCGATGACGCAGGGACCAGCGATCAGGAACAGCGGTTGATCGAGCCCGACTTCAAAGTCGCACAGCTTCATTTTTTCGAATTCCGCTGATCCAGCGCCGCCTTGACATAGGCGGTGAACAAGGGGTGACCGCTGCGCGGATTGGAGGTGAATTCAGGATGGAACTGGCAACCGACGAACCAGGGATGCACGCTTTCCGGCAACTCCACCATTTCGCATAGCGCCTTGCCCTCGGCCGAGGTGCCCGACACGCGCAATCCGGCCTGCTCGAGGCGCGGCAGATAGGCGTTATTCACTTCATAGCGATGACGGTGGCGTTCGGTAATCACGTCGCTGCCGTACACCTTGCGCGCCAGCGAGCCTTCGCCCAGTTTGCATTTCTGTCCGCCCAGGCGCATCGTCCCGCCCAGGTCGGAATTGGCGTCACGCGTCTCGATGCGGCCTTCGCGATCCAGCCACTCGGTGATCAGCGCAATCACCGGATGCGGCGACTCGGCGTCGAACTCGGTGCTGTGCGCACCTTCCAGTCCGCTCACATCACGGGCGTACTCGATCACGGCGAGTTGCATGCCAAGGCAAATGCCGAGGTAAGGCACCTTGTTCTCACGGGCATAGCGGATCGCGGCGATCTTGCCTTCGGTGCCGCGCCGGCCGAAGCCGCCGGGAACCAGAATCGCATCCATACTCGCCAGAACACCGGGGCCATTCTTTTCGATGTCTTCGGAATCGATGTACTGGATGTTCACCTTGCTGCGGCACTGGATACCGGCGTGCACCAGCGATTCGGTCAGTGACTTGTACGACTCGGTCAGATCGACGTACTTGCCGACAAAGGCGATAGTGACTTCGTGCAGCGGATGTTCCAGTGCGTCGACCAGCTTCTTCCACACCGACAGGTCGGCGGCACGCGCCAGGATACCCAGCTTGTGGCAAACAATCTCGTCCAGCATCTGGTCATGAAGCATGCCGGGAATCTTGTAAATGCTGTCCGCATCGAGTGCGGAAATGACAGCCTCATTCTGGACATTGGTGAACAAGGCGATCTTGCGCTTCTCCTCGGCCGGAAGCTCGCGATCGGCACGGCACAGCAGGATATCGGGCTGGATGCCGATCTCGCGCAGTTCCTTGACCGAATGCTGGGTCGGCTTGGTCTTGAGCTCGCCCGCGGTGGGGATCCAGGGCACCAGTGTCAGATGGATGTAGCAGGCGTTGTTGCGCCCTTCCTGGATGCCCATCTGGCGGATGGCCTCGAGGAAAGGCAGCGATTCGATGTCACCGACGGTGCCACCGACTTCGATGATCGCCACATCGGCACCTTCGGCACCGCGCTTGATGAAGATCTTGATCTCGTCGGTGATGTGCGGGATGACCTGGACGGTCTTGCCCAGGTATTCGCCGCGCCGCTCCTTCTTGATCACCGACTCGTAGATCTGGCCGGTGGTGAAGTTGTTGCGCTTGCCCATCTTGGCGCTGGTGAAGCGCTCGTAGTGGCCCAGGTCGAGATCGGTCTCGGCGCCGTCCTCGGTGACGAACACTTCGCCGTGCTGGAACGGCGACATGGTGCCGGGGTCGACGTTGATATAGGGATCGAGCTTGAGGTGAGTAACCTTGATGCCGCGCGATTCGAGAATCGCCCCGAGGCTGGCGGCGGCGATGCCCTTGCCCAGACTGGACACGACACCACCCGTAACGAAAACGTATTTGGCCATGGAGTACGCAGCCACTGCGGCTGCTGCGGGAAATTCCAATCATAGCGGAAATTTTCCGCCCGGTAGCAGGCCCGCGCCAGACGGGCTTTCCGGCGCGGCGGCAGGAGGCTTAGCGTGAAAGAGCAGCTCGTTCGGAGCGACCGGTGATACCCGAGCGAAGCGAGCCGATTGGAAGCCTCCCCGTGAGGGGACGGGAGGGGCGGGCCCGTAATTCGCTTTTCGCGTGTTTCATTATCGGCGGATGGCTCTCGCTGTAATGAGCGTCAGCTGCCGGCCACGGTCTTGCCGACGCCGCGTTTGCTCAGGCGATCAACCAGCGCCCCGAGGTTTCCGAGCGACATGAGATGGGCGTAGATCACGGCCAAACTGCCGTTGGCGAACAGTTCCTGGACGCTGGCGGGATCAAGGGCGCGCAGCTTGGCCTCATCCACCACGTTCAGTCCGTTGAGACGAAACTGGCTGCCGTCATTGAGTTGAGCCACTGAATCAGACTGACGCAAGAGGCCGAGATCCTGCAGTCGGCGGCCGAGCAATTCGGTGCCGGCCGCGGCCTGGTGAAATTCGGTGAGGAACTTGATCGCGTGATCAAGTTGAGGAGTCGGCTTGCCGCCGGCAAACAGCGCCTCGCCTTCGCTGGCGTCGAAACACGGCGACAGTTCGTCGATGCACACCAACAACTCTCCCTGCGCGCCCTTGCCCGGCACAAACGGATAGCGCCGCACGAAGGCCGGCACATAACGGGCATCCCATTTGCCCTCGCCATCGACGTACAGGTTCTCGGCATCCCGCAGGCCGAGCAGGACCGCGGGAACCGGGCCCGACTCGCCGCGAGCAAAAACTATCGGATACTCTCTCGCACACTCGAAAAACTCGCTGGCCAGGACCGGCACCGAATTGGTCCGGGCGGCATAGGCGAAACTGGTGGCGGGGCGAACTTTCAAGCTGGCGTGGATCTGATCATTGAGCGCCACGACCCGCTCGTATAACATCATTTCTGACATGGCAGTGATTGGGGGATTGAAAGTGCCGAGGCTAGCACATCGTGCCCCGAGCGGCATATTGCAGGGAAAACAAGGCTGAAGCCAAAGCGCCCAAGCGTATAATTCGATCCTTTCGCCCCGCGCAGGAACAGTCATGGAAGCCGAACGCCTCAACGCCGTTGCCAACCGTATCGCCGACCTTACCGGTCGTGGCGAGCAACTGCGGAGGTATCTTTGACTACGACGGAAAAGCGGAAAAGCTTGCCGAACTGAACCAGGTCCTCGAAGACCCGAAACTCTGGGATGACGCCGAGCGCGCCCAGACGCTGGGGCGTGAGAAGAAGTCACTGGAAGCCGTGGTGGGCACGCTCGCCGGTGTCAGTTCGCGCCTTGGCGAGGCTCGCGACCTGTTCGAACTCGCCCGCGAAGAAGACGACGAAGAGACCATGGTGGCGGTCGAGGGCGACCTTGCCGCAGCCGAGGCGCTGGTCGCCGACCTCGAATTCCGCCGCATGTTCAACAACCCGGCCGATCCCAATAACTGCTTCATCGACATCCAGGCCGGTGCCGGCGGTACCGAGGCCTGCGACTGGGCCTCGATGCTGCTGCGCCAGTACCTCAAATACTGCGAACGCAAGGGCTTCAAGACCGAACTGCTGGAACAGACCGACGGCGACGTCGCCGGCATTCGCAGCGCCTCGATCAAGGTCGAGGGCGACTACGCCTACGGCTTCCTGCGCACCGAAACGGGAGTACACCGACTGGTGCGCAAATCGCCCTTCGACTCATCGGGCGGCCGCCACACAAGCTTCGCCAGTCTTTACGTGTATCCCGAAATCGACGATTCGATAGAGGTCGAGATCAACCCGGCCGACCTGCGTACCGATACTTTCCGCGCTTCGGGAGCCGGTGGCCAGCACATCAACAAGACCGACTCGGCGATCCGTATCACGCATATCCCATCGGGCATCGTGGTGCAGTGCCAGAGCGACCGCTCGCAGCATCGCAACCGCGCCGAGGCGATGCTGATGCTGAAGTCGCGCCTTTACGAACTCGAACTGCGCAAGCGCCAGGCCGAGGCCGACAAGCTCGAAGCCGGCAAAACCGACGTCGGCTGGGGCCACCAGATCCGCAGCTACGTGCTGGACAATTCCCGCATCAAGGATTTGCGTACCAATATCGAAATCTCCGCCACGCAGAAAGTGCTCGACGGCGAGCTCGACCAGTTCATCGAAGCCAGCCTGAAGCAGGGCGTTTGAACCCCAATCCATAAAACCGCCATCGGAACATCATCATGAGCGAGCAGCCGCAGCAACCCGTCGACGAGAACCGCCTGATTGCCGAACGCCGCGAAAAGCTGGCTGCCTGGCGCGCTTCCGGCCGTGCCTTCCCCAATGACTTCTCGCGCGAAAACCTCGCCGGACGGCTCGACGAACTCTATAGCACGAAGACGCGCGAAGAACTCGAAGCGAACCCGATTGAGGTCAAGGTTGCCGGCCGCATCATGTTGAAGCGCGTCATGGGCAAGGCCAGTTTCGCCAGCATCCAGGACGTCTCTGGCCGCATCCAGGTCTTCGTCAGCAACGATGGCACGGGCGAAGAACAGCACAAGGAATTCAAGGGCTGGGACCTGGGCGATATCGTCGGCTGTGTCGGCACTTTGTTCAAGACCAAGACAGGCGAACTTACCGTGCATTGCAGCAGCATTCGCCTGCTGACCAAATCGCTGCGGCCACTGCCCGAAAAGTTCCACGGCCTGACGGACGTCGAACAGAAGTACCGCAGCCGCGAACTCGACCTGATCACCAACGAGCAGACGCGTTTCACCTTCGTCGCCCGCAGCCGGATGATCCAGTCGATCCGCAATTACATGATGCATCACGGCTTCCTCGAAGTGGAAACGCCGATGATGCACCCCATTCCCGGCGGCGCCACCGCCAAGCCCTTCACCACGCACCACAACGCGCTGGACATGAAGTTGTTCCTGCGCATCGCACCGGAGCTATACCTGAAACGCCTGGTGGTCGGCGGCTTCGAAAAGGTATTCGAGGTCAACCGCAACTTCCGCAATGAAGGGCTCAGCCCGCGCCACAATCCCGAATTCACCATGATGGAGTTCTACGAGGCCTATACCGACTACCGTCGGCTGATGGACTTCACCGAAGGCCTGCTGCGCCACTCTGCGCGCGAGGCGCTGGGCACCGAGGTGTTCGAGTATCAGGGGCGCACACTGGACCTTTCCAAGCCTTTCGCGCGCCTGACCATCGTCGGTGCGATACATCACTATCACCCCGGCTATGCCTTCGAGCAGCTGAACGACATTGACTGGCTGCGGCAGAAGCTCAAGGATCTGCGGGTCGACATGAAGGCGCCGCACATGGCCCGCGCCGGCCTTGGCAGCCTGCAACTGGCACTGTTCGAGGAAACCACCGAAGCCGAATTGTGGGACCCGACCTACATCATCGACTACCCGGCCGAGGTCTCGCCGCTGGCGCGCAGCAACGACGACAATCCGGACATCACCGAACGCTTCGAACTCTTCATCGTCGGCCGTGAAATCGCCAACGGCTTCTCGGAGCTGAACGATCCCGAGGACCAGGCCGCGCGCTTCATGCAGCAGGCCAAGGCCAAGGAGGCCGGTGACGAGGAAGCCATGTACTACGACGCCGACTACATCCGCGCGCTGGAATACGGGCTGCCGCCGACCGGAGGCTGTGGCATCGGCATCGACCGGCTGGTCATGCTGCTGACCAATTCGGCCTCGATCCGCGACGTCATCCTGTTCCCGCAAATGCGACCGGAATAGGAGCCAGTTGCGGCAGGAATCATGCCGAAACAGGCGACATTGCCGCCTCTGATTCCCGCTGAGCGCGCTGCGGCCGGCGACGGTACGCCGTATTCGGAGGCCTATGGGGATGTGTACCACGCGACGCACGGCGCCCTGGAACAAGCCCGCCACGTCTTCCTTGCCGGCAACGAACTGCCAGCGCGCTGGCACGACGCCGAGCGCTTTGTCATTTGCGAAGCCGGCTTCGGCCTCGGACTGAATTTTCTCGTCACCTGGCAGGCATGGCGCGAATCGAAGGCAAGCGGTCGGCTGCACTTCGTGTCGGCCGAAAAACATCCCTTCCGTCGCGACGATCTCGCCGAATTGCTGGCGCCCTACCTCGAACTGGAAATGCTCGCCAGCGAACTGCTGAGGCAGTGGCCAACGCTCACACCCGGGTTTCACCGACTGCATTTCGACGGCGGCAAACTGGCCCTGACCCTGCTGTTTGGCGATGCGCAAGCCTTGCTGCCGCAACTGGTCGCGAAGGTCGATGCGGTCTATCTGGACGGCTTTGCGCCCGCGAAAAACCCAGAGCTTTGGTCGCCGGCACTGCTTGCCGCTATCACCCGCAAGTGCCATGACAAAGCAAGCCTGGCGACCTGGAGCGTCGCGGGAGAATTGCGCCGCGGTCTCGAACAACTGGGCTGGGTTCTGGAGCGCCGCGCGGGCTTTTCTCCAAAGCGCGAAATGCTGGTCGCCCGATGCGAACACGCTACCCTGGCGCCGAATGACTTCCGTCACGTGCGAGCAGTTCCAGCCGCTGCAGGTCCGAAACCGCAACGCCGGGCCATCGTGGTCGGCGCGGGTCTCGCCGGCACGGCCATCAGCGAACGACTGGCGAATCGGGGCTGGCAGGTCGATCTTTTCGAGCGTCACGCGGCGCCTGCCGAGGAAGCTTCAGGCAACCCCGCTGGCATACTTCTGCCGCATCTGGCAAAAGACGATGCGTTGGCGGCACGACTGTCCCGTGCCTGCTTTTTGTATGCCCTGCAACGCTTTGCCGATCTGCGGGGGCTGAACTGGGCGGCCTGCGGCGTACTGCAAGTCGCTCGCGACGCCGCCCACGAGGCCTTGCAGCGCGCCACGGTGCAGCAACTGCAACTGCCGGCCGAATTCGTCGAGTTCCTCGAACGGGCCAGCGCGACCGCCCTGATCGGTCGCGAGCCGGCGCATGGCGGATGGTGGTTCCCCGGCGGTGGCTGGGTCAGTCCGGGCAGTGTCTGCACTTCCCTGCTGGCGGCCGGCGGCGAGTTGATCCGGAGCCACTTCGGCACAGAAGTGAAGTTGCTGCGGCGATCGGCAGACAACTGGCAGGCGTTCGATGGTTACGGCAGGTTGCTGGCCAGTGCACCCCACGTCATCCTGGCCAACGCCCACGCCGCCAACCACTTGCTGGCCCAGGTGTTACCACTGACGCCGATACGCGGGCAAGTCAGCTATCTGCCAGCGCCGATTGCGGAAAATATGCAGAAGTATCTGCGTCACGTGGTCTGTCGTGCCGGATACGTGACGCCGCCGGCCGCCGGCACGGTCTGCGTCGGCGCCAGTTTCGACCGCGGCGACATGGATTTGCGAATCCGTACCGCCGACCATGCCGGCAATCTGCAGCGACTTGACGATCTGCTGCCGGGGGCGGCGAATGGAATCAATCCGACGCAACTGCAAGGCCGTGTCGGCCTGCGAACGGCGGCTCCCGACCGCCTGCCGCTGATCGGCACCCTGCCCGACACCCATGCACAAGTCATCAGCGCAACGACACTCGACACGCTGCCGCGCCTGTCGGGCCTGCACGCCTTGCTCGGACTTTCCGCCCGCGGCATCGTCTGGGCCCCACTGGCGGCGGAGTTGCTCGCCAGCCGGTTGGAAGGTGATCCATTGCCCATCGAGCGCGACCTGGTCGCCGCGGTCGACCCCGCCCGCTTCCATTTGCGGGCCCTGCGGCAGGGCAAGACAGGTTTGTAACAGATGTAACAGTTGATTGCGCCTGTCCCTTTGCCGGCCGGCCAAGCGTTAATGTGCCCATACGGATCACACACAAGGAGCACATCATGGAATCGACTATCAGTAATCCCGCCAGCATCGCCACATCGCGAACCCACCCCTTGCTGCTGGTCGCGGCGGCCTCGGTAACCGTACTCAGCCTGGCGGGTGCCGCCACCCTCGCCGGCTGGCTCCCCGGCCCCGCCGGTCACGCCACCGAACCGGCCAGAGTCGCGTCAGTCGCCGCCCAGCCTCCTGTCGCCGCGCCAATCTCTATCCAGCAGACCGTGACTGTTCCCCAGGAAAAGGCCAAAGCGGTCGCAAAATACAGTGAGCGGCCGCAAGTCAGCGCCCGTCGCGCCACGCCGACGACCGTGGCCAGCGCCCCGACGGTGCCCGTTCGCTCGGAGCCACAGGGATCTCCCTTCGGGACGGATGAGCCGCGTCGCGTCGCGTCGCCAGCGCCGATCTATGCCGGGGCCACGCCGCCGCGTATCATTTGTCGTGACTGCGGCGTGGTCGAGGCAGTCAATGAAGTGACCGTCGAGCCCAAGGGCAGCGGCGGCGGAGCCGTCACCGGCGGCATTGTCGGCGGCATCCTCGGCAACCAGATCGGCAAGGGGGCCACGCGTGACATCGCAACACTTCTGGGCGCCGTCGGCGGCGCCTATGCCGGCAATCACATCGAAAAGTCAGTCAAGGAGAGCAAGCGCTACGATGTGGTGGTACGCTTCGATGACGGCAGCATGCGCACCTTCAGCAGCGACTCTCCACCAGCCTGGCATAGCGGCGACCACGTCAGGCTTCAGAACGGCTTGCTGACCAGAGGTGGCGGCAGCTCGAATGCCTCCCTCGGAACAATCTGACCCCGCTCGCCCACAGAACCCGGAAGCACCGGCCCTTGCATCAGGTTGGCAATACGCTGCGCGGATTCGCGCAGTTCGCCGGTCCAGTCCGGTTCTTCCGGCAGTGCGGGCCGCAGGTTTTCAAGCTGGTCACTGACCTCGCGGCCGTCCCAGCCGGCAGCCGGCAACAGTTTCATGGCAATGGCTTCAGCCTCCCGCACCTGCTGCGGGCGATAGCTGGCGCGCAACGCCCGCGAACCGGCAAATGAAGCCGCCGACGCCACCGCACTGGTGGTCAAAGTTGTGCTGGCGGCAGTGGTCGCCGCCGCGGTAGTCGCCGCGCCACCGGAAAATAGCGTCCCAATGTTCAGCACCGGCAGCAGGATCTGGGCGGCGACCGCAACCAGTATGCTGGTGGTGACATTCTCGTCGTGGTGGCCGCCGATGATATGGCTCATTTCCCGCGCCAGGACAAAGGCCAGCGCGGCATCATCGAGATCCAGCCGGCGTATTCCACGATAGATCACCACCGTCCCCCCTGCACTCGACGCCGCCCCCGCCTCCGCCTTGTCGGCGACAATGAATTCGAAACGCGGAAAGCGCAAATGCAAATCGGCATGTTGGCGATAGGCGACGTCGGCAAGGCGTCGCCCAAGTGCAAGTATCCGCTGGTCGAACGCCCTGTCAGCAGAACAGTCTTCTTCGCTGCAGGAAGGCGCATCGGCAGCCGTTACCAGCTTGAGGCGCATGTCGAATTCGGAGTAGACAGCGCTGAAGCCCTGCAAAGCGCCTGGCGGCGTCAACTGCGTGCGGCCCTCGGGCGATGTTGCGCAGCCAATGAGCATGAACATCATCGCCAGGGAAAGCAGAACGCGCGGCACGGCAACCACTCTTCGGTGGAATCGTGCAATGTTCAGGCCGGCAGCACCGCAGCCAGACGTGCCAGCACGCGCTCCCGCCCCAGCACCTCGAGCACCGCGTCGATGCCCGGCGACTGGGGCAGTCCCAGTAGGGCCACGCGCAAGGGGATCGCCAGTTGCGGCATCTTCAGGCCAACCGCCGCCGCAGTTTCCTTGACCACCTTACCCAGTTCAGGCGCCTGCCAGTCGCAGGCCGAGAGTCGTCCGCGCAAGGCATCGAGGCCGTCCAGCGCAGCCGCGGTCAAATGCTGGCTACACATCTCGGCCGTCGGCTTCGGCGCGGCGTAAAAGGGATGAACGGCATCAGCCAGTTCGTTCAGATTGCCCGCGCGATCCCGGTACAAGGCCACCACGCGCACCAGATCAGGACCGTCGGCGATGGCGACTTGCTGTCTTGCCAGCCGCCGCGCCACCTCGCCAGCGAGTCGTTGCGGATCCGCCAGTTTCAGGTAATGCGCGTTGAGCCAGTTGAGCTTCTCGGTGTTGAATTGTGCGGCGGAGGCCGTGATGTGATCCAGATCGAACCACCGCACGAACTGCTCCATGCTGAATACTTCCTCGTCGCCATGCGACCAGCCCAACCGCGCCAGATAGTTCAGCACCGCCTCCGGCAGATAACCCTCGTCGTCGTACTGCATCACCGATACGGCGCCATGCCGCTTCGACAACTTCTGCCCGTCGTCGCCCAGAATCATCGACAGGTGTGCGTACTGCGGCACCGCGGCACCGAGAGCCTGCAGCAGGTTGATCTGGCGCGGAGTGTTATTCACATGGTCATCGCCGCGAATCACATGCGTGATTGCCATGTCGCGATCATCGACCACGACGCAGAAGTTGTAGGTCGGCGTGCCGTCGCCGCGGGCAATGATGAAATCATCGAGTTCGCTGTTGGCGAATTCGATGCGGCCCTTGACCTGATCGTCCCAAGCCACCACACCCTCTTTGGGATTGCAAAAACGCACGACGGGCAAAACATCCGTCGGCGGGGCGGGCAGGATCTTGCCCGGCTCCGGCCGCCAGCGTCCGTCATAGCGGGGCTTTTCCTTGCGCGCTTCCTGCTCGGCGCGCAAGGCATCGAGTTCCTCTTTGGACATGTAACAGTGATAGGCGCTGCCCGCCGCAAGCATTTCGCCGATCACCTGCCGGTAACGGTCCATGCGCTGCATCTGATAAAACGGACCTTCATCGTGCGCAAGCCCCAGCCACTGCATACCGTCGAGAATCGCCTGCACCGCCTCGGGTGTCGAACGCGCCACGTCGGTATCCTCGATGCGCAGGATGAAACTGCCACCATGACGACGGGCATAGGCCCAGGCGAACAGGGCCGTACGGGCGCCACCAATGTGTAGAAAACCGGTAGGACTGGGTGCGAATCGGGTACGAACCGTCATGGGATTTCAACGCGGGGGGAAAGTCGCGAATTCTACGCCACGGCGTGGCTCCGATTGACCGTCACCGGCGCTTTGTGGTTAAATGCGCGCCTCTTTCCGGGCGGTTAACTCAGCGGTAGAGTGCCACCTTCACACGGTGGAAGCCACTGGTTCGATCCCAGTACCGCCCACCATCAGCGTTGCCAGTCAGTCGCTTGATTTAGCAGTAACTATTCCGCAGGTTTCTTCTTGCTTGCTACAAGAGAGTGCTACATAAGCACTCGGATTGCGGAGTATGCCAAATTCCTACCTTCAACGCAGAGGCGACTGCTACAACTTCCGAATCGCGGTTCCTGCCGACCTTCGTGCAGCTATAAAGACTCGGGAACTCGTACGTACCCTCAAGACTCTCGATCGGCGCATCGCTCTACCACATGCGCTGTACCTAGCCTCGAAGGCTCTAACGCTGTTCGCAAGATTACGGGCCATGTCAGACGACCAACGCAAAGCACTTAGAGTGGATTACAGCGTCATTTTTAATCTCGACGATCTTGGCGCGGTCAAGAGCATCGAAGGTCACGGCGAACCCCACGAGAAGGACGCCCTCAACTCCGCCCTCAAGCTCGGCCTAGAATCCGCGTCGCGAAGGACGCCGCTGGATGCACCC
>CAMBRI010000056.1 GCA_945870205.1 Sulfuritalea hydrogenivorans sk43H | reverse complement strand
CTCGGTATCGTGCGCGAACTGGGTCCGGTCCTGGTTGCGATCCTGGTGGCCGGGCGCTCGGGTTCCGCGATGACGGCGCAGCTCGGCGTGATGCGCGTCACCGAGGAAATCGATGCGCTGGCAACCATGGGCGTGCCGCGCGGGATGCGCCTCATATTTCCCAAGGTGGTGGCACTGACCATCGCCATGCCGCTGCTGGTATTGTGGAGTACGGCGATCGCGCTGATCGGCGGCATGGTTTCGGCACAGGTGCAGCTCGACATTTCCTATGGTTTCTTTTTCCACACACTGCCGCACGTGGTGCCTGCGGCCAATCTCTGGATTGGCCTGGCCAAGGGCGCGGTATTCGGCATGTTCGTTGCACTGGTTGCCTGTCATTTCGGGCTAAGGGTGCGACCCAATACGGAAAGCCTGTCGAGCAACACGACTGCGGCAGTGGTCTCGGCGATCACCGTCGTCATCATCCTCGATGCAGTCTTTGCAATTGCCACGCGAAGCATCGGGCTGCCGCGATGAGGAGAGCGTCGTGACCGTTCCCGTGCTTCGCATCAAGGACCTGTCTACCCGCTTCGGCGATCTGTGGATTCACCGCAAGCTTGACCTGGACATCGAGCGCGGCGAACTGGTTTCTCTCGTGGGCGGTTCGGGTAGCGGCAAGACCACGCTGTTGCGCATGGTTGTCGGCTTGCTCCTGCCCGATGGCGGATGCATCGAACTGTTCGGTGAGCCATTGTTTGGCGGCGGTGTCGCGCGCGAACGCACGCTGCGGCAGCGCTTCGGCGTGCTTTTTCAGCATGGCGCGCTGTTTTCGGCTTTCAATGTTTTCGACAATATCGCGTTTCCCTTGCGGGAGCTGAAGCGCTATGACGAGGACGCGATCCACGATCTGGTGATGCTGAAGCTTTCCTTGGTCGAACTGCTGCCACGTCATGGCAAACTGATGCCGGCGGAGCTTTCCGGCGGCATGATCAAACGTGTTGCGCTGGCGCGCGCGCTGGCACTGGAGCCGGAACTGCTGCTGCTGGACGAGCCGACCGCCGGGCTCGACCCGGACCGCTCCGACAGTTTCGTGCGCCTGATCCGCATGCTGGGCGAAGAACTCGGGCTCACCGTCATGCTGGTAACGCATGACCTCGACACCCTGGCGGCGCTTTCAACCCGTGTCGCCGTTCTTGCCGAGCAGCGCATCCTGGCCTATGGCACGATCGACGAGATCATGCACTTCGATCACCCCTTCGTCCGCAACTTTTTCCTCTCCGAGCGCAGCGTGCGGGCCTTGCACAATTCCGGGCTTGCGGAAGCGCTCAACTGAAAGCAGCGAACCATGGAAAACCGATCTCATGCCCTGGCCGCCGGCATCTTCACGATCCTGCTGGGAATCTGTGCCGCCATCGCCATCTGGTGGCTGGGTCAGAGTGACGAGTCGACCAATAGCTACATTCTCGAAACCCCGCGCAACGTGACCGGACTCAACCTGCAGGCGCAGGTGCGCTATCGCGGCATACGTGCCGGCAAGGTGGAAGCGATCGAACAGGACGCCGCCGATCCGCGCTTGATCCTGGTGCACATCAGCGTCGACAGTCGCTTCAAGCTGACCAGGGGCAGCACGGCGGAGCTAGGTTATCAGGGCGTCACAGGCCTCGCCTACGTGCAGATCGAGGATAAAGGATCCTCGATCGAGGCCTTGATCGGCAGGAACGGCGAACCACCGCGCATACCCTTGCGACCCACGCTGCTCAACACGCTGGGTGACAAGGCGGGCACCATCGTCGACCAGATCAGCCTTGTCTCGCAGCGTCTGGGCAGGGTGCTGGACGATAAAAACCTGCAGAATCTTTCGCGCACGCTGGACAATGTGGCGAATGCATCCGATGGTCTGGGCGAAATACCGAAAGTACTGGCGTCGATGCGCGAGGTGCTGTCCGACGGCAATATGCGCAGCTTGCGGCAGATTCTGGTGCATGTCGAAAAAACAGCCGGCGAGAGCGCTCCATTGACTGCGGAAATGCGTGAGCTGGTGAAGTCGATGGGAGCGCTGTCGCGCCGCGTCGAGCAACTGGCTGGCAACGTCGGAGAAGAAATGACGACATCGACCATGCCGCGCGCCAATGCCTTGATGCAAGAGCTGACGGCAAGTTCACGTCAGCTTTCGCGCGTTCTCGATGGGCTGGAGAACAATCCGCAAATGCTGCTGTTTGGTCGTGGCGCTGCCGTGCCCGGCCCCGGTGAGACCGGATTTGCCGTTCCGGCAAGGAAATGAGGGTATTGGTGATGAAGCAGCTATTTGCGATTCTTGCAGGCGTCTTGCTTGGGGCCTGTGGCGGCAATGTACTTACGGGCGAGTCGGTCCGCTACGATTTTGGCAACCTGCCCGGCAAGATGACGGATGCGTGGGCCGGATCGCGCATTCCCATTGCTTCGATCGAGGTCCAGCCTGCATCCTGGCTTGCCGGGCCTGCCATGCATTTTCGTCTGGTCCATGCCGAGCCTTTGCGGCGCCAGAGTTATGCCGAAAGCCGCTGGGCCGCGCCACCGGCCGAATTGCTCGAAACTTTCCTCAAGCGCAGGATCATTCATGGTCAGCCTGATTTCAGCGGTGCCGGTTGTCGTCTGCAGTTTTTTGTGGATGAATTCGAGCAGCGCTTCAATGATTTGCAAAACAGCCATGCCGTGATCGAAGTACGGGCGTTGCTGACACCCGCGCGCGGCGGCGAGGTATTGGCCAAACGGACATTCCTGATCCAGAAGCCTGCACCGACGGCCGATGCCCGAGGGGGCGCGGCCGCGGCACGCGATGCGGTGCAAGCCCTGGCAGATGACTTGGGCAACTGGTTCGGCGAGATATCGCGCGAGAAACCTGCCACCATTGAACGCTGCCGTACTTGATCACTACACAAAGAGGCAATCCCATGAGCAACCCCTACGCCACCGGGCTGGACAAGAATCCGGCCAACTACGTCCCGCTGACACCGCTCAGCTTCATAGAGCGTTCCGCCTACATCTACCCCGATCGCGTGGCTTCGATCCATGGTCAGCGCCGTTATACCTGGCGGCAGGCCTATGAGCGCAGCCGGCGTCTGGCATCGGCGCTGGCGATGCGTGGCGTCGTCGCCGGCGACACGGTGGCGGCGATGCTCAACAACACACCGGAAATGTTCGAGTGCCATTTCGGCGTGCCGATGTGCGGCGCGGTGCTGAACACCCTGAACACGCGGCTTGATGCTGAATCGATAGCCTTTATGCTCAACCATGGCGAAGCCCGGGTGCTGATTACCGACCGCGAGTATTCCGGCATGGTGAAGAAAGCCCTGACGGAACTTGGGCGCGAAATACTCGTCATCGATGTCGATGACCCCGAATACAGCGGTCCCGGAGAGCGTGTCGGCAGCATCGACTATGAAACACTGCTGGCCGGAGGGAACCCGGATTACGCCTGGAAGACGCCGACCGACGAGTGGGATGCCATATCGCTGAATTACACCTCGGGTACCACCGGCAACCCAAAGGGCGTCGTGTATCACCATCGTGGCGCCTACCTGAATGCGCTGTCCAACATCGTTTCCTGGGGCATGCCGCCGCAGTCGGTGTATCTGTGGACGCTGCCGATGTTCCATTGCAACGGCTGGTGCTTCCCGTGGACCGTGGCGGCCAATTCCGGCACCAACGTCTGCCTGCGCCGTGTCGATGCGAAGCTGATCCTCGATGCGATTCGTGAGCACGAGGTCAGCCACTACTGCGGCGCGCCGATCGTGCATTCGCTGCTGATCAGCGCTCCGGCCGCGTGGCGCGAGGGGATCAACCACAAAGTGTCGGCACTGGTGGCGGCGGCACCGCCCCCCGCCGCGGTTATCGAAGGCATGGGCAAGATCGGCTTCAACATAACCCACGTCTACGGCCTGACCGAAACCTATGGCCCCGCGGCGGTCTGCGCCAAGCATGAGGAGTGGCTCGATCTGCCGCTGGATGAGCAGGTACGCCTCAATGGCCGCCAGGGCGTGCGCTATCACTGCCAGGAAGGCGTTACCGTGATGGATCCGGAAACCATGCAGCCGGTGCCGTGGGATGACCAGACCATGGGCGAGATCATGTTCCGCGGCAACATCGTGATGAAGGGTTACCTGAAAAATCCGAAGGCGACCGACGAAGCTTTCCACGGCGGCTGGTACCACACTGGCGACCTGGCGGTGATGCAGCCCGATGGCTACATCAAGATCAAGGACCGCAGCAAGGACGTGATCATTTCTGGCGGCGAGAACATTTCCTCGATTGAGGTCGAGGACACGCTATATCGCCATCCGGCCGTAATGGGTGCGGCCGTGGTCGCCATGCCCGACGTGAAATGGGGCGAAGTGCCTTGTGCTTTCATAGAACTGCGCGAAGGCGCCAAGGTTACTGCCGAAGAACTGACCGAATTCTGCCGTGAACGCATGGCGCGCTTCAAGGTGCCCAAGCATTTCATTTTCGAGGCCTTGCCGAAGACATCGACCGGCAAGATCCAGAAATTCGTGCTGCGCGAGAAGGCCAGGTCGGCCACATCTTTCGAATAGCCGGCTGACGTTCGTGACCTGGCTGCCGCGCATTGGTGCTGCACTGTTGGCGCTGCTAGTTGCAACCGTACTTGTCGCCGTGGTCTGGTGGCAGCGCGTGGCACCGGTGACGGAGGGACGGCTCGAAGTCGCTGGCATGAATGGCGAAGTGAGCATTGAACGCGACGCCGCCGGCATTCCGACCCTGCGCGGCGCGAGTCGTGATGCCGTGCTGTTTGGGCTGGGTTTCGTCCATGCCCAGGATCGCCTGTGGCAACTCGAAACCCATCGCCGCATTGGTTCAGGAAGGCTTGCCGAAGCATTCGGCCCGGGTGCCCTCGACAACGACAAGTTTCTGCGGGCGCTCGGTGTGCGACGTGCCGCGTCGGCACAATGGGCGCAACTGGCTCCCGATGCCCGGGTCGCGGTGCTGGCCTACACGGCCGGCATCAACGCCTTCATCAGCGGCCACCTGCGCGCACGGCCTCCGGAATTCCTCATCCTTGGGCTCGAACCTGAACCCTGGACACCCGAAGACAGCCTGGCTTGGGGCATCATGATGGCCTGGGATCTGGGCGGCAACTGGACCAACGAGTTGCTGCGCATGCGCCTTGCACTGAGCCTGCCGGTCGCCCGCATCAATCAGCTGATGCCGCCCTACCCGGGTGAGAAGCCCTTGCCCGTGCGCGACTACGCCGCGCTGTACCGGGCCCTGAAGGTCAGCGGTGAACTCGGTAGACAGGCTCTGTTGGATGCGCCTGAATCAGGCGTCGAAGGTGTCGGCTCCAACAACTGGGTGGTTGCCGGTACGCATACCGCATCAGGCAAGCCGCTGTTGGCCAATGATCCGCACCTCAAGCTCACCGCGCCGGCGCTCTGGTATTTTGCCCGCCTCGAAGCGCCTGGCCTGAAGGTGGCTGGAGCGACCATGCCGGGCTTGCCCTTTGTCGTGCTGGGGCAGAACGAACGCATTGCCTGGGGTTTGACTAACACCAATCCCGATGTGCAGGACGTCTACCTGGAACAGATCAAACCCGACGATGCCTCGCGCTATCGCACGCCGGACGGCTGGGCTGAATTTCAAAGCTTTACCGAAACCATACAGGTCAAGGGGCAGGAGGCGCTGCGGCTGGTGGTGCGGGCGACGCGTCATGGGCCGGTGATTTCCGATGCGGGTACCGCGGTCGTGGCCGGCCTGGCGGGGAAGCCCGGAGGCCCGGCGTACTCTCTGGCCTTGCGCTGGACCGCACTGGATACCGATGCCTCCGGCATAGACGCAGGGCTGGCGATCAGCTCCGCAGGGTCGGTAAGCGAATTCATCAAAGGGGCTGAGAAATACCACGTGCCGATGCAGAACATGGTGGTCGCCGATGTGGCCGGCAACATCGGCTTCGTCGCCGCCGGGCGGGTTCCGCTGCGCCGTGCCGATAACGACCTGCACGGGCAGGTTCCGGCACCGGGCTGGGAGGCGCGCTACGACTGGGCTGGTTTCCTCGATCCGGGCAAGACGCCGCGCGAAATCAATCCGCCACGCGGCTGGATCGCGACCGCCAACCAGCGAATTCATGGCGTCGACTATCCGCATTACCTGACCAGCGAATGGGCCGTGCCCTATCGCCAGCAGCGCATCGAAGCCCTGCTCAAGGAGCGACCGACGCACGACAAGGAAAGCCTGCGCCGGATTCAGGCCGACGTGGTGTCGTTGGCGGCGCAGCGTCTGCTGCCTTACCTGAGGCAAGGCAGGCCGAGGCATGCCTTGGGTGCTGCCGCAATGCAGCGCTTGACGGCTTTCGATGGTGAAATGCGCGCTGTCGATGCGGCACCGCTGATTTTTGCGGCCTGGGCGCGCGAACTGGCACGGGCCGTTTTTGCCGATGAAATGGGCGGCGACGAAATGTATCTGCGCCAATTGGGGCGCAACGATTTTCGCGCCGGTCTCGAAGGCGTGCTGGAACGAAACGACGCCTGGTGGTGCGACGACAAGACCACACCCGCAGTCGAAACCTGCGCGGAACTGAGCGATCGGTCGCTGGACCGCGCTCTCGATGAATTGCAGCAGCGCCTGGGTGCAGACATGGCGCGCTGGCAGTGGGGCGCCTTGCATCAGGCACGCGCCGAACATCGACCATTCTCCAGGGTGAAGGCGCTGGCGCCGTGGTTCGAATTGCGCGCGGCGACGGGCGGTGACAACTACACGATCAATGTGGCCCGCTACCATCTCAAGGGCGACGAGCCATATCTCAACGAACATGCGGCCAGCCTGCGTGCCATTTACGACCTGGGTGATCCGGCCAATTCCGCCGTGATGCACTCGAGTGGCCAGTCCGGCCTGGTGCTGGCGCCCGGATTTCGCAGCTTTGTGGCGCCCTGGGCGGCCGTCCGCGATCTGCCGCTATGGGGCAGGGGAGAGCACACGCTGGTATTGCAGGGCCGCTCTCCGGCACAATGAAGCCTTCGATCAAGAACAGCAAGGAGCCTACGTCATGAATGCACTCACCGATATAACATCACCCATCCTGATGCGGGAGGACGTCGATGGCGTCGCGAGCCTGACTCTCAACCGTCCCGCGCAGTTCAATTCCCTGTCGGAAGAACTGTTGACCGAGCTACAGGCCACGCTCGACGCCATCGCTGCAGACCCGTCGGTTCGCGCCGTCGTGATCGCCGGCGCCGGCAAGGCGTTTTGTTCCGGCCACGACCTCAAACAGATGCGCGCCAATCCCAGCAAAGCCTACATGCAGAAGCTGTTCAAGCAGTGCGGCAGGATGATGATGACCCTGACGCAGATGCCGCAACCGGTGATTGCGCGCATCCACGGCATCGCCACGGCCGCGGGCTGCCAGCTGGTCGCCATGTGCGATCTGGCGGTGGCGGCCGAGGGAGCCAAATTCGCTGTGTCCGGCGTCAATCTCGGCCTCTTCTGTTCCACTCCCTCGGTGGCCCTGGGGCGCGCCATGGGTCGCAAACATGCCATGGAAATGCTTCTCACCGGCGAATTCATCGATGCGGCCGAGGCGCAGCGTCGCGGCCTGGTTAATCGCGTGGTGCCGCTGGAGCACCTCGATGCCGAAGTAAAGAAACTCACTGATTCAATCTGTGCCAAGTCCTCCGTGGCTTTGGCCATGGGCAAGCAGATGTTCTACAGGCAGCTCGAAATGGGTCTCGACGGCGCCTACCAACTCGCCGCGGAAACCATGGCCTGCAACATGATGGCCGACGATGCGGCCGAAGGCATAGACGCCTTCATGCAGAAGCGCAAGCCGGAGTGGAAGGGCTGCTGAACGCGCTTGCGAGGCGATTGCTTGCCGGCGCTCAGGCAGGCGGCAGGTAGCCGATGCGAAAACCGCCCCAATGGCGGCCGCACAGCTTTATCGGCGCCGACATGTCGTGCATGATTTCGCCGGTGTCGCGGCGATAGGTCTGCAGCAGGTAGGGCATCTCGCTCTTGCCGCAGGCCTGGCCCACCGGGTCGGTGAATTTCCGTTTGGTGCGGTTGCCGATCAGATCGATCTTCGGATTGCCGGTCAGCGGTTTTGAAAAGCGCTGGTTGTGGGTCGGCACGTAAGCGTTGCGATCAATGGCGATTGCATAGACGACTTCAGGTGTGGAATCGAGCACGGCCTCCTGAATGCTGGTCAGGATCTGGTCGAAGATCTGGTCGTACTGGGTGTGGAACTTGGCAGGATCGGTATTCGCGATCGGCACGTACTTATCGTCGAATACGGCGGCCTCCGAAATCCTGCCCGACCGAATCGCCGCCTCGATGGCCTCCTGCAGCCGGCCAGAAATGGCGATGGCTTTGGCCTGCATTGCCTCATGCAGGCTCATCGCGAGCACCGTAAATTTTTCAATCGAGAACATGCGATTGATTTCATTGAACCCGGAGGCGATGTTGCTGATGTACTGAACCTCGCGTTCGATGGTATGCGCCTGGGCTTCGCTGTGCTCGGAAATCGCGTGGATGGTGTTGGTGAGGCCGGTGATCATCTGGGTGGCCTTGGCCTGTTCGGAAACGGCGAGCGCGACACCGCTCACATTGATCGAGGTCTCCGCCGCACCCTGTTCGATCTGGCCCAGGGTTCCGGCCATTTGACGCGCCATGTCGGCGCTGGTCCTGGCAATCTGCGTGGCGGCGTCGATCGCCTGTGCGGATTTGTCCACATTGGATTGCACACCGGCGATCATCTTGGTGATTTCAGCCGCCGCCGCCGCGGACTTTTCTGCCAGCTTGCGAACTTCATCGGCGACCACGGCAAAGCCCCTTCCCTGTTCGCCCGCCCGTGCTGCCTCGATCGCGGCATTGAGTGCCAGCAGGTTGGTCTGGTCGGCGATCTCCTTGATCGAGGCCGTTATGCCGGAAATGGCACGCGAACGTTCGGTGAGTTCGTTCATGGCGGTCGCTGCGCCCTGCACCGCGGCGCCGACCGATTCCATGTTGGTGGCCGCCGTGCTGCCGACCTGTTTGCCGGCGCCCGCCCGCTTTTCGGCGATCGACGCGATCTCCAGCGTATCCTTGGCCTTGTCATCGACCGAAGCCATGCTGGCGCTCAACTCCTCGACCGCGGCCGCAACAGACTGTACTTCGGCGGCCTGCTTCTGCGACTCCACCGCCATGGCGTGACTTGTCTCCAGCAGGTGTCCGGCGCCGGTGCCGAGAACCTTCGATTCGAACAACAGCTTGCCGATCATCGTCTTGTAGGAAATGATCATGGCATTGAAAGCCGATATGACGATGCCGATCTCGTCCTGGCGACCCACCTTGGGCTCGATGTCGAGCCTGCCGCGGGCAGAGTTCTCCGCCAGCGTCTTGAGTTGCGTGAGGCGGGCCATAAGGGGACGTATCGCAAATATGTAGTAGAGGACGCAGACGATCAGAATCAGGATCGACGCGCCTGCCAGAACCTTGATGCTCAGGTTGGCTTTCTCATCTGCATCCTCGCGCGAGACAGCGGTCCAGCCCGCCAGTTTTTCGCCTATGGTTCCACTCAGGGATTCGAACTGATTGTATCCAGGCACTTTGGACGGGGTCGCCAAGGCGGCGGCTTGCTGGTGTTTGCCACTCTTGAACAGTTCGATGGCGGGCGCAAACCCGGTGCTTGAAATATCGTCGAAAGTCTTGGCAAGTTCCTTGGCTTCGGCCGAGGTGGGTATCCTGGTCATCAACTGTTTCACGGCTGCGGCGCCCGCCGTGCGCGCTTCCTCGATTCGCTTGAGGTGGAGTTCCACGTCGTGGTCGTGCAGCTTGGAGATTTCCAGTCCGGGATCATGCTGGGCACCCAGCAGGATATGCAGGCGGCCCGTGTGCGTGTTGTCCGAAACCTTCTGCAATGCGTCCATTGCTTCCGAGGCGATCGTGGCGTCATTGAAGTGACTCTGGATTCCCCGGACGAGAAGCGTTCCCGAGATCGCGACAGAAAGTATCAAGCCCGCCAGGCCGATCAGTGAAACGATCGCCTGTAGCCGAACCGAATTTGCGAACGCTTTGAGCAGACGCTTCATGTGATCCTCCTTTATTGCTGTTCGATTTGGCTCTCGAATCCGGCAGGAGCCATCATTTTTCATGATGATAAGCGGAATCATCGGGTCGAATACCCATCAATAAGTGCGATTTTGCAGGCCTGGAGAATTTATCTGTTCGAAGCGGAAGGCGATGGCGGGCGATGCTGCTGCGCACAATGAATGACTTGGGCCGAACATGGCGAATACCGCGCTACACTTGATCCGCGCTGCTCACACGTGGATTGGATCA
Source organism: Sulfuritalea hydrogenivorans sk43H (assembly GCA_945870205.1). Taxonomy (GTDB): domain Bacteria; phylum Pseudomonadota; class Gammaproteobacteria; order Burkholderiales; family Rhodocyclaceae; genus Sulfuritalea; species Sulfuritalea hydrogenivorans_A. Next base: position 8,743 of record CAMBRI010000056.1, on the reverse strand, counting down.
GACGCGAGGGCAGCGCTCACCGAGAGATCGGACTGGCGAGCGCCGCGTTTCCTTGCTGGTCCCGTCGATAGGCATTGCCGGTAGCAGGTGAGCAAGTGCATTGCTGCAATTCTGTTCGCGGCACGCATGTTGTTGAAATCGATGCCGGAGGGTATCTGCAGTGAAGTTGGATTCAACTGATTATCGGGCGCCCAGTTACGATGGACGCGGCTTGCTCAACCTCATGTCGAGCATCGGCGAGATATGCGGGGCCGGGGCCACGCCCTACGCGCCGCTATCGGGCATTGATACCTCCGAGTGGGCTCGCGCCAGAAACCTGATCCTGCTGGTGGTCGACGGCCTCGGTGCTGACTATATCGAGAAGTACAGCCGCAACGGATTTCTCCATCGGCACCAAACGGCGGTTCTTACTTCGGTTTGCCCGACCACCACCGCCAGTGCCATCCCGACAGCATTGAGTGGCCTGGCACCCGCCGCGCATGCGCTCACCGGATGGCACGTGTATGTTTCGGAACTCGATGCAGTGACGGCAGTGCTGCCGATTGTCGGGCGCGGCATGGCACTGCCCGTGCACGCGGCTTCGGCACCGGAAAACCTGTTCGGCTACCCGAGCTTTTTCCAGCAACTCAAACGGCCCTGCAATGTGGTCTCGCCGAACCACTTGAACGATTCGGGATTCTCCATATTCCATGCCCAGGGTGCCGTCCGCCATCCCTATCATCTCGACCTGTTTCCCTTCTTGCAGACCATGCCGCTCTGGCGACGCCGGCAGGATATGTTCGGCATCCTGCGGCGCTTGTGTCACGAACCTGGCCCTCCGAGCTTCACCTATGCGTACTGGCCCTACTTCGACAGTGCTGCTCATCAGGAAGGCATAAACGGAGGCATGGCGCTGAATTGTTTTCGAAAATTTGAGGCGGAGTTCGAGGAATTCATTCAGTCCGTCCGCGGCACCGACACCCTGGTGATGGTGACGGCGGATCATGGTTTCATTGACTCGTCACCCGAGCGCCGGATCAGTCTCGACGATCATCCGGAACTGGAAAGGCTTTTGATTCGACCACTTTGCGGCGAGCGACGTTTTGCGTACTGCTATGTCAGGCCTGACGCCCACGTCGATTTCGAGAGCTATATTGCGGACGTGTTTCGCGCAGCGATGGAAGCCTGGCCGCGCAGCAAACTGCTTGACGAGGGCTGGTACGGACCGGGTCCTGTCAGCCCCCGCCTGCCTGGCCGCATTGGCGACTACACACTGGCGATGAAAGATGACTGGACCATCTTCGATCGCGTGTATGGCGAGGAAGTGCTTAATCTCGTCGGCGTGCATGGCGGCCTGTCGGCCGGTGAAATGCAGATCCCGCTCTGTGTCGCCGGATCCTGATTCCGCAATGGGTTCTCCAGGCAAGACGGCGCTCGCATCGCCATACTCGTCACGCCGATTGAGTTTTAATCGCAACATACGCTTGGGCTGGATTTGAAACAATGGAGCAGTTGCCGATACACGATCACTCTGTTCACCTTCTTTCAATCATCGATCAGTTGGTCGCCGAAGTTCGTCCAGGCGCGCGGTCGAATGCGAGTCTGGATAGTGCGCTGGAGAGGGACCTCGCTCTGGACAGCCTGACCCGGGTGGAACTCCTGGCGCGCATAGAATCGGCCTTTGGGCTGCGCCTTCCCGATGATCTGCTGGGGTCGGCAGAAACCCCGCGCGACCTCCTCGCGGCCGTCGTCGCCGGCAAGCCAGGCGGTTCAGGCGACAGCGGCGATCGAGTGCGCTGGACAGCGCCGGCAGCCAAGGACGAGGGGCTGCCTGACAGTGCAGCGACGCTGGTCGATGTATTGCAATGGCATGTAGAGCGACATCCCGAGAGACCCCATGTGCTGTTTGAGCGCAGCGCCACGGAAACCGAAACCCTGAGCTACGGGGATTTGCTGGAGACGGCGCGACAGATTGCCGCGGGCCTGCGTGGAATGGGTGTAATCCCCGGACAGTGCGTGGTACTGATGCTGCCGACCGGGCTGGAGTTCTTCCACAGCTTTTATGGCGTCCTGCTCGTCGGTGCGATTCCGGTGCCGATCTATCCGCCGACACGCCCCGGCCAGATCGAGGATCACCTGCGGCGCCAGGCCGGCATTCTGCAAAACTGCGAAGCCGTGGTGCTGATCACCTTCGATGCCGCGCGGCTGGTGGCGCGCATCCTCTCCGGGCTGGTGCCAAGCCTGCGCGAGGTGACGACGCCCGAGGAATTGCGCGGTTCGGGCGCCACGGCCACGCCGGACGGGATGCATCGAGGACAATCCGGCGAGATTGCGTTTCTGCAATACACCTCGGGTTCGACCGGGGATCCCAAAGGCGTGACGCTGGACCACGCCAACTTGCTGGCCAATATTCGAGCCTGGGGTCAGGCGGTAGCGTTGACACCTGCCGACGTGGTGGTCAGTTGGCTGCCGCTGTATCACGACATGGGGCTGATCGGAGCCTGGCTCGGCAGTCTCTACCATGCCTGTCCGCTGGTGCTGATGTCACCGCTGGATTTTCTGGCACGCCCCGAGCGCTGGTTGTGGTCCATCCACCGGCATCGAGGTACGGTGACTGCGGCGCCGAACTTCGCCTTCGAACTCTGTTTACGGCATCTTGATCCGGTTCGGTTGCAGGGGCTCGACCTGTCTTCCTGGCGCTATGCGGCCAATGGCGCCGAACCGGTTGCGGCCGAGACTCTGGCTCGCTTTGCCGCCGCGTTCAGGCCCTATGGATTGCGCGGTGAGGCGCTGGCGCCGGTGTATGGCCTGGCCGAATGTTCGGTCGGCCTCGCGGTCTCGCCGCCCGGACGCGGACCCTTGATCGACCGCGTGCAACGTGCGGCCTTGGCCGCGGGCGAGGCGCTTCCCGCAATGACCGGCGACGACATTGCGATGAGCATGGTTGCCTGCGGGCGCCCGCTGCCCGGACACGAAGTGCGCATCGTCGACGCGGCCGGTAGCGAATTGCCCGCACGACGTGTCGGCCGCCTCGAATTTCGCGGGCCGTCGGCGACGCGCGGCTACTACCGCAATGCCGCAGCAAGCGCCCGGCTGATTCGCGACGGCTGGCTCGACTCGGGTGATCTGGCCTATCTGGTCGACGGCGATATCGTCATCACCGGTCGCATCAAGGACACCATCATTCGCGGCGGCCGCAATCTCTACCCCTATGAACTGGAAGAGGCAGTCGGCAGCGTTCCCGGCATACGCCGCGGCTGCGTCGCGGTGTTCGGTGTGGCGGTGGCCGGGCAGGGCACCGAGAAGCTGGTGGTGGTGGCGGAAAGCCGCGAAATGGATGAGACGATACGGCAGGAACTGATCCGGCGCATCAACGCGCTGGGCATAGACCTGCTCGGTGCGCCGCCCGACGACGTCGTGCTGGCGCTGCCGCACGCGGTGCTGAAAACCTCCAGCGGCAAGATTAGGCGTGCCGCTACCCGGGACCTGTATTGCGGCGAAGGATTCGGCAAGGGCGGTCGTGCGCTTTGGCTGCAGGTGGCCAGGCTGGGCGTTGCGGGATTCCGGCAGGGCTTGCGTGGCGGATTGCGTCGTGGTCGGGAAGTGCTCTATGGCGGCTATGCCTGGTGCATTTATGGTTTGCTGGCTCTGCCGGCGGCGGCAGGCATCCTGCTGCTGCCCGGCGAGGCCCTGCGCTGGCGTTTCGTGGCAGGCGTGGCGCGTGCCTGCATGCGCTTGTGCGGCATCGGCGCGCGGGTCGAAGGACTGGACAATTGGTCCGGGCAAGCAACGGTGTTGGTCGCCAATCACGCCAGCTATGTTGACGTCATCGTCCTTGCGGCGACGCTGCCGCGCCCGGTGCGTTTCGTCGCCAAGCAGGAACTCGCAGGGCATGCACTGGCCGGCCCATTGCTGCGACGCCTCGGCGTGGTGTTCGTGGAGCGCTTCGATGCCCGGCAAGGAGTGGATGACGTACGTCGTTTGGCCGCCGCTGCCAGCGGCTGGCCCCTGTTCTTCTTTGCCGAAGCCACCTTCACACGCCAGCAGGGTCTGCGCCCGTTTCGCCTGGGGGCCTTTCAGATTGCGGCGCAAAACGGATTGACCGTAACGCCGGTGGTCCTCGCCGGAACCCGCGAGGTTTTGCGCGACCAATCCTGGTTGCCGCGGCGCGCTGCGGTGCGACTGACGATCTGCGAGCCCATCGGCGCGACAGGCGAGGGCTGGCAAGCAGCGCTCCAACTGCGCGATGCGACGCGACGGGAGATCCTGAAGCACTGTGGCGAACCCGATCTGGAAGCGCACGGACCATGAGCCTGCAGTTTGACGAGGGGCGTGTCTGCGCAGCGTCGCCATAAGGCCGCGGCATTCGCCCGATCAGCGGCAGGCAGCGGCCACCCGGCGCATTTTCTCGAGCTGGAGCAGGGCTTCTTCCATGCTCGCCACGGCGATCCTGGCTTCGTGGCCGCTGCCGAGCCCGCCGGCGCCATAGAAGATCTTTACCTCGCTGCGGGTCGCCTCGACATACTGCACGATGCCGAGATTGATCCAGCGTCGCTTGCCGCCATCGTCGACGGGAATTTCGTAAAGGCAAAATGCCGTCGAGCCGGGTATGACGGGCTGTGCGCCGGCCGCACCGGCACCGGCCAGCGCAAGCAATGCGCAGGCGGTGGTGATGGCGCGTGGCGGCAGCATGGCCTTGCCAGTTGAATCTATTTGGGTTGCAGCTTCTGCCGCAGTGCCTGGCGTTCCTGCTCGTGCTTTTCATGCAGGGTTTTGCGTTCCTTGTGCATGCGGTCTTCCAGATCGCGTTGTTCCTGGCGCTGCTTGTCCTCCATGGCACGCATTTCCTTTTTCATCTGATCCTGCTTTGCTTCGCGTTCCTGATGCTTGGCTTTCATGTCGCCGCCCGGCCCTTCTGCATGGAGGGGCGCAGCGGCGAGGGCGAGTGTGATGGCGCCGAGCAGAGTCATGGCGAGACGTCGAATCATGGCAGTTCTCCTCAGGATGGTATTTCAGTTTAGCGCAACAGGCGGGTCGAAAAATCGTCTCTGTCGGGGTCTATCGTGGCTTTGTTCGTGGCGCGCTTGCGCAAACCGGGAGCCCACCGCATAATCGTCGGCAACAGAGAGGAGGCACTGATTGTCGGTGCCCGAATAAAACGAAAAGAGCTTGATGGCAGAAGACTGCATTCTCGAGACTACCGGTCTCGTCAAGGAGTTCCGTGGTTTCGTCGCGGTCAATGGCGTTGACCTGAAAGTCAGGCGCGGCCATATTCACGCGCTGATCGGCCCCAATGGCGCCGGCAAGACCACCTGCTTCAATCTGCTGACCAAGTTTCTCGAACCCACGCGAGGCCAGATACGCTTCAATGGCATCGATATTACCCAGGAAGCTCCCGAGAAGATTGCACGCCGCGGCATCGTGCGCTCCTTCCAGATTTCCGCGGTGTTTCCCCACCTCACCGTACTGGAAAATGTACGCATTGCCCTGCAGCGCAAGCTGGGCACCAGCTTCCATTTCTGGAAGTCCGACCGCAGCCTCGATCTGCTCAATGGGCGCGCCATGGAATTGCTGACTGCGGTCGATTTGCAGGATTATGCCGACATGGTGACGGTGGAAATGCCCTACGGCCGCAAGCGCGCGCTGGAAATTGCCACTACGCTGGCGCTCGACCCCGAACTCATGCTGCTCGATGAACCTACACAGGGCATGGGACACGAAGATGTGGACCGCGTCATGCAACTGATCAAGAAGGTTTCGGCCAATCGCACCATACTCATGGTCGAGCACAACATGAAAGTGGTGGCCGGCATTTCCGACACCCTGACCGTGCTCGCTCGCGGCTCCGTGCTGGCCGAAGGCCCCTACGCCGAGGTCGCCGCAAATCCTCTCGTGATAGAGGCTTATATGGGGACGGAGGTGACCGAACTGACGTCACCCGTGGGACACTGACATGAGCGCGACTGAGTTCCTGCGCGTATCCGACCTCCACGCCTTCTACGGCGAATCGCACGTGCTGCACGGCATGGATTTCACGGTGCGGCGCGGCGAATGCATTTCCCTGCTGGGACGCAACGGTGCGGGGCGTACCACGACGCTGCGTGCCATCCTCGGCCTGACCGGTCGGCGCACCGGGTCGATCATGCTCAACGGCCGCGAGGTGATCAAGCTTCCCTCGCACCGCATTGCCCAGTTGGGAGTTGGCTACTGCCCGGAAGAACGTGGCATCTACGCCAGCCTCAGCTGCGAAGAGAACCTGCTGTTGCCGCCACAGGTGGGTAGCGGCGGCTTGAGCCTGGACGAGATCTACGACATGTTCCCCAATCTCAAGGAACGCCGCAACAGCCAGGGTACGCGACTCTCTGGTGGTGAGCAGCAGATGCTCGCCATGGCGCGTATCCTGCGCACGGGGGCAAGGTTGCTCCTGCTCGACGAGGTTTCCGAAGGACTGGCGCCGGTGATTGTGCAAAAAATCGGCGAGGTCATCCGGATGCTCAAGGAACGCGAATACACCATCATTCTGGTGGAGCAGAACTTCCGTTTCGCCGCGCCGCTGGCCGACCGAATGTTCATCGTCGAGCACGGACAGGTGATGGAAGAGATTGCGCAACACGAAATCCATGAAAAGCAGCATTTGCTGCAGGAATATCTCGGCGTTTGAGGATTATGACGCCGTCAATTGTTACCAAGGAGGAGACACCATGATGAAACGCAAACTGCTGGCCCTGGCCCTTTCCGCAATGCTCTTGCCGGTGGCGGGATCCGCGCTGGCCCAGGCCGGGAAGATTTCCGGCGATGTTGTCAAGATCGCGGTGCTGACCGACATGTCCGGCGTGTATTCAGACCTGGGCGGCAAGGGTTCGGTGCTCGCGGCCGAAATGGCCATCGAGGATTTCAAGGCGCAGTTCAAGCCCAAATTCAAGATCGAACTGGTCTCCGCCGACCACCAGAACAAGGCCGACGTCGGTTCGAACAAGGTGCGCGAGTGGTACGACACGCAGGGCGTCGACATGGTCACCGACGTGCTGAACTCGGGCGTAGCCATCGCCGTGGCCAAAGTCACCACCGAGAAGAACAAGATCATGCTGAACACTGGCGCGGCGTCAACCCGCCTTACCAACGAGGATTGCGCGCCGAACAACGTGGTGCACTACGTCTATGACACCTACGCGTTGGCCAACGGTCCGGGCAAGGCGGTGACCAAACAGGGCAAGGACACCTGGTTCATCCTGACCGCCGACTATGCCTTCGGCCATTCGCTTGAAAAAGATACGACCGAGGCGGTGAAAGCGGCAGGCGGCAAGGTACTCGGTTCGGTGCGGCATCCGCTGAATGCTTCGGACTTTTCGTCCTTCCTGCTGCAGGCGCAGGCATCCAAGGCAAAAGTGGTCGGCCTGGCGAATGCCGGCGGCGATACCATCAACTCGATCAAGGCCGCCAACGAATTCGGCATCACCAAGACCCAGACGGTGGTCGGTCTGCTGACCACCATTGTCGATATCCACGCGCTGGGTCTGCCGACGACGCAAGGCATGATGTTCACCGAGGGCTTCTACTGGAATCTCAACAATGAAACCCGCGACTGGAGTCGGCGCTTCTTCAGCAGGCACAAGAAGATGCCCAACATGCTGCCGGCCGGTACCTATTCGGCGGTCCTGCATTACCTGAAGGCGGTGCAGGCGGCCGGGACTGACGATACGGCGACGGTGATGAAGAAGATGAAGGACACGCCGATCAACGATCCTTTCGCCAAGGGCGGCAAGATTCGTGAGGATGGCCGCATGGTGCATGACATGTACCTGGTCGAGGTCAAGAAGCCGGGCGAGTCGAAGGAACCGTGGGACTATTACACCGTGAAGCAGGTGATTCCCGGCGACCAGGCTTTCCAGCCGATGTCGGCATCGCGTTGCGCCGCTGTGGCGAAGAAGTAGGCGTTTCGACGCTGCAGGAGTGATGTTCGCATGACGGAGATCTTCGGGGTACCGATCCAGGCACTGTTCGGTCAGCTGATGCTGGGCCTGGTCAACGGGTCCTTCTATGCCGTTCTGAGCTTGGGACTCGCCGTGATCTTCGGCATGCTGAACATCATCAATTTTGCCCACGGCGCCTTGTACATGGCCGGTGCCATGCTGGCCTGGATGGGCATGGAATACCTGGGCATCGGCTACTGGTGGATGCTGCTGCTGGCGCCCATCTGTGTCGGCCTGATCGGCATCCTGATCGAACGACTGATGCTGCAATGGCTGTACAAGCTTGACCACCTCTACGGCTTGTTGCTGACCTTCGGCCTGGCCTTGATGATCGAGGGCCTGTTCCGCGATCTTTACGGCGTCGCCGGCCAGCCATATTCGATTCCCGAAGAATTTTCGGGTGCTTTCAATCTTGGCTTCATGTTCCTGCCCAAATACCGTGCCTGGATCGTCTTCGCCTCACTGTCGGTTTGTCTCCTGACCTGGTTCGTGATCGAAAAGACGCGACTGGGCGCCTATCTGCGTGCGGCTACCGAGAATCCCAAACTAACCCAGGCATTCGGCATCAATGTGCCGCTGATGGTGATGTTGACCTACGGTTTCGGTGTCGGTCTGGCGGGCTTTGCCGGTGTGCTGGCGGCCCCCGCGTCGCAGGTCGGGCCCCTGATGGGTTCGAACCTGATCATCGTGGTGTTTGCCGTGGTGGTGATCGGTGGCATGGGCTCGATACTCGGTTCGGTGGTGACCGGGCTCGGCCTCGGCATCATCGAGGGCATGACCAAGGTATTCTGGCC
>CAMBRI010000055.1 GCA_945870205.1 Sulfuritalea hydrogenivorans sk43H | reverse complement strand
GCATGGCCGGCGTCGACCGAGCGGTTGCCGCTGCGGCAGATCAGCACCACCGGACGATCGCCCGAATGGCCGGCGAGCTTTTTCACTTCACCGACAAAGTGCGGATTGACATCCCAGTCGGGACCGTCGTTCCATGACACATGACTGACACCGGCCGGATGGCCGACGAAGAAGAACTCCATTTCGCTGCGGCAATCGACAAACAGCGCGCTGGGGTTTTCGCGCAGAAACTGGGCGGCTTCCTTGGGGCTCAGGTGTTCCATGGCAACTCCTATGGTGAAGGTTCTGATTCTAGCCCAGCGCCGCGAGCCGCCAGCGGTCGTGCAGCGGCTAGCCTCGGGTATCATCGGCCCATGAATTCACTGTCCCGAGCGCTTGCCGCGTTTGCCTCCATCATCGGCTTCTATGGCTGCGATGCGGCCCATCTGGCCGACTTGAAACCGGGCAGCTCGACGGCACAGGAAGTGCGCGAGCGGCTTGGCGCCCCTGCGGCAGAATGGCCGAACAGCGATGGCAGCGTGACCTGGGAGTACCCGCGCGGTCCGGAAGGCACGCGCTGCTGGATGCTGACACTGAACGATCGCGGTGTGCTCGTGACGATCGACCAGGCGCTGACGGACGAGAACTTCGCCCGCATCCAGAAAGGCTGGAGCGCCGAGCAGGTGCGCCGCGTGCTGGGCAAGGCGGGGAGCGAAACGAAGTTCCCGCTGAAATCCGAGGTGGTCTGGGAGTGGCGCATCGATCCCGCAATACCGGGCGGCCGTGCTTTCTATCATGTGCATTTCAATCTGGACGGATTCGTCACGGGCACGGCGCGGCGCGAGGATGCTCCGATTTGAGCGCGCCGCCGCCACGACTGAACCATCGCGGACAGGCCAAGTCGGAACCAGCCCAGCCCGGAACTCTTGAGAGGATAAAACCATGCCGATTTTGAAACTGCGCCTTTGCGCCCTGACCCTCGCCTTTTTCGCGGCGAGCGGATTGGCCCGTGCCGCACAAGACATGGACGCATCCGACGCGGCGACAGCGGTGAGCTCGGGCAAGATCACCCTGATCGACATCCGCACCCCGCCGGAATGGAAGGAAACCGGCGTCGCCCGAGGCGCCAAGCTGATCAACATGCAGCACCCGCAAGGTGCGCCGGGCTTCACCAACGCCCTGCTGGAGAAGCTGGGGGGTGACAAGAATGCACCCATCGCGCTGATCTGCCGCACCGGCAATCGCACCACGCAAGTGCAGCGCTACCTGCAGAGCCAGGGTTTCACGCAGGTTTACAACATCAAGGAAGGCATGGCCGGCAGCGCCGCCGGCCCGGGCTGGCTCAAGCGCGGCCTGCCGGTGGAAACCTGCACCACGCAGTGCTGAACAGCGCCGACTGAAGAGAAGTTCCCGCAGGGATGCACGGCGCTGACGCTGGCGGGACAGCGGTATAATCGCAGCTCGCTTCCGAGGAGCGCTGCAAGGTGGAAGGCCCGCTGAGTCAATGGGCCGATACCCTAGGCTCGGAACCTGTTGTCAACGGCGCTCACCAACCCGAGGAACATCCCGCCGGGGCACAGGGTGAGCTGCAGCACTGCAACGCTCCCCGCCCCGGTCATGGATTGGAGAGACACATGACCACCGCTTCCCCCGATACTTCCCGCTGGCAACCCGACCGCAGTACCGAATTGCGCGCGCTGCTCGCACAACGCATCCTCATTCTCGATGGCGCCATGGGTACCATGGTGCAGCGGCGCAAGCTGGTCGAGGCCGATTTTCGCGGCGAGCGTTTTACTGCTTCGGCCAAGGATCTCAAGGGCAACAACGATCTGCTGTGCCTGACGCGGCCCGACGTGATCGGCGGCATCCACGCCGCCTACCTCGAAGCCGGCGCCGACATCATCGAAACCAACACCTTCAACGGCACGCGGGTTTCGCAGGCGGAATACGGGCTGGCCGAACTGGCCTTCGAACTCAACGTCGAGGCCGCGAAACTGGCGCGCGAAATTGCCGACAAGTATTCGACGCCGGACAAGCCGCGCTTCGTCGCCGGCGTGCTGGGGCCGACCTCGCGCACCGCATCGCTGTCGCCGGATGTCAATGATCCGGGCGCGCGCAACGTCACCTTCGATGTGCTGGTGGCCGACTACATAGAAGCCGCGCGCGGCCTGACCGCCGGCGGCGTCGATATCCTGCTGGTGGAAACGGTGTTCGATACGCTCAACGCCAAGGCTGCGCTGTTTGCCATCGAGAAGTTCTTCGATGAGGCCGGCCGGCGCTGGCCGGTGATGATCTCCGGCACCATCACCGACGCCTCGGGCCGCACGCTGTCGGGACAGACGGCTGAGGCCTTCTGGAATTCGCTGCGCCATGCGCGGCCGATTTCCTTCGGCCTCAACTGCGCGCTGGGGGCGCGGGATTTGCGCCAGTACGTCGAAGAACTCTCGCGCCTCTGCGACTGCTACATCTCGGTCCATCCCAATGCCGGCCTGCCGAATGCCTTCGGCGGCTACGACGAGCCGCCCGAGGCGATGGCCGCCGAGATCCGCGACTGGGCCGTGGGCGGCAACATCAACATAGCCGGTGGTTGCTGCGGCACTTCTCCCGACTACATTCGCGCCATCGCGCAAGCGCTGCAGGACGTTGCCCCGCGCGCCATTCCGCAGGTGGAGAAAAAGCTGCGCCTCTCGGGCCTGGAAGCCTTCAACGTCGGCGACGACAGCCTCTTCGTCAACGTCGGCGAGCGCACCAACGTCACCGGCTCGAAAGCCTTCGCCCGCATGGTGCTCGAAGGCCGCTTCGACGACGCTCTGGCGGTCGCCCGGCAGCAAGTGGAGAACGGCGCGCAGGTGGTCGACATCAACATGGACGAAGCCATGCTGGACTCACAGGCGGCGATGGTGCGCTTCCTGCATCTGGTCGGCTCCGAGCCGGACATCTGCAAGGTACCGCTGATGCTCGACAGCTCGAAATGGGACGTGATCGAAGCCGGCCTCAAATGCATCCAGGGCAAGGGCATCGTCAATTCCATCTCGATGAAGGAAGGCGAAGCGAAGTTCCTCGAACAGGCGCGGCTGGCCCGCCGCTACGGCGCGGCGGTGATTGTCATGGCCTTCGACGAACAGGGCCAGGCCGACACCTTCCTGCGCAAGACCGGCATCTGCAAACGTGCCTACGATCTGCTGGTGGCCGATGGCTTTCCGGCCGAGGACATCATTTTCGACCCGAACATTTTCGCGATTGCCACGGGCATTCCGGAGCACGACAACTACGCGGTGGATTTCATCAACGCCGTACGCTGGATCCGTGAGAACCTGCCGCAGGCAAGGACCTCGGGCGGCGTTTCCAATGTGTCGTTTTCCTTCCGCGGCAATGACGCGATGCGGGAAGCCATCCACACGGTATTCCTCTACCACGCGGTCCAGGCCGGCTTCACCATGGGCATCGTCAATGCCGGGCAGCTCGGCGTGTACGACGATCTCGCGCCCGAGTTGCGGGAAAAAGTCGAGGATGTCGTGCTCAACCGCAAGCCGGCGAGTGGGGCAAACCCGGGCGATGCCCTGATCGAACTCGCGACGCGGGTCAAGGGTCAGGGCAAGGAACAGGTGGTCGATCTGGCCTGGCGCGAATGGCCGGTGGACAAACGCCTCGAACATGCGATGGTGAAAGGCATCACGGAATACGTGGTGGCCGATACCGAAGAGTGCCGCGCGGCCTTGTTTGCAGAAGGAAAGCCGCCGCTATCGGTGATCGAAGGCCCGCTGATGAACGGCATGAACGTGGTCGGCGACCTGTTCGGCGCCGGCAAGATGTTCCTGCCGCAAGTGGTCAAATCGGCGCGCGTGATGAAGCAGGCCGTGGCACACCTGATCCCCTACGTCGAGGCAGAGAAGCTGCGCACCGGCTCGACCTCGAAAGGCCGCATCGTCATCGCCACGGTCAAGGGCGACGTGCACGACATCGGCAAGAACATCGTCGGCGTGGTGCTCGGCTGCAACGGCTACGAGATCATCGACCTCGGGGTCATGGTGCCGGCCGACAAGATCCTGCATGCCGCGAAGGAACATGGCGCGCAGGCCATCGGTCTGTCCGGGCTGATTACGCCGTCGCTGGAAGAAATGAGCCACTTCGCCAGCGAGATGCAGCGCCAGGGTTTCGACGTGCCGCTCCTGATCGGCGGTGCGACGACCTCGCGCGCCCACACCGCGATCAAGATCGCGCCGAACTACGCCGGGCCGGTGGTGTATGTCCCCGACGCCTCGCGCGCGGTGGGTGTCGTCACCAAGCTGCTGTCGATCGACATGCGCGACGCCTATGTCGATGAGATTGCCGCCGACTACGAAAAAGTGCGCGGCCAGCATGCGAACAAGAAGGGCGTGCCGCTGGTGACGCTGGCCGCGGCTCGCGCCAATGCCGCAAAACTCGAATTTGTTGGCAAATGCGCGCCGGTCAAGCCAAAACACCTCGGCGTTACGGTGCTGAAGAATCTCGACCTCGCCGAACTGGCAAAGTACATCGACTGGAGCCCCTTCTTCCAGACCTGGGATCTCGCTGGCAGCTACCCGAAAATTCTCGACGATGCCGTGGTCGGTGAAGCGGCGCGCAATGTGTTCAATGACGGCAAGGCGATGCTGCAACAACTCATCGCCGAAAAATGGCTGGTCGCCAATGCGGTGTTCGGGCTCTTCCCCGTCACGCGCTGCAACGAGGACATCGAATTCCTGGTTGCCGGCAAGCCGGCGATGACCTGGCACGGCCTGCGCCAGCAACAGGAACGCCCCGATGGCAAGCCGCAGCAGAGCCTCGCCGACTTCGTCGCGCCGGGAGGTGACAACTGCGGCGATTACGCCGGCGCCTTCGCCGTGACCGCAGGGCTAGGCATCGAGAAGAAGCTGGCCGAGTTCGAGGCGCAGCACGACGACTACCGCGCGATCATGCTCAAGACGCTCGCCGACCGCCTCGCCGAAGCGGCTGCCGAGTGGCTGCACCGCGAAGTACGCACCAACTACTGGGGCTACGCGGCGGGCGAATCCCTGGATAGCGATGCCTTGATCGCCGAGAAATACCAGGGCATCCGCCCGGCGCCCGGCTACCCGGCCTGCCCCGACCATACCGCCAAGGCCGGCCTGTTCGCCCTGCTCGATGTGCCGAAAAATGCGCAGATGGGCCTGACCGAAAGTTTCGCCATGACGCCCGCCGCCTCGGTTGCCGGCTTCTACCTTGCCCACCCCGAGGCACGTTATTTCGCCATCACCAAAATCGATCGCGACCAGCTTGAAGATTGGGCAAAGCGCTCCAACTACCCCATCCCGCAAGCCGAAAAATGGCTCGCCCCTCTGTTGTAAGGAAAACCGATGTCAGAGACAAGCCTGAATCGCCTGAGCTTCAATGAAGCCGTAGTGCTGGTCAAACAGACCGGCAAAGCCGCCTTTGCCGCAATGCCGGTGTTCGGCGACGACGAAAACGACGCCAACGCAACGGCCGAAGGCGCACGCATTTTCATTTTGCTGCCGGACGAGGACGAGGGCTGGACCCTGCGCTTCATCGCCGGGCCGTTCTTTTCCGCCGCCTACGCCGCCAACGACATCATCCCGTCCGACGAAATTCCCGACCGCGTGCGCGAATTGCTGTTCATGCCGACGCGCTGCGAGGAAGACTGGCTGACCGACCAGTTGCAGGTGCTGCTGGGCAAACTGACGCAGGCCGCCGGCATCGGCGAGCAAATGCCGGATTACGAGTCGCAGGCGGCCAAGGGTGCGGGGCCGGAAGCCGTGTTTCCGGTGTCCTTCATCGGCGGCCTCGGCAAGAACAAGCCCGGCTAATAAGCGTCACCCCGGACTTGATCCGGGGTCCAGACTTCCCTGGATTCCGGTGTTCGCCGGAATGACGACTCAGACGCCCCAGACCACCGGCTTTTTCTTTTTCAGCGACCACTCCAACAGTTCCAGCAGCGGCACGGCGCGCTGCGTCAGGGTGACAAAGGGTCGTGAACTCTGCGCGGGTACGCTACGGTCGGGCTCGGTTTGCGGCAAATCTTCGTCCTGCACACCGGCGCGTTGCCGCTTGTCTTCCTCGATGGCGGCCTTGATCCGGGCGATTGCGTCAGGCAACTGCTCGACGGTAACGATGCCCTTGTCGGTTTCGTCTTTGCCCATGAGCTTCATCATGCGTTTGGCCACATCGCCGAACATGATGACGTCGCCCGAAGCGGGCGATTGAAAGGTGATGATCACAATTCAAGCTCCTTAAGCCAGTCAAGAATTTGCTGCGCCGGCTTCTTCCAGTCGCGCTCGAGCATCAAGCCATGGCCCATGCCGGGAAATATATTCGCATCGACATCGTAGGTGCGGGCGGTCATTTCCACCAGCGAGGCGGGGATCAGGTGATCGAACTCCGCACCCTGCACCAAGAGCGGCGTGCGCTTGACGCGCCCCGCGCGCGGCATGCCGAACAGCGACATGTCCCAGATCGCCCGATGCGATTCGGATTGCGAGCCCTTGTAATAGCGCTTCAGGTCATCCAGTGAAACCGGCTGGGCGAACAGTGCCTCGCGCAGGGTTTCCAGCGAAGCCTTGCCGCCACTCATCAGGCTGTTGAGATCTGACATCATGCCCGGCTTGGAAAACATCATGCCCATCGCTGCCGACAAAAGGCCTTGCGGCGGCACGGCACACATCAGCACCGCGCCCGGAGCCTGATGATCCTCGAGATATTTCTGCACCACGAAGCCGCCCATCGAATGCCCGATCAGCACCGGCGGCGCCGGTAGCGCCTCGACCACGGTGGCGACATCGCGCACATAGTCGCTGATCGAAAAGCTGTCGAGATGTTTGCGGCCCGGCGTCGCGCCATGGCCGGAAAGACTCACGGCGTAGGCGGTGTAGCCGGCCTCGGCGAAGAAGGGCAGAAAATGCTCCTCCCAACACCAGGCTGCCGTATAAGCGCCGTGGATGAAAAGCAAAGGCGTCGCGTGGGCCTGCCCGGCGGGAGCGCGTGCGAGAACTTCGTGATGCTCGAAACGGGGAGGATTCATCGGGCGACGGCTCTGGGGGACGGCATCATTGTGCGTGGGCTCCGTTATGTCCGCGGCTGGCAAGCCGCCGGATGGGATCCTCTGGTGGGATAAGATCGACGTTTCATCAATTCTACCGTGCGCCCCTCATGCTGAAATGGCTGATTGTTTTGGTCGCCACCGTTTTTGTCATCGGCCTGGTGCAACCGCGCCTGCAGCAACTTGGCCGTTTGCCGGGTGACTTGCGCTTTCGCTTGCGCGGCAGGGAGTACTCCTTCCCCTTCGCCTCGGTAATTGTCTTTTCGCTGGTGGCCGCCGTTATCGGCTGGCTACTTTGAGTTCCCGCAAGGCGTTCACGCGCGCCGCGCTGATGGCGCCCGCAATGGCTTGCGTGTCGGCCCGGCCCGGTTTCGCCGCTGTCGTGGCGGCCGCAATGGCGCCGGCGTCAAGCGCTCGTACCGCTGCGAGGGCTGCCCGCCACGTCGCGGCCTGCACGTAGTCGCGCTCTTCCCAGCCCAGTCGGCCGCGATAGTCGGCCTCGCAGGCGAGCAGGATCAACTCGAAGCGTTCCGGACGGCGCAGCGCATCGCAACGTTCGAGCAGAGTCAGTTGTGTTTCCGCACGCAACTCGGCAACGCGGTGCATGTCGCCGTGAAAGCGCGCCGTCAGGCGCCCCACGTCACGACACTCGACGGGCAGCTTGAGGCGTTTGCAAATCGCTTCGAGCAAGGCCACGCTCTTGGCTTCATGGCCGTGGTGGCGCGGCAGGATGTCGGCCGGCGTGCGTGCCTTGCCCAGATCGTGCATGAGGGCCGCGAAGCGCGCCGGCAGCGCCGCGCCGAGGCGCGCCGCCATGTCGATCACCATCATGACATGCACGCCGGTATCGATTTCGGGATGGTAGTCGGCGCGCTGCGGTACGCCCCACAGGGCCGCCAGTTCGGGCAGCAGGCGCTGCAAAGCCCCGCATTCGCGCAGCACGTCGAACATGCGCGACGGCTTGTCTTCCATCAGGCCACGCGCCAGTTCCTGCCAAACCCGTTCCGGCACCAGCGCATCGACTTCGCCCGCGGCGACCATGCCACGCATCAACTCCATGGTTTCCGGCGCCACCGAGAAATCGGTGAAGCGTGCGGCAAAGCGCGCCACGCGCAGGATGCGCACCGGGTCTTCGGCAAAGGCCGGCGAAACATGGCGCAATAGTCGCGCGGCAAGGTCGGCGCGCCCGTCATGGGGATCGATCAGGGCGCCTGCTTCATCCCTGGCGATGGCGTTGATGGTCAGGTCGCGGCGCAGCAGGTCGTCGTCGAGTGTCACATCGGGCGCGGCATGAACGACGAAGCCGGTATAACCCGGCGCCGTCTTGCGCTCGGTGCGCGCCAGCGCATATTCCTCGTGGCTCTGGGGATGCAGAAAGACCGGAAAGTCGCGCCCGACCTGGGTGAAGCCCCGCGCCAGCATTTGCTGCGGCGTGGCGCCGACCACCACCCAGTCGCGGTCCTTCACCGCCAGGCCCAGCAATTCGTCACGTACCGCGCCGCCGACGACGTAGATCTTCATCCCGGGCAGGCTCAGCCGCGCAAATACGTCGGCGCGATTGCTTCGAGGGGAGTCGCTATGCGACCGAAGGGCAGCGTGCAGGCACCATCGCAAACGCTGGCGACGCGCATGGAGCGGATGTTGTCGCGCGTCATCGGGCCGTTGGGAATGAACTCCATGGCCCAGGCCTGCAGCCAGGCGATGGCCTCGGGCAAGCCGATGATGGCGCGCGGATGGCCGGCGACCGCCGCCGCATAGCCGACCAGTTCGCGCAGGCTGTACTGCTGCGGACCGCAAAGATCGTAGGCGGCACCTATGCTTTCCGCATGCTGCAGGCTGTCGGCCACGGCTGCCGCCACATCCTCCACCCATATGGGCTGGAAGCGCGCATCGGCACCGGCCAGCGGAAATACAGGCGCGATCCTCGCGAGTCTGGCAAACAAGGTGAGGAAGGCATCCCCCGGCCCGAAAATCACCGAGGGGCGGAATATCGTCAGGTCCAGCCCCGCCTCGTTGAGCACCGCCTCACCCGCCGCCTTCGAGCGCAGGTAGCCCGAAGGCGCGTCGGCCGCCGCCTTCAGCGCGGAGACATGCAGCACGCGACGCACGCCGGCTTCATTGGCGGCAGCGGCTATCTTTTGCGGCAGTTCGACATGGGCGCGGGCAAAGCCCTTGCCATACGGGTCGCCCTCGCCACCCTTGAGAATTCCGACCAGGCTGATCACCGCGTCCTGCCCTGCCATCAGCCGGGACAGTGTCGCCTCGTCATGCACGTCGGCATCCATCACGTTTGCCGTGGGCAGTACCAGCAGATGCTTGGCGTGGTCGCGGCGGCGCGTCGGTAGCGTAAATTGAAAGTCGGCGCTGGCCGGACGGCGTGCCAGTTCGCGCACGATGGCCGAACCCAAAAAGCCCGTTCCACCAATCACCAGGATGTTCTTCATGGCAGTTGCTCCACGCCGACTTCACCCTGCCCACGCGCGCCGATCATGCCTAGCGTTGCTTTCAACGATTGGGGTTTGCCTTCGAACAGAGTGTTGTAATACACCGCGTTGCTCATGACCTTCTTGACGTAATCGCGGGTCTCGGCGAAGGGGATGGTTTCGGCGTAGATCGCGCCTTCCAGAGGCCGTTCCGCACGCCATTTGCGGGCGCGGCCGGGGCCGGCATTGTAGGCGGCAGAGGCCAGCACCGGATGGTTGTCGAGCGAGCTGAGCACCATTTTCATGTAGTTGGTGCCGAGTGTGACGTTGATGTCCATCTCGGTCACCTTGGCTGGGTGGAAATTCGTCAGCTTGATTTTCTGCGCCACCCATTTCGCGGTGGCGGGCATGAGTTGCATGAGGCCCTTGGCGCCGACGGAGGACTTGGCGTTCATCACGAAACGGGATTCCTGCCGCATCAGGCCATACACCCAGCCGTTGTTGAGCGCCAGTTCGTCGGCCTTGGGCAGCACCCGATCGCTGAAGGGCGCAATGAACCGCAGGCTGTAATTGTGCTGGGCCTGCGTGCGGTCGGCGGTGTTGATCGCGCGATCCCATATCTCGTTGCGCTTGGCGAATTCCGCGGCCGCTAGCAGGGCCCGATCATCCATGCCACGCAGCGACCAGACCCATTCACGCACGCCTTCGACGCGCATGTCGACACGGAACAGCGCCAGCGAGCGCTGGAAACCCGGATTGGCGGCCGCGAGGGCGAGTTCTTCGGCACTCGGCGGCGTCGCGCGCGGTGGCACCTCAATGGCGCGGCCCAGCTCCTCGTCGGCAAGATTGCCGTAGAAGTTGGCCTGGCCACCAATCTTCAGGTAGTGGGCACGCGCTTCGTCGGTCTTGCCCTGTGCCGCCAGGGCACGGCCCTGCCAGTAAGTCCAGTCGGGCTGCACCGAGAGCGCCGGCGACATCATGGCAAGCGCGCGCCGCACGGTACTCCAGTCATGCGCCCGCAAGGCCGCCCGAACCCGCCAGGCCATTTGCTCTTCGGACAAGACCGTCCCCGTGGATTTTTCAAACCAGGCCAGTGCCTCCGGCTGATGGCGCAATGCCGCCTGCCAAGCCAGCTGGCCCCAGGCGTAAGCCCGCTCTTCGGCCGTGAACTGCGACTCGATGCGGCCAAAACGCCGTGCCGCATCCTGCGGATCATTCCGCGCCAGGCGCTGTGCGGCAAACAGGGCCACCTCTCGCCCACCACGCCTGGCCGCAAAACCGGCAGGAAGTTTTTCGAGATGTCGTGTCGGGCTCAGGGCAATGGACTCCAGCCCGCGCCCGTCGAAACCTTCGCCCGCCGGCAAATAGGCGGCCGCATTGCGTGCCGCACCCACCCGCTTGGCTTCGAATAGGCGCCGCACGCGCTGCCAGACTTCTTCCACGCTCAAACCACCCGCCGCGACAAGTTGCTCGACCAGTAGCTCGCAGGCCTGCGGCAGATCCTGTCCGCTGCTCCACAGCGGGCGCACCATGTCCGTGGTGCGCGTGGCCTGTGCCGCGTAGCAATTCAATTCCGCATCGGGCAAGGCCAGGGCCGTCAACTCGCGCTGAAACCCATCCCAGTCGCCTCTTTTGCCCAGCACGCGCAACCATTCGCCGCGCAGCTTTTCGGCGAGATAGGCGCCCGGATAACGGCCCAGATAGTCCGCCAACCCGCTCGTGTCGCCGTCATCGAGGCGCAGCCGCAAGGCCCAGTACTCGGCCCAGGCCTGCAGCGGATGGCCTTGCAGCGCGTCGACCTGCCGCCCGAGACGCACCCGCTCACCGGTGCGAAAGGCTTCCCGCGCCGACAGAAAAGTAGCATCGCCGCGCTCGACACTAGCGCTCGACGAGGCGCACAGCACGGGTGCCGGGCTCATCGCAAGCGCGATGAAAGCTCCTGCAAAAAGGGCCAATTGGTCCCGCCGTATGCGTGGCAGGATGAGCTTGAGGTTATAGTTCATTCAATGTTCCGGTTCCGACTTGTTCCTGCTCCACGTTAGCACATGCCTGCATCCACTCCGTCCAGCGAACACATCGCCGATTCCTCCGTTCTTCGCGCCGCACTGCGCCGCGAGAAACTGGCCTTGCGCATGGCGCAGGACGAAAAAACCCGCCTCGCACATTCTGCGCGTATCGAGGCGCATCTCTCCGCCTTGCTGCTGCCGCTGCCGCCACAGACAATCTCCTTCTGCGCGCCGGTGCGTGGCGAATTCGACGCAGGCCCGCTGGCAGCCCTGCTGATCGAACAAGGCTGGACGATCGCAATGCCGATCGCCGACGCCGCGAATTCACCCATGTGCTTTCGCGGCTGGACCCCTTCGTCCACAATGAGCGTCGACCGTCACGGCATCCCGATTCCGGCCAGCGGCCCGGCGATTGTCCCGGGCATCGTGCTGCTGCCCCTGCTGGCCTTCGACGCACGAGGCTTTCGTCTGGGCTACGGCGGTGGTTACTTCGACCGCACGCTGGCGGCGATGGTTCCGCAACCGCTGACCATAGGCGTCGGTTTCGAACTGGGCCGCGTGGCGGACATCCTCCCGCAAATGCATGACATACCGCTCGACGCGATCGTCACCGAAACAGGGGTCATGCGTCACGCCCAGGACTATCGGCTGCTCGCCTGACCCAGCCTGTCCAGGGCTTCTTCGAGCAGCGCGCGCCGCGTGCCGAAATTGAGGCGGACAAAACCCGGCGCACCGAAGTCGCTGCCGTCGGATAGCCCCAGACCGTATTGCTCAAACCAGCGCGCCGGATTGGCCATGCCGCGGTCGGCGGCAAATTCTCGCGCATCGATCCAGGCCAGGTAGGTTGCCTCCACCGGCCGCATGTCGAGTCCGGCGATAGCGCTTACGGCCCGCTCGACCATGCGCAAATTGCTGCGCAGATAATCGAGCAGGGCCGCCTGCCAGTCATCGCATTGCGTTAATGCCGCTTCGGTCGCCACCAGCCCCAGGGCATTGACGTGCGGCACAATGCCATGCAGGGCGTGACAGAAATTCCGGCGCAGGCGCGTATCCGGGATGATGGCAAAGGCGCAACCGAGCCCCGGAATGTTGAAGGTTTTGGACGGCGCCATCAGCGTGATGGTCCGCGCTGCAAGTTCGGGCGCGAGCGTGGCGAAAATCCGATGCCGGTGATGTGGCGCGAGGATCAGGCCGTTATGGATCTCGTCGGAGCACACCACCAGATCGTGCTTCTCCGCCAGAGCGGCGATCTGCCACAACTCATCCTCGTTCCACACGCGCCCGGTCGGGTTGTGCGGATGGCACAGCAGGAAGAGTTTTGCCTCACTGGTGCTCAGTACCGCGTCGACGGTTGGAAAGTCCCATAGCCAGCCGGCGGAGTCGCGCACCAGCGGTGCGCTGACGACGCGCCGTGCGGAATCCACCGGTGCCGAGAGGAAGGGCGGGTAGATCGGCGTCGCCGTGAACACCGCATCGCCCGCCGTTCCGACCGCGCGGCAGGCGACATTGAGGCCCGAGACCAGGCCCGGCAACCAGACTATCCACTCGGCATCGATGCACCAGCCGAAATGACGTTCGAGGTAACCGAGCACCGCATCGACCTGGCCGGGCGTGGGCTGGTTGTAGCCCAGCACGCCATGATCGATGCGCCGGTGCAAGGCCTCGATCACCGCCGGCGGCGCGGCGAAATCCATGTCGGCGACCCAGAGCGGGATTATGTCCCGCCCGGAATATCTGGCCCATTTCACCGAGTCGCTTCCGGCGCGTTCGATGGGAGCGTCGAAATCGAAAATCATGGGTAGACCGGACCCAGATGTCTAGCCAAGAAACAGACGATAGGCCGGATTCTTCGACTCGTCCCAGTAACGGTAGCCGAGGCTTTTGAGAAAGACGCGGAAATCCTTCATCTCCTTCGGCGGCACTTCCATGCCAACCAGCACGCGACCGGTATCCGCGCCGTGGTTGCGGTAATGGAACAGGCTGATGTTCCAGCCGGCACTCATCTTGTTGAGGAAATTCATCAGCGCACCGGGGCGCTCGGGAAACTCGAAGCGGTAGATCAGCTCATTCTTCACCAGCGGCGCATGACCGCCGACCAAGTGGCGGATGTGCAGCTTGGCCATTTCGTCGTCGGTCAGGTCCAGCGCCGGATAGCCGTTCTTCTTCAACAGCGCGACCAGCTTGCTCGCCTCGGCGCGATTGGCCACCTGCATGCCGACGAACACATGCGCCTCGCCGGCATCGTGGAAACGGTAATTGAACTCGGTGATGTTGCGCGAACCGATCAGCGCGACGAACTTCTTGTAGGCACCGGGCCTTTCCGGCAGCGTCACGGCCAGCACGGCTTCCCGCTGTTCGCCGACTTCGGCGCGCTCGGCGACGAAACGCAGCCGGTCGAAATTCATGTTGGCGCCGGAGGCCACCGCCACCAGCGTCTTGCCTTGCACGCCATTTTTCTTGGCCCAGGCCTTGGCACCGGCCACGGCCAGCGCGCCGGCAGGTTCCAGAATCGAGCGCGTGTCTTCGAACACGTCCTTGATCGCGGCGCAGATGGCGTCGGTGTCCACCAGCACCATTTCATCGACATATTCGCGACACAGACGAAATGTCTCGGCGCCGACATACTTGACCGCCGCACCATCGGCAAACAGTCCCACCGACTCCAGCCGCACCCTTTTCCCCGCAGCCAGCGAACGGGCCATGGCATCGGCATCGGCCGCCTCGACCCCGATGACCTTGGTTTGCGGCCGCAAGCGCTTGATGTAGGCAGCCACCCCGGAGATCAGGCCGCCGCCGCCGACGCAGCAGAACACGGCATCGATCGGATCCGGATGCTGGCGCAGGATTTCCATGCCGATGGTGCCCTGACCGGCGATCACATAGGGATCGTCGAAGGGATGGACGAAGTTGAGCTTCTGCTTTTTCTCCAGCTCCAGCGCATGGGTGTAGGCGGCGTCATAGGAGTCGCCGGCCAGCACCACTTCGGCGCCACGCTTCCTCACCGCATCCACCTTGATCTGCGGCGTGGTGGTCGGCATCACGATCACGGCGCGAATGCCGAGTTTCTGCGCCGACAGCGCGACACCCTGGGCGTGGTTGCCGGCCGAGGCGCAGATTACGCCGTGCTTCCTCTGCGCCGGAGTCAGATGAACGATCTTGTTGTAGGCGCCGCGCAATTTGAAGCTGAACACCGGCTGCATGTCTTCGCGCTTGAAAAGGATGCGGTTGCCGGTACGCGCCGACAGGATCGACGCCAGCTCCAGCGGCGTTTCGATGGCTACATCATAGACGCGGGCGTTGAGGATTTTTTCGAGATAGTCCATGACGGCAAGGCACAAGGTTCGATAGCCGCAGAGGGTAACATGGGCGATGGATTTTTCATTCAGCGCTGAAGCCGGTCTGGCCGGCCTGTTTCTCGCCAGTTTCCTTTCCGCAACGCTCTTGCCCGGCGGCTCGGAAGTAGTGCTGATCGCCGTCGTGCATCAGCATCCGGACCAGGTAATCGCCGCCTTTCTGCTCGCAACTCTGGGCAACACCCTGGGCGGCATGACAACCTATGGCATGGCACGACTCCTTCCGGAAAAAGTTGCCACCGATGGCACGGCGTCGAAGCGACTGAACGCCCTGCGCCGTCACGGCGCGCCCTTGCTGCTGCTGGCCTGGGCGCCGATCATCGGTGATGCCCTGTGCGCCGCCGCCGGCTGGTTGCGCTTGCCGCCGGCTGCCTGCACGCTGTGGATGGCGGCGGGCAAGGCCACCCGCTATGCAGTGGTGGTGGCCGGCGCCGGAATGATTTGAGCGGAGATGCGCAGGAAGTAAGCCAGCACCCCCGCCCCGGCAATCGTCAGGCTCGCCACCGCTGCGATCCAGAATCCGGCGGCGCCGCGTGGCGGGCCGAAGCTATCGGTGAGGCCCAGCAGATAGCCGCCCCCCAATCCCACGCCCCATAGCGCGACGGCATAGATCACCATTGGCACCGTGGCGCGCTTGTAGCCGCGCAGCACCTGGGCCATGACCGCCTGCACCGCGTCGGCGATGTGATACACGGCGACGATGGAAAGCAGTGCCGCGGCCGCGGCGGCAACCTGTGGGTCGGATGTGTAGGTGCGCGCCAGCGGCCCGGCGGCGAATCCAATCGCCGCGCCGGTGATCGCCGCCGCACCGCAGCCGACCGCCAGCCCGAGCAAGCCGGCGTGCCGCGCGCGCCTTCCGTCGCCCGCGCCCAACGCCTGGCCGACCACTACGCCGGTCGCAGTTCCGAGCGCCAGCGGCACCATGAAAACGAAGACCGCGACATTGGCCGCGATCTGGTGCGCCGCCGAGATCTCGGGCCCAAGACGGGCGATGAACAACGCCATGAAGGTGAAGGCCGTGACGTCCACCAGAAAGGTGGCGCCCATGGGCAGGCCGAGCACCAGGAATTCGCGTTGTGTCGCCAGGTGCGGCCACTCGAAGCGGGCGAAGACGCCGTAGGGCGCGTAGTCTGCATCGCGCCGGCACCACAGCCATGACAAGGTGGCTACGGTCCACATGATGACGGCGGAAGACCAGCCGCAGCCCGCGCCACCCATGGCCGGAAATCCGAAATGACCATACATGAAGACCCAGTTGAGCGGCGCCTTGAGCGCCAGCCCAAGGAGATTGAAGCTCATCACCGGTCGCGGGCGGCCAATGCCGTTGGTGAAACCGTAGAAGACGCGGAAGAACATCACGCCGGGCACCGCCCAGGCCGAGCCTTCGAGATAGGCGCGCACCTTGATCTCCACCTCCGGCGTCAGGCGCGAGAAGGCCAGCAACGGATCGGGGTTTTTCAATGCGGCGAACGCCAGCAGCGACAGCAGCAGCGCCAGCCAGGCGCATTGCCGAACGTCGGCGCCGATTTCGGCATGGCGGCCGGCACCGTAGTGGTGTGCCACCACCGGGGTGAGTGCCAGCAACACGCCCATCAGCGCCATGATGATGGTGATGTAGATGCTGGCGCCGATGCCCACCGCCGCCAGATCAGCCGAGGACAGGCGGCCGGCCATCAGGGTATCGATCACGCCATTGGCCATCACCGCGGCCTGGGCGATCAGCACGGGCCAGGCAAGGTGCAGCAGTTCGCGTGGGAGAGAACGGGGGGTGCTCACGCGGCAAGTCTAGCCGAGGGTGCGCGCCGGCCGCTCCGCAGCTACCTCAAAGAACCAGCGGCTGATCCGGCAGTTCGTTGGGATTGTCGTCGCGCGCGGGGAAATGTGTCGCCAGCAGTTCTCCGGCACGCGTCACCGCCTGCAAGGCGCCGTGCCGCCATAGCCCAGCGCCAAAACTCTGCTCCATGCCACGACAGATGGCATCCCACTCGGGCTGCGACACCTGCGCCGCGATGCCGCGGTCGGCGAGGATTTCGACGCGACGGTCGACCAGTTGCACGTAGATCAGGATCCCGCTGTTTTCTTCCGTATCCCACACACGCAAGCTCGAGAACAGATTGACGGCACGTGCCCTGGGCGATTGATCGGCCCGCAGCGCGTTCAGCGGCATGGAGGCTTCAACGACGAAGCGCAGCTCGCCGCGATGCAATTTCTCGCATGCCGTGATCGCATCGCCGATCGCCGTCAGGTCGGCACGCGCGAGCACTCGCCTGACCCACCAGTCGGGCAGCAGCAAATGCCTGAGCACACGTGAAAGCTTCATGTCACCAATCCCCCGAGGCGCCGCCGCCACCGAAACTGCCGCCCCCACCCGAGAAACCGCCGCCGGAGGACGAGCCGCCGCCGCTGCTCCAGCCGCCGCCCGAACCCAAACCACCACCGAAACGCGCAAACGACAACAGGAACACCAGAAGTCCAGCGGCCACGGCCAAGGGCAGAGAAATGAAGGCCGAATAGGCCAGCCAGCCCCCAAAGCCGGCGATCGCCAGGGAACCGATCAATCCGAAAAACTTGTGGGCAAGGCCCGAGAACAGGAACAGCGGTATCAGCCAGGTCATGAAGTCGTCGCCACCCGACGACGCCTGGGGTACCGGCTTCACCGCTGGCGCTGCCTCACCTTCCAGTGCCGCTGCCAGCATCGTCACAGCGTCAGTCAGGCCGCCGAAAAAATCGCCCTGCTTGAAGCGCGGCGCCATGCGCTCGGCAATGATGCGCTTGGCGATCGCGTCGGGAATTGGCCCTTCCAGCCCGTAGCCGACCTCGATGCGCATCTTGCGGTCGTCCTTGGCGACGATGATGATGAGACCGTTGTCGGCACCCTTGTGGCCGATCTTCCAGGCGTCGGCGAGACGGATGCCGAATTGCTCGATAGCCTCGGGCTGGGTGGTCGGCAGCAGCAACACGGCGACCTGCGCCCGACCTGCGCGATCGAGCCCCGCGAGTTGCGCCTCCAGCCTGCCGCGCTGGGTTGCATCGAGGGTGCCCGTCAGGTCGGTGACGCGCGCACTCAGCGCAGGCAGTGGCACCAAATCCGCTGCCCAGCCGCTGGCCGGCAGCAGCGCCAGCCAGAGCAGTGTCAGCAGACCGGCGCGGATGCTGCGCACGGATCAATAGCCGGGAGGGGAGGGCCTGGCAGGCGCAGTGGGAGCCGGAGCAGCGGCCGGGGCAGCAGCAGCCGGCGCATCGAACTTGATCGCCGGCGGCGACGAGATGGCCTTTTCATCGTCGACCGTGAAATTGGCCTTGGTCTTCCAGCCCATGACGCTGGCCGTCAGGCTGTTGGGGAAGGTGCGCACCGAGATGTTGTACTCCTGCACGCTCTTGATGTAGCGGTTGCGCGCCACGGTGATGCGGTTCTCGGTGCCCTCGACCTGCGCCTGCAGGTCGCGGAAGTTGGCGTCAGCCTTGAGGTTCGGATAGTTTTCCGACACCACCAGCAAACGCGACAGCGCGCCCCCCAGTTCGCTCTGCGCCTTCTGGAACTTGGCAAAGGCTTCCGGATCGTTGATCAACTCGGGCGTCGCCTTCATCCCCGCGACATTGGCGCGCGCCGCGGTCACGCGCGTCAGAACTTCCTTCTCGTGGCTGGCATAGCCCTGCACCACGGACACCAGGTTGGGAATCAGGTCGGCGCGACGTTTGTACTGGTTCAGCACTTCCGACCACGCGGCCGTCACCGACTCATCATTGATCTGGATCTGGTTGTAGCCGCAGCCGGAGAGCAGGGTCGCGGCAAAGGCCAGCACGGCAAAGAGACGCATACGCATGGGGTTCTCCATCAGGTAGGGGAAACAGTCGGGAATATGGCGGCGATGGGGTGGGATTGCAAGGGGCGCGTTTCTTCTCCAGTTGATCGGTCCATACGTCTGAAATGGACAGAGGACTAGCGCAAAGCTATGCTTACTCCTGCATCGGAAAAGGAAATATCGACCATGCCACTCATCAGTTCGTTTTACGGCATCCTGATTTACATGTATTGGCTCGACACCAAGCGGCATCACTTGCCGCACATACATGCCGAATATGCCGGTAGTGAAGCCGTGTTTTCGGTAGCGGAAAGCGAGTTGCTGGAAGGCTCCATGCCGCCAAGGCAAACACGGCTCATCCAGGCATGGATCGAGATTCACCGCGAAGAATTGATGGCCGACTGGACACTCGCGATACGCGGCGAGACGCTCGTCAAGATAGATCCCCTGCGCTAGGAGAAAACCATGAACCCGCGGATTACAGCAGTCACTGTCCACGACGGTTACGCGCTGCGACTCACCTTTACCAACGGTGAAATACGTCGTTTCGACGTGACGCCTTATTTGGGCTATCCGGCATTCGAACCGCTACGCCAGGTTGCGTTCTTCAAGCTGGCCCGAGCCAGTCACGGCACCGTCACATGGCCAAGAGAAATCGATTTTGACCCTGACACCCTATACCTCGAAGGACGGCCTGAAAAGAGTGAAGA
>CAMBRI010000054.1 GCA_945870205.1 Sulfuritalea hydrogenivorans sk43H | reverse complement strand
GCCAACTCGCGAGATGCGGTCAGCGCAGCCGCGTCGTATGAGGAAAGCCCGAGCTGGGTTTCGAAGCGGAGCTTCATGGCTTGCGGCAGTTCCGGCAGCTCAGAGCGCACCTGCGCGATCCAGTCAGCCTTTATTTCCAGCGGCAACAGGTCGGGGTCGGGGAAGTAGCGGTAATCGTGTGCATCTTCCTTGCTGCGCATGGCGCGGGTTTCGCCGCTGTCGGGGTCGAACAGCACGGTGGCTTGGCGGATCGCGCGCCCCTCTTCGATTTCGTTGATCTGCCATTGCACTTCAAAATCGATCGCCTGCTGCATGAAGCGGAAGGAGTTGAGATTCTTGATTTCGCGCCGGGTACCGAATTCCTTCTGGCCCACGGGGCGCACCGAGACGTTGGCATCGCAGCGGAACGAGCCTTCCTGCATGTTGCCGTCGCAAATGCCGATCCATTGCACCAGCGCGTGCAGTGCCTTGGCGTAGGCGACCGCCTCGGCCGAAGAGCGCATTTCAGGTTCGGTGACGATTTCCAGCAGCGGCGTGCCGGCGCGGTTGAGGTCGATGCCTGTCCTGCCGTGAAAATCTTCGTGCAGCGATTTCCCGGCATCTTCTTCGAGATGGGCGCGCGTCAGGTTGACGAACTTCTCGGTCGCGGTTTCGCCGGTGCCGACGGTGATTGCGAGGCCACCACCGGATACCACAGGGGTTTCGAACTGGCTGATCTGGTAGCCCTTGGGCAGGTCCGGATAGAAGTAATTCTTCCGGGCAAAAATCGAGCGCGGCGCAATCGTGGCACCCACCGCCAAGCCAAACTTGATGGCGCAGACCACGGCTTCACGATTGAGCACCGGCAGCACACCGGGCAGCGCAATGTCCACCGCGTTGGCTTGCACGTTTGGCGCGGCGCCGAAAGCGATGCTGCTACCGGAAAATATCTTGGACTTTGTTTGCAGCTGGGCGTGAGTTTCCAGTCCGATGACGACTTCCCATTGAGCGCTGGTCGTCATTTCACGCCCTCCGGCATTCGTGTGTGCCAGTCGGTAACTTGCTGGTATTTATGCGCAACGTTCAGCATTCTGGCCTCATCGAACCAATTGCCAATGATTTGCAGTCCTACCGGCATGCTGTTGCTGCCGCTACCGCAGGGCAGGGACATGCCCGGCAGTCCGGCGAGGTTGGTCGAAATCGTATAAATGTCCGACAGGTACATTTGCACCGGATCCGCACTCTTGGCGCCGAAGGCGAAGGCCACGGAGGGGGAGGTCGGGCCCATGATCACGTCGCATTCTCTGAACGCCGCAACAAAGTCGGCGGCGATCAGGCGCCGGATTTTCTGTGCCTTCAGGTAATAAGCGTCGTAGTAGCCATGCGACAGCACATAGGTGCCGATCAGGATGCGGCGTTTGACTTCGGCGCCGAATCCCTGCGCCCGGCTGCGCGAGTACATCTCGGCGAGATCGTCGTACTGGGGTGCGCGGTAGCCGTAACGCACGCCGTCGAAGCGTGACAGGTTGGAGCTGGCTTCGGCCGGCGCGATGACGTAGTAGGCCGGAACCGACAGGCCGGAATTCGGCAACTCCACGTCGACTGTCGTGGCGCCGAGCTTGCGGTACTCGGCCAGTGCCGCCTCGACTGCAGCGCGCACGTCGGCATCCATGCCTGCATCGAAAAACTCCCTGGGCAGACCGATGCGCAGTCCGGTCAGCGGTTTTTCGAGATCCCGGCCATAGTCTTCGCCGGCTCGCTCCAGCGACGTCGAATCCCGGGCATCGAAGCCGGCCATGGCGCTCAGCAGCAGCGCGCAATCTTCCGCGCTCTTCGCCATCGGGCCAGCCTGGTCGAGGCTGGAGGCGAAGGCGATCATGCCGTAACGCGAAACTACGCCGTAAGTTGGTTTGAGACCGGTCAGGCCGCACAAGGCGGCCGGCTGGCGGATCGAGCCGCCGGTGTCGGTGCCCGTTGCCGCCGGGCTTAGCCGCGCCGCGATCGCTGCCGCCGATCCGCCCGAGGAGCCACCGGGCACACGGGAAACATCCCATGGATTCCTGACCGGCCCAAAATGGGAGGTTTCGTTCGACGAGCCCATGGCGAATTCGTCCATGTTGAGCTTGCCCAGCGTGACCATGCCGGCGGCGGCGAGTTTTTCGACCACATGGGCATCGTAAGGCGAGACGAAGTTTTCCAGCATCTTCGAGCCGCAGCTCGTGCGCCAGCCCCGGGTGCAGAAAATATCCTTGTGCGCCAATGGGATGCCTGTCAGCGCGGTGGCGCCTGTGCCGATTTTCAGCGTCGCGTCGGCACTTTGGGCCTGAGCGAGGGTTTTTTCGCGGTCGGTCGTGATGAAGGCATTCAGCGCAGGATTGAGCTTCTCGATGCGATCCAGAAAAAGGGTCGCCAGTTCCACGGCGGAAACCCGCTTCGCCGCCAGTGCGCGAGACAGGTCGCGCAGCGATGAATTGATCAGTTCGCTCATTCGAGCACCTTCGGGACCAGATAAAGCCCTGCCTCGGTTTCAGGTGCAATGGCCTGGAAATCGGCACGCCGGTCGCTTTCGGTCACCACGTCGGGGCGCAGGCGCTGCACCACATCCACGGCATGGGCCATCGGCTCGATGCCGGTGGTGTCCACCGCCTGCAGTTGTTCGATGAAGCCGAGAATGCCGTT
This sequence comes from Sulfuritalea hydrogenivorans sk43H, assembly GCA_945870205.1. GTDB lineage: Bacteria > Pseudomonadota > Gammaproteobacteria > Burkholderiales > Rhodocyclaceae > Sulfuritalea > Sulfuritalea hydrogenivorans_A. Next base: position 17,116 of record CAMBRI010000054.1, on the reverse strand, counting down.
CAACTGGTCGCGCGTGGCTTCGCGCTCCTCGCCAGAAAGTTCGATGCGGGATAAAAGCGCGATGCGGGTGACGTCTTCCAGGTTCAGGGACATGATGACAAGTGGGGGCAAATGATCGTGAAACCGGGCGAAACTAGGCCTGGTCAGTGCTGTGTTGGTCAGCACGATAGGTTATCATATGCGACCTGTGGCTAAGGCAGCCGCGCCTGATGTTACTGCGGTCGGCGCCAGCTCTTACTGACACTTCGTTATCACCCCAGCCCTGTGTGCGCGGGCTTCAACTCTGGAACCACGATGTTCGGCTTTCTCCGCTCCTATTTTTCAAACGACCTTGCCATTGACCTCGGTACTGCCAATACGCTGATCTATGTGCGTGGCAAGGGTGTAGTCCTCGACGAACCTTCGGTTGTCGCCATTCGCATCGAAGGCGGGCCCAACGCCAAGAAAACCATCCAGGCGGTGGGCAAGGAGGCCAAAGGCATGATCGGGCGCAACCCGAAGGAAATCCAGGTCATTCGCCCCCTGAAGGACGGCGTGATCGCCGACTTCACGGTCACCGAGCAGATGCTCAAGCAGTTCATCAAGCGGGTCCATGAATCCCGCCTGTTTTCGCCTTCACCACGCATCATCATTTGCGTGCCTTCAGGCTCGACCCAGGTCGAGCGTCGCGCCATCCGCGAATCCGCACTGGGCGCCGGGGCCTCGCAGGTGTATCTGATCGAGGAACCGATGGCGGCGGCGATCGGCGCCGGCTTGCCGGTATCGGAGGCCACCGGCTCGATGGTGGTCGACATCGGTGGCGGCACCACCGAAGTCGGTGTCATCTCGCTGGGCGGCATGGTCTACGCGAATTCGGTGCGTGTCGGCGGCGACAAGTTCGACGAGGCCATCATCTCCTACATCAGCCGCAATTACGGCATGCAGATCGGCGACAACAGCGCCGAAAACATCAAGAAGCAGATCGGGTCGGCCTTCCCGGGCGCCGAAGTGCGGGAGATGGAAGTCTCCGGCATCAACCGCGCCGAAGGCATTCCGCGCAAGTTCACCATCTCTTCCAATGAAGTCCTCGAAGCGCTTTCCGAGCCGCTCAACCAGGTGGTCAAGGCGGTCAAGGATGCACTGGAAAAGACGCCGCCCGAGCTTGGCGCCGATATCGCCGAGCGCGGCCTGGTGCTGACCGGCGGCGGAGCCCTGCTGCACGATCTGGATCGCCTGCTGACCGAGGAAACCGGCCTGCCGGTGATTGTCGCCGACGATCCGCTGACCTGTGTCGCCCGCGGCTCCGGCATGGCACTTGAAAAGATGGACAAACTCGGCAGTATTTTCGCCACCGAGTAAGGCCCGCCCCGTGTAGCTTGCAAGCTGCCCCGTGGCTGTCCGGCACGGGGTATCACCGGGTTTTGGTTACGGCCAATGCGTTTGACTCCGATCAGGCCGGCGTTAGCCTCCACTGAAACTTTGTACTTACTCTCGCTGAGGGCGCACCTGCCTTGATGTCTGTCGTTGGCCATGCTCCGCCACCCTTCTTCAAACGGGGTCCGGCGCCGCTTGTGCGGCTGGCCTTCTTCGTCTCGCTTTCGCTGGCGCTGCTGATCGCCGATCTGCGCTTTCATACGCTGGAATGGGCGCGGCTGGCCGTGGCAACCGTGGCCTGGCCCCTGCAACGAGCCACCTGGATGCCGATTGATGCCGCCGGGGATCTTGGCACCTACGTCGTGCGGCAATCGACCTTGTTGCGTGAAAACGAGGAACTTCGCAGGCGCCAGCTCGGCACGGCCAATCTTCTGCTGCGCCAGCAGCATCTCGAGCAGGAAAACATGCGGCTGCGGGCCCTGCTCGACATGCGGGCGCGCCTGCCCGTCGAAGGCCGCATCGCCGAGATTCTTTACGCTGCGCGCGATCCGTTCTCGCGCCGCGTGATCATCGACAAGGGCAGCCAGCAGGGCATCAGCGCCGGCCAGGCGGTGGTCGATGACATCGGCGTGATCGGCCAGGTGGCGCGGGTGTTCCCGCTCACCGCCGAAGTTCTGCTGCTCACCGACAAGGACCAGGCCATCCCCGTAGCGGTGCAGCGAAACGGCCTGCGCGCCGTGCTGGCCGGTGCCGGCGCCGGCATGATGGAATTGCGTTTCCTCGCGGCGAATGCCGAAGTGCTGGTGGGCGACATCCTGGTAACTTCCGGGCTCGACGGTGTCTATCTGCCCGGCCTGCCGGTGGCCAAGGTGGTCAAGATCGACCGCGACAGTTCCTACTCGTTTGCCCGCATCGCCTGTGCGCCGCTGGCCGGTGTCGAGCGTCACGGACTGGCTCTGGTACTGGGCGCTCGCACAGCGCTGCCGCCGCAGCCGGATGATGCTCCTGCCAGCGTCGAGCAGTCTGCCCGTGGCAAGCGGGTCAAAAAGAAGGCCAGATGAGGACATATCCCCCAACCCCTTTTCCAGGAAAAGGGGTGATTTTTGTTCAACCGCTGCGCGGTTTCCGTGCTGTTTTTCTCACGCCCCCTTGGGGCGGCCCGGCGGAGGCGTAAATGCAACCTACCCATTCATCACGTCGCATCCTGTTGCCGGTCAGAAACTGGTTCATCGTGCTGACCCTGTTCCTGGCCTTGCTGCTGAACCTGATTCCCTTCGGGCGGTTTCCGGGCATTCCCGACTGGGTTGCGCTGGTGCTGGCATTCTGGTGCGTGCACCAGCCGCTGAAAGTCGGCATGGCCGCCGGCTTCGTGCTTGGCCTGGCAATGGACGTGGCCGACGCCAGCGTGATGGGGCAGCATGCACTGGCCTACGTGCTGCTTGCATTTGCGGCCGCCGGGTGGTCGCGGCGCGTTCTATGGTTTCCACTGTCGCAGCAGGCGCTGCACGTATTGCCCATGTTTCTCGGCATGCAACTGGTGATGATGGTGGCACGCATGTTGAGCGGCGCCGAGTTCCCCGGCGTGCTGTGGTTTTTGTCCAGTTTCACGGCGACCCTGTTCTGGCATCCGGTGACTTATCTGCTGCTGATGCCGCAGTTCCGGCCGGAAGACAAGGACGTCCATCGTCCGATTTAATGTGAAATACCTTGTACGGAGTCCCTTGTGATGGACGCGCGCAGCACGCCGATTGATAACCCTCCGCGAGGGGGGAAGGGAGGCGGGCGACCAATTCGTCTTTCGCGTGTTTCGTCTTCGGCGGGTCGCGCTGGGTGCCATAAGCGTTAGATGGAATTCAAGAACCCCCAGGAGGAACTCGAGCGCTTTCGCTCACGTTTGGCGGTGGCAGGCGGCTTCGTGCTGCTGTGCTTCACGCTCCTGTTCATCCGCTTTGTCTGGCTGCAGATCGTCCAGCATGACTACTACCAGACCCGTGCCGAGGACAACCGCATTTCGCTGGTGCCCATTGTTCCCAACCGAGGCCTGATCCTCGACCGCAATGGCGCGGTGCTGGCGCGCAACTACTCCGCCTATACCCTGGAAATCACGCCCTCCAAGACTCGCGATCTCGAACAGCTCATCGATGGTCTGGCCGGAGTCATCGACATCCAGCCCAAGGACCGCAAGCGCTTCAGAAAGCTCCTGGAAGAAAGCCGCAACTTCGAGTCGCTGCCGATCCGGACGCGACTGACCGACGAGGAGGTGGCAAAGTTCATCGCCCATCGCTACCGCTTCCCGGGCGTGGAGATCAAGGCGCGCCTCTTTCGCCAGTACCCGGGCGGCGCTTTCGCCTCGCACATGCTCGGTTACATCGGCCGCGTCAATGACCGCGATCTGGAAAAAATCGAAGAAAAGGAGGCCGACGCCAACTATCGCGGCACCGATCATTTCGGCAAGACCGGGCTGGAACAGCGCTACGAGTTTGACTTGCATGGCGAGACCGGCTTCGAGAAAGTGGAGGTGGATGCCGGCGGTCGTGCGGTGCGCACCCTGGCGCGCACCGCGCCGGTGGCCGGGAACAACCTGACGCTGACGGTCGACGCCGAGTTGCAGCGCATTGCCGAGCAGGCCTTCGGTGACCGCAAGGGCGCGATGGTCGCCATCGAACCCGCCACCGGCGGCATCCTGGCGCTGGTCGCGGTGCCCAATTACGACCCCAACCTGTTCGTCGATGGCATCGACACCCAGAACTGGAGGGAGCTCAACGAATCGCCCGACAAGCCGATGGTCAACCGCGCGCTGAACGGGGCCTATCCACCGGGCTCCACGTTCAAACCCTTCATGGCACTGGGGGCCCTGACACTCGGCAAGCGTCGTCCGGAACAGCTGATTTCCGACCCCGGCTTTTTCAATTTCGGCGGCCACCATTTCCGTGATGACAAGAAGGGCGGCCATGGCATGGTGGACATGTACAAGTCCATCGTGCACTCCTGCGACACTTACTACTACATGTTGGCTAATGACATGGGAATAGATAATATTTCAAGCTTCATGGGCAGCCTGGGTCTGGGTAGCCGCACCGGCATAGATATCGATGGCGAATCCGAAGGTGTACTGCCCTCGCAGGAGTGGAAGCGGAAGCGCTTCAAAAAGCCGGAGCAGCAGAAATGGTATGCCGGCGAAACCATTTCAATCGGCATCGGCCAGGGCTACAACGCCTATACGCCGATCCAGTTGGCGCAAGCCACGGCGATCGTCGCCAACAAGGGCGTGGTATTCCGCCCGCACCTCGTGAAATTCATTACCGACACCCGGACCGGCAAGCAGACGCTGATCGAACCGCAGCCGATACGGGATCTGGGCTTCAAGCCCGAACATATCGAGGTGATCAGGAACGCCATGGTCGGGGTGAACAAGGAGGGTACTGGCGCGCGCGCCTTCGCCGGTGCCGAATACATTTCCGCCGGCAAGACCGGCACCGCCCAGGTGTATTCACTCAAGGGTGCCGAGTACAAGGCTGGCTCGGTCAAGAAGGAACTCCGCGATCACGCGCTGTTCATAGCCTTCGCGCCAGCGGACAATCCGAAGATCGCTCTGGCGGTGCTGGTCGAAAATGGCGGTTTCGGCGCGCAGGCGGCGGCGCCGATCGCGCGCCAGGTGCTCGACTACTATCTGCTGGGCAAGCGTCCCAAGGCACCGGCGCTGCCCGATGAAGCCGCCATTGAAGAGGATGACGAGGAATGAACCGCGGAATCGGGCTGACCACGATTCGCGACCTGCTGCTGCGGCTCGTCGCGCCCATCGATCCGCCGCTGATGTTGATCGCCGGCCTGCTTTTGCTGCTGGCCATCGGCATGATGGGCAGCGCCTCTCCCGAGAGGATCAATGCGCAACTGATGAACGTGGCGGCGGCCCTGGTCGTGATGCGCATCGTCGCGCAGGTGCCGCCGCAGCGGCTGATGCACCTCGCCGTGCCGGTCTATGTCCTTGGTATTCTGCTGCTGATTGCCGTCGCCCTGTTCGGCGATGTCTCGAAGGGCGCGCGGCGCTGGCTCAACCTGGGCTTCATGCGCGCGCAGCCGTCCGAACTGATGAAGATAGCCATGCCTCTGCTGCTCGCCTGGTTCTTCCAGAAGCGTGAAGCCATGCCGCGCTTTCGCGATTACGGTATCGCCGCGGTTCTGTTGTTGCTGCCGGTGGGCCTGATCGCCCGCCAGCCGGATTTGGGCACCGCCATCCTGGTGTTGGCGGCCGGCTTCTATGTGATCTTTTTCGCCGGTCTGTCGTGGAAGGTCATGATCGGCATGGTCGTTGCGGGGATCGCCGCGGCACCCCTGGCGTGGAACCTGCTCCACGACTACCAGAGAAATCGCATCATCACCCTCTTCGATCCGGAAAAGGATCCGTTGGGCAAGGGTTTTCACATCATCCAGTCGACCATCGCCATCGGCTCCGGCGGCATTTTCGGCAAGGGCTGGCGCGCCGGCACCCAGGCGCAGCTGGAGTTCATTCCAGAGCGTCATACCGACTTCATCTTTGCGGTGTTTTCCGAGGAGTTCGGCCTCTTCGGCAACCTGCTGCTGCTGGTGCTCTATGCCCTGCTGATCGGCCGCGGCCTGATGATCGCCGCCAATGCCGCGACGCTGTTCTCGCGCCTGCTGGCCGGCGCCGTGACCATGATCTTCTTCACCTATGCCTTCGTCAACATGGGCATGGTTTCCGGCATCCTGCCTGTGGTCGGCGTCCCGCTACCCTTGATCAGTTATGGCGGCACGGCCCTGGTGACCCTGTTCATCGGCATCGGCATCCTGATGTCGATCCACGGCAATCGCATGCTGGTGCAGAAGTGATTCAGAACCCTTCACCACAGAGACACAGAGACACAGAGGAGGCACAGAGAACTTCAAGAGCTGTTCAATTGCTTTTCTCGCCTGGCTTTTCCTCTGTGCCTCTGCGTCTCTGTGGTAGAGCCTTTTTGCTTCTACTCCTGCCGCTGTTCCTCGCCGCCTGCGGTACGCAGGCGCCGCGTCCCTTGGCGGATCGCGGCGAGCCGCCGTCCGCCGCCGCACCGCCAGCGCCGACTTCTGCTCTCGCGGCGAAGAAGCCGGCGCCGCCGGTGAAGTTCGGCGGCGGCTACAAGGACGACGGACCCGGCGATGGCCCGGCCATCGATCCGGACACGATTCCCGATGCGGTGCCCAAGGCTGAGCCGCTGCACCGCTTCGCCAACAACGCCTATTCCGCACTTGGCCGCAACTACGTGCCGCTACGCGAACTGAAGCCCTACCAGGCGCGCGGCATGGGGTCCTGGTACGGGCGTCGCTACCACGGCCAGAAGACCTCCAGCGGCGAGACTTACGATATGTACGCGATGACGGCTGCACATCCCATCCTGCCCATTCCGTCCTACGTCCGGGTGACCAACCCCGCCAACAACAGGTCGGTGGTGGTTCGTATCAATGATCGCGGCCCCTTCCATGCCGGGCGCGAGATCGATCTTTCCTGGACGGCGGCCTACAAGCTCGGCTACGTCGACCGGGGCAGCACCCCGGTGGTGGTCGAAAGCGTCCTGCCCGGGCAGACGCTCGCCCCGGTACCGGCGCCGACTATCGCAGATGACCCGATTGCAAAACTGGCCGCGGCCGAGCCCGAGCCGCCGCTGCCGCAAGTGCAGGACGCGCGCGGACACTTCCTGCAGTTGGGCGCATTCGGCAGCCGCGACAATGCGGAGGCGTTACGCCTGAGGCTGGCCCGCGAACTGGGCGACCTGTCCGGCAAGCTTGTGGTGCACTCGACCGGCACCTTGTACCGCGTCCAGCTCGGCCCCTGGCCGGACGCCGCCGCCGCGCAGCTCGCGGGCGGGCGCCTGAGAGAGAGCCTCGGCATGGCACCTGTGGTGGTACAGCGCTAGTTCCGACAGGCTTTGGCCGGCGCGGCCGACTATAATTCCATCCCCTTTTCTCAGCGATTCTTCAATGCGATTTCTTGTTCTTGTTTTCAGCCTGCTTCACATCGCCGCAAGCCATGCGCAGGCCCTTCCGGTGCCGACCCTGAGCGCTCGCGCCTGGCTGCTGATGGACTATGCCACTGGGCAGGTCCTGGCCGCGCAGGAAGCCGATACGCGGCTGGAACCCGCCTCGCTGACCAAGGTTATGACCACATATCTGGTAGCTGAAGCACTGGCCCAGAAGACACTGAGTCTGCAACAGCCGGTTACCGTTTCCGAGCGTGCCTGGCGGACCCAGGGTTCGCGCAGTTTTGTGCCGGTCAATAAGGGGGTCCTGGTCGACGAGCTGTTCAAGGGCATGGTGATCCAGTCCGGCAACGATGCGTCGGTGGCGCTGGCCGAAGCCATCGGCGGCAGCGAGGATGCCTTCGCTGCGATGATGAACCGCAGCGCGCAGCGCATGGGCTTGAAGGACACCAATTTCCTCAATGCCAGCGGCTATTTCGAAGGACCGGCACCGAACCACTATTCCACCGCGCGTGACCTGGCGCGCCTCGCGGCCGCGCTGATCCGCGACCATCCGGAAACTCACGCGCTGCATGCGATGAAGGAATACACCTACAACGGCATCCGCCAGCACAACCGCAATCGGCTGCTGTGGGCCGATGCGACCGTCGATGGACTGAAAACAGGCCATTCCAACGCGGCGGGTTATTGTCTGATCGCGACCGCAAAACGCGGGCCGCGTCGCCTGATTTCGGTGGTGCTAGGCACCGCGTCCGAAGAAGCCCGCGCCCGTGATTCGCTCAACCTGTTGAACTGGGGCTTTACCGGTTTCGATTCGGTCAAGCTCTACGACAAGGGCCAGGCAATTTCGCAACTTAAGGTATTCAAGGGCGTTCAAAACCTTGTTGGCGTGGGCTTTGCCGAAGATTTCGTAGTCTCCGTGCCGCGCGGCATGGCCGACAAGGTAACCGTGCAACTGGCAAGCAAGCAGCCGCTGGTTGCGCCGGTCGCCGCTGGCAGTATGGTCGGCATGCTCAGGCTGGCAGTGGCCGGCCAGCCCTGGGGCGAATACCCGGTGGTGGCGCAAAGCGACGTTCCCGTGGCTGGATTTCTGGGCCGCGTGTGGGACGATCTGCGGCTGTTCTTCCAATGAGCGCACGCGTGTTTCTCAACGGGCAGTGGCTTGCCGCGGACGAAGCAAAAGTCTCGGTCATGGATCGAGGCTTTCTCTTTGGTGACGGCGTGTATGAGGTGATTCCGGTGTATTCGCGGCGGCCCTTCCGTCTCGAACAGCATCTGGCGCGTTTGCAGCAAAGCCTCGACGGGATACAGCTTGCCAACCCCTATGGCATCGAGGCGTGGATTGGATTCGTCACGCAACTGGCGAACGAAGCGGAGTGGGAAGACCAGTCGATCTACATCCAGGTCACGCGCGGGCCGATGGCGGTGCGCAACCATGCCTTTCCGAAGCACGTTGCACCCACGGTAGTGCTGCTGGCGGAAGCGATGACAACGCCGCCAGCCAGCCAGCGTGAACAGGGCATCACCGCGGTATCGTCCGCCGACATCCGCTGGCTGCGCTGCGACCTGAAGACCACCTCGCTGCTGGCCAACTGCCTGTTGCGCCAGATGGCGGTCGCCGCCGGCTGCGTCGAAACCGTGCTCTTTCGCGACGGCTTCCTGACCGAGGGCTCGGCGTCGTCGATTTTCGCAATCAAGGAAGGCGTGCTGCTGGCACCGATGAAGAACCATCTGATGCTGCCGGGCATCACCTACGACGTCGTGCTCGAACTGGCTGCGCAGCATGGCTTGCCGTATGAGGTACGCGACATTACGGAGGCTGAAACCCGAGCCGCCGACGAGCTGTGGATGTGTTCATCGACCAAGGAAGTGCTGCCCATCGTCACGCTCGACGGACGCAGCATCGGGTCGGGCGGCAGGCCGGGCCCGTTGTTCGCGCCGATGTATTCCTGGTACCAGGAGTTCAAGACGACGGTGATGCGGACCTCGGCATGAGCCGCGAGACCCTGCTCGAATTTCCCTGCGATTTCCCGCTCAAGATCATGGGCGCAAACAGTGCCGATTTCGCGCCGTCCGTCGTCGGCATAGTGCTCAGGCATGCACCGGACTTCGATGCCACAACGATCGAAAGCCGCCCCTCGAAAGCCGGCAACTATCTGTCGCTGACCTGCACAGTGCGGGCCGTGTCGCAGCAGCAACTCGATGCGCTCTATCGCGAGCTGACAGCGCATTCGATGGTGAAGGTAGTGCTGTGAGCGGCGCAGCCGGGGCCCCGCAAGGCGCGGCTGTGATTATCCGCAAGCTCGGGCGCGTTGATTACGAAACCACCTTTGCCGCGATGCAGGAATTCACCGCGGCGCGCGGCGTTGATACGCCCGACGAACTCTGGCTCTGCGAACATCCGCCGGTATTCACGCAAGGGCTGTCGGGCAAGCCCGAGCATCTGCTCAGGGACATCGGCATCCCCGTGGTGCAGATCGACCGCGGCGGGCAGATCACCTACCACGGTCCCGGCCAGGTGGTGGTCTACCTGCTGCTCGACTTGCGCCGGCGCGAGTTTACCGTACGGGGCTTGGTGAATCGCATCGAACAGGCCGTGATCGATTTGCTGGCCGGCTACGGCGTCACCGCGGCGCGCCTGGCGGGCGCCCCCGGCGTCTATGTCGGCCGCGCCAAGATAGCCGCGCTGGGCCTGCGCATCAAGCACGGTTGCAGCTACCACGGCGTTTCGCTCAATGTCGACATGGACCTCGCACCCTACGACGCCATCAACCCTTGCGGTTACGAGGGCATGGCGGTTACCCAGTTGTGTGCGTATTTGCCACAATGGCGCGGCGCGGAAGATACTGCGATAGTTGGCAAGGCCCTCGCCGATCATCTGGCGCGGCAACTGGACGAAGAGAACCCATGACGACCAAACAAAAAGGCGAAGCCAAGACCGCACGCATCCCCATCAAGGTCGTGCCGGCCGCGACCGTGCTCAAGAAGCCCGACTGGATCCGCGTCAAGGCCGGCAGCAGCGCCGGCCGCTTCGGCGAGATCAAGCAGATCCTGCGCGAACACAAGTTGCATACGGTGTGCGAGGAAGCCACCTGCCCCAACATCGGCGAATGCTTCGGCAACGGCACGGCCACTTTCATGATCCTCGGCGACCTGTGCACCCGACGCTGCCCATTCTGCGACGTCGGCCACGGCAAGCCGCTGCCGCCGGACGGAGAGGAACCCGAGAAGCTCGCGCGCACCATTGCCGCGATGAAGCTGAAATACGTTGTGATTACCAGCGTTGACCGCGATGACCTGCGCGACGGCGGCGCGCAACACTTTGCCGACTGCATCGCGAAGGTGCGCGAGTATTCGCCAGCAACAAAAATCGAGGTCCTGGTGCCGGACTTCCGCGGCCGGCTCGACATCTCGCTGGACATCCTCGCGGCGACACCGCCCGACGTCATGAACCACAACATGGAAACCGTGCCACGCCTCTACAAGCAGGCGCGCCCCGGCGCCGATTACGAAAATTCGCTGCAACTGCTGCAGGCCTTCCGCAAGCGTGTGCCGGGCGTGCCGACCAAGTCGGGCCTGATGGTGGGCCTGGGCGAAACCGACGAAGAAATCCTGGAAACCCTGCGCGACCTGCGCGCACACGGCGTCGAGATGCTGACCATCGGCCAGTACCTGGCGCCCTCAGGACACCATCTGCCGGTGCTGCGCTACGTGCATCCCGATGTCTTTGCCATGTACGCCCGCGAAGCCACGGCCATGGGCTTCACCCATGCGGCCTCGGCGCCGCTGGTGCGCTCCAGCTACCACGCCGACCTGCAGGCGCATGGGGCCGGCGTTGCCGGAACCTGAGAAGCGGCGCCGACGGTACGACGACCGCTACGCGCAGTCGCCGCGCAAGGCAGCGACGTCCAGCTGAAGTCGCTCCGGCAATGCCTGTGCTGCCGGTACCGCAGCACCCATGACCAGTTCGATGCGGGAAAACACGCCGCGGCGGAACGGCTTGGTCATCGCCGGCCCGTGCTTGCGCGAGAAGAAGCTACCCCAGAGGCCGCGCAGGGCCATCGGCACCACCGGCACCGGGTTGCGCGCGAGGATGCGGGTGATGCCCGGGCGGAAGGGGTTGATGGTGCCGTCGGCGGTGATCTTGCCCTCCGGGAATATGCCGACGAGATCACCGGCGTCGAGCGCCCTGGCAACTTCGTCGAAAGCCCTTTCCATCATTGCCGGGTCTTCCTTGGCCGAGGCGATGGGGATGGCCTTGCTGGTGCGGAAGACAAAATTGAGTACCGGCCAGCGGAAGATCTGGTGATCCATCACAAAGCGGATCGGGCGGCGGCAGGCGGCCATGATCACCAGCGCATCGACAAAGCTGACATGGTTGCAGACCACCACTGCCGGGCCTTCGTCCGGCACCTGGTCGAGTTCCTGCACGCGCAGGCGATACACGCTGTGGATCAGCATCCAGATGATGAAACGCAGCAGGAATTCGGGTACCAGGCCGTAGATGAACAGCGCCACCACCGCGTTGCAGACGGCCGCCACGGCAAACAGCATCGGAATCGTCAGGCCGGCGGCGAGCAGGCCGGCGGCACACAGCGCACCGACCACCATGAACAGCGCGTTCATGATGTTGTTGGCGGCGATGATGCGGGCACCGTGTTCGGGGTTGGAACGCTGCTGCACCAGGGCGTACAGCGGCACGATGAAGAAGCCGCCGAAGATGCCGAGCAGGGCCAGATCAAGCAGCACGCGCCAGGTCTGGTCGTAGGCGAGCAGGCCGATCGCCCCCAGCGGCGAGGGCGAGGGCACGGCGGGCGAGGCGAAAGCAAGGTCAAGGGCGAACAGTGTCATGCCGATCGAGCCCAGCGGCACCAGGCCCAGTTCGACGCGGCGCGCGGAGAGTTTTTCGCACAGCAGCGAACCGACGCCGATGCCGAAGGTGAATGTCGCCAGCAGCAGGGTTACCGCGGTTTCGCTGCCACCCAGGACGTTCTTGGTATAGGCGGGAAACTGGGCGAGAAACATCGCGCCGAACAGCCAGAACCACGATATCCCCATGATGGAGAGGAACACGGTCTGGTTGGCGCGGGCGAAGTTGATGTTGCGCCAGGTCTCACTTAAGGGGTTGGCGCTGATGGCAAGAGTTGGCGCGGGCGGCAAGGCGGCCGGAATCGAACGCGAGGCGAGGTAGCCGGCGATGGCAATCGCCAGTCCGGCACCGGTGATCCATGCCGTACCGCCGGCGCTGCCGGCGAGCAGTCCGCCGAGCAGGGTGCCGACCAGGATGGCGATGAAGGTTCCCGCCTCGATCAGCGCGTTGCCGCCGACCAGTTCATCGCTCTTGAGGTGTTGCGGCAGGATTGCGTATTTCACCGGGCCGAACAGCGTCGAATGCAGTCCCAGCAGGAACAGGCTGACGAACAGGATGGCGATGCTTTGCACAATGAAACCGAGGCCCGCCACCAGCACGATGCCGATTTCCAGCAGCTTCACCATCTGCGCCAGCCAGGCCTTGTCGTACTTGTCGGCGAGCTGCCCGGCCGTCGCCGAAAACAGGAAGAATGGCAGGATGAAAATGCCGGCCGCGAGGTTGGCCAGCAGTTCCGGCTTGATGGTGGTCCAGCTCGCCGCCTGAAACGTCAGCAGCACGACCATGGCGTTCTTCAACACGTTGTCGTTGAGCGCGCCGAGAAACTGGGTCACGAACAGGGGGGCGAAGCGGCGCGCGCTAAGCAGGCCGGATTGGTTACTCATCGGATTTCCTCGAGACTTTGGTTTTGGGACGTTTCACAGCGATGTCATATTGTCGCAGGAATGGCGGGTGGCCAGAATCTGGAAAGCCGGCTCATGTCGCGGTGACGTCGCGGCGTGGCGGACGATCAACCGGCTGCGTACGCAGCCGCAGCGTTGGGCCGCCGAGGCCGGAGCGCTCGATCCAGGCAAATACCGAGTCGACCGTGACCGTATCGATCTGCCCGGCCATGCGCCGACCGAAAGGATGGTCGTCGAAGCTGATGTGGGCCGACGACACGCGCGCACCCAGGCGCGTCAGGGAGGAAATCTGTAAAGTCGTCGGCCGGTAGTCCTGGGCGCGCAGCCAGTTGCGCGCGGCCGCGCGGCTGGTGACAGAGGGTTCTGCCAGCATCGCCAGAGTTTCGATCGCCCACTGGTTGCTCTGCTGGTAGGGCCCCGACCACGGATAGGCGAGCATGTTGTAGCGCGGCTCGTGCAGCGCAGTCAGCACGAGGTCATCCTTCAACTGGTCCGCCAGGCGCGTCCCGATTGCCGACTTGAGCACCACGACCCCGGCTTCGTGGGCGTACAGTCCGTCGCCGAAGAATTCGGCCAGCCCCTGCCGGTAGATCATGCTGCGACTGCTGCCGCACTGGTTGAGCTTGTGCACCACGCGCCAGGCGCCGCGACCACCGAGCGCCGCATCGTCGCGATAGGCAATACCCAGATGCGAATAGCGCAGGCCGTACTGGCCGAGATCCTGCCCGGCGCGGGCGATCAGCAGCACCCTTGTGCCATCGCGTCGTGCCATTTCGTCGAGTTGCTCGGCAACGCTGGCTGCCAGCGCCAGGTCGCGCCGGATCGAATCCAGGCTGGGTTTGCGCGGCTCGCAATTCTGTCCTGCCGATGCCGGCGCCACCGCACAGACTATCGCCGCCGTGGTCATCAGGGCAAACAGGGCGCGCCGCGCGCCGCACACGATGCTGTTCAGAGTGTCCATCACCGTACCCTCTCGTTGTAGAGCAGCGACTCGCCCAGGGCATTGGGCACCAGGCAAAGCACTTCGCCGGCGACGGAGAGTAGCCAGCCGGCGGCGATGACCGTAACCGAGACGGCGGTTCCGGCCACCACCAGCGACGCGACGGCCGCTTCGCCGGAGAAACGCAGGCTGGCGGTGGCCCCGTCCGAGGCGCGGCGCAGCACCCACACCGTACCGGCGGCGGAGGCTTCGACCGTGACCACGGTCAGCGCCGCGCCGGCGCTGAGGATCATCAGGGGTGCGACGCTGAGTACGGCAATCGGCAACGAGAGCAGGAGGCTGGAGGCGGCGCTGGCTTCCGATGCGCCGCCATGGGCTCGGCTGGGGGCGGACAGCAAGGCAGCGGCTGGAACGAGAGCGAAGCCGATCAGGGCGCGCAAGGCGCGGCGGCGGGAGGTGGCGTATGTCATGAGAGTTCTCCTTGTCTGTGAGTGAATGGTTTAGTGGTTTGCGCTTGCAGCCCCACTTGTGGGCAGCGCGAGGCCGGCATCCTGTGTGCGTTCAAGCCGGTCGGCCTCATAGGCGTCGCGCAGGGTTTTGGCCAGCGTGAAGGCCGACGAGATCAGGTAAAGCCAGCTCACCAGCAGATAGGCCTTCCAGGTCGGGTTGATCTCCATGCGCCACAGGCCCCAAGCGGTGAGCATCATGGCCAGGGCGAAACCGCCCCAGACGACCATGGACCACATCGGCGTGTCGGAAGCCGCGAGGGCGTTGTCGCGGACATACTTGGCGAGGACGAAGGCCGCGGAGAGGCAGAAGAAGTAGCCCATGACCATGAAGGCGCGGTCGAGATCCCCGCCCGGCAGCCAGGCCAGCCCGGTGCCGCAGACCAGCACGGCGATGCCGAAGGAAATCCATACCTGCATGCGCCAGGCGCCTGTGTCGCGTTGAATGATGCGAACCGTGTTTTCCATGATGTGCTCCTTGGTGGTTGTGTCGGGTGACGGGTGCATCATGGGCAAGGCGCAATGCCGGTACAAGCAAAGGCGACGATGTGCAATTTGTATAGACTTGTAGTATCGTTTGAAGATACCTTTCTCCAGTATTGTCAATGTCATGAGCACCACCCTGGACCTGATTGCCCACCTCAAGACCGAACTCAAGACAGCGGGCATCACCTATGCCGTGGTTGCCGAACGGCTCGGCATGGCCGAATCCAGCGTCAAGCGAATGTTTTCGACAGGCGGCAACATGCCGCTGTCGCGCATCGACGACATCTGCCGCATCATCAACCTGGACTTTGCCGATCTCGCCCGTCGCGTCGCCGATACCCAGCCGCTGATGCTGGAGTTGACGCTGGCACAGGAGAAGGCGGTGGTGGCCGACCGCACGCTGCTGGTGGTCGCGATCTGCGTCATGAGCCAGGTGCCGGCCGAGGAAATCCTCGCCACCTACGACTTGAGCGCAGCGAAGCTGGTGAAAGCGCTGACGCAGCTGGACCGCATCGGGATCATCGACCTGCGTCCGGGCAACCGCTACCGGCTCAAGGTGGCCAAGGGCTTTCGCTGGTTGCCCCATGGTCCGGTGATGGCCTTCTTCCGCAAGGAGGTGCTGCACGACTATTTTGCCGGCGGCTTCGACGGCGAATCGGAAATGCTGATGGTGGTGCATGGTGAGATCGGTCGCGGCCTGGCCAATTCCTTTCGCGAGCGGCTGATGCGTATCGGTCAGGATTTTTCCAACCAGCATCTGGCCGACCAGAAATTGCCGGCCGACCAGCGCCGTCCTTACACCATCGTCATCGGCATGCGCTCCTGGCTTATGGCAGCACTGGCGGACATGCACCGGCGCAAGCCCTGAACGGGGCCCGCACCCGGCGCACCAGTCGGCCGACGATCAACGCCGCCGCGCCCGTGGCGAGCGTGTGCTTGAGCGTATGACCGGTGACGACGCCCAGCGCTGTAGCGATTTCATGGTCGCCCAGCTCGGCGAGCTTGGCGAGGACATAGATCGCCAGGGCGCCACCGAATGCCCAGCGATCAGCGGCGGGCATGTCGTAAATCCATTGCCAGAGCGGGATCAGCAGGATGGGCAGGCCTTGCAGCAGCAGGTAGGGGCGCAGGTCACCGGCGCCGGACAAGTCCGTGTAATACCACCAGCCGACGCTAAACATTGCGATCAGCGCGAGCCAGGTCGCGAACTCCCTGCCTTCCCGGCGCAGCACGTCGCCGCGGACTCCGGCCAGCAAACCGCCGCAGGCCAGCGCGATCGGAAGGCGATCCCAGACCAGCCCCGCGTTGTCGGGCGCAAGGTGGTACCAGGTCGAACCGAAGGCGGTCAGGAACAGGCCGATAAGGAAAATCCGGTATCCGACCCAGCCCGAACGGATGTCCGGATGCTCGCTGGCCGGCGCCAATCTCAGCCAGCCCCAGGCGGCGACGATGGCAAAGCCGAGGTTCGAAACCACGTCGCCGAAATGGGGAATGCCGAATGCAATCTGCTGGTCGGCGAAGTCGTGATAGCCGGATGGCTGGGCGATGGGGCCGTGGACCAGGGCGGCAGTGGCCAGCAGGATCGTGACAAACAGTGGCAGGTGATGGTGCAGGGGTTTCATGGCGTTCTCCTGAGTGAATTGCGCCCAGAATGCGTTCAAGCGGTGCAAGGGTAAACCGGAAACGCCAAAGGTGCAGCACCTGCCACGAAGGGTATCGGCCGCCGATACCGCTTCGTCGATGCCGCTACTGACGTCGGGCAGGGCAAATGCAATAATGGCAGACAAGCAGACAACAATACCGAGGAGACCAAGCATGGAAAAGCTGTGGATCAAGCAGTATCCCGCCGGCGTACCCGCCGAGATCGATGTCAAGCAGTACGAAACCGTATCCCAGGTACTGGAAGAGTCGATGAAGAAGTACGCTGCGCGTACCGCTTTTATCTGCATGGGCAAGTCGATCACCTATGCCCAGCTCGACACCGCATCGCGCAGTCTCGGCGCCTGGCTGCAATCGCGAGGGCTAGCCCCCGGCGGCCGCGTCGCCCTGATGATGCCCAATATCATGCAATACCCTGTCTGCGTCGC
>CAMBRI010000053.1 GCA_945870205.1 Sulfuritalea hydrogenivorans sk43H | reverse complement strand
GGACTTGTTGAAGCTAAAAGGGGGAAAGCGATTGCTTTCCCCCAGGATTCTGGAGCGGGAGAAGAGTCTCGAACTCTCGACCTCAACCTTGGCAAGGTTGCGCTCTACCAACTGAGCTACTCCCGCAGAACAGGCGCGCATTATAGCGTTCGCATTCGATGTGTCAACGATCGCGCGCAGAGAGTTCCGGCCACGCCATTTTCAGGTAGTAAACCATCGACCACAGCGTCAACACGGCCGCGATCCAGAGGGCTCCGGTGCCTACCAGATGTATGTCGATCGGGCCGATTGGCGCATTCCAGAGCAGCATCGGAATCGCGGTCATCTGGGCAATGGTTTTCAGCTTTCCGATGAGGGACACCGCGACACTCTTTGTCGAGCCGATCTTCGCCATCCACTCGCGCAGGGCCGAGATCGCGATTTCGCGACCGATGATGATGAAAGCCAGCATGGCATCGGCGCGATTCAATTCCACCAGCATTACCAGCGCGGCGGCCACCATCAGCTTGTCCGCCACCGGATCGAGGAAGGCGCCGAAAGCGGAGGTCTGGTTCAGCTTGCGCGCCAGCCATCCATCGATCCAGTCGGTGATGGCCGCAACGAGGAAGGCGGTCGTGGCAATGAAGTTCTGCTCGACCGGGGTCAGCGGCAGGTAGTACACGCCCACCACCAGCGGGATCAGGAGGATGCGCGCCCAGGTCAGGAGATTCGGAATGTTCAGCGGCATGTCATCTCAATTGTTTGTGTATGTCTTCCGCCAGCCGCCGCGAGATGCCATCGACGCGACACAGGTCTTCTATCGTCGCCGCCCGCACTCCGTCGAGGCCGCCGAACTGGGCCAGCAGCTTCTTGCGCCGCGCCGGTCCGATACCCGCCACATCTTCCAGCTTCGAGCGTCCACGCGCCTTGGCCCGCCGTGCCCGATGCCCGACGATGGCGAAGCGGTGCGCCTCGTCGCGAATTTCCTGTATCAGGTGAAAGCCTGCATGGTCCATGCCCAATTGTAGCGGCAGGCTGCGGCGATGCACGAAGAGTGTTTCGAGCCCGGGCTTGCGGTCCTCACCCTTGGCCACGCCTATGCTCGCCAGATGGTCCAGGCCCAGTTCGGCAAATACTTCGCGGGCTACGCGATGCTGGCCCTTGCCGCCATCGATGAGGACCAGGTCGGGTGCCGCCGTCTCGCCGGTGGCGACCTTCTCATAACGCCGTGTCAGGGCCTGGCGCATCGCCGCGTAATCGTCCCCGGGTTGGATACCCTCGATATTGAAGCGGCGGTAGTCACCCTTCTTCATCGCGCCGTCGACGCAGACCACGCAGGACGCCACGGTGCCTTCGCCCATAGTGTGGCTGATGTCGAAGCACTCGATGCGGCGCGGCGGCTCGGGCATGTCCAGCGCCTCCTGCAAGGCCGTCAGGCGCCCGCTGCTGCGCGTCTTGGCCTGCCAGCGCGCCTGCACTGCAAGGCGCGCGTTGGTCATGGCCATCTCGACCCAGGCGCGCTCCATCTCGTTTTTGGGCGGACCGGCATTCATGCCTTCGGGCATATCCTCGACCGGCCAGGCGCTGAGAATCAGGCGCGCCGGCGCCGGCTGCTCGGCATAGTGCTGGGCGACGAAGGCCGCCAGGCCTTCGCCGGCCTCGGCCTCGGCAGCGGCCTGGGGAAAGTAGGCGCGATCGCCCAAATGCAGGCCGCCGCGCACCATGGCCAGATTGACGCAGAGGCTGCTGCGTTCGACCACCGCGGCGATGATGTCGACATCGGCGTCCCGGGTCGAACTCACATACTGCCGATGCAGCACAGCCTGCAGCGCCCGGACCTGGTCGCGCAGCGCAGCCGCTTCCTCGAAGCGCAGTTCGGTCGCGGCATCTTCCATTTGCCGCGTCAGCCCTTCGATGACTTCAGAGTGTCTTCCGCGCAGGAACATTTCCGCCAGGCGCACATCGGCCGCATAGTCCGGCTTCGAAACCAGGCCCACGCACGGCGCCTTGCAGCGCTTGATCTGGTGCATCAGGCAGGGCCGCGAACGATGGGCGAACACCGCTTCTTCGCAAGTGCGCAGCAAAAATGTCTTCTGGATCAGCTGGATGCTTTCGCGCACCGCCAGTCCGTTGGGGAAGGGTCCGAAGTAATGTGACTTCTTCTCGAAAGGTCCGCGATGGTAGAACAGGCGCGGAAACTCGCTTCCCGACAGGCCGATGTAGGGGTAGGACTTGTCGTCGCGAAACAGGATGTTGTACTTCGGCGCCAGCTTCTTGATCAGCGTGTTTTCGAGGATCAGCGCCTCGGCCTCGGAACGCGTCGCGGTCACTTCCATGGCCGCCACCTGCTGCAGCATCAGCGCGATGCGCGGACTGTGGCCGGTCCTGGCAAAATAAGACGAGACACGCTTCTTGAGGTTTTTTGCCTTGCCGACGTAGAGGATCTTGCCGCTTGCATCGAGCATACGGTAGACACCCGGCGCATCAGTTAGCGTCGCCAGGAACTCCTTCGAATCGAAGGTCGCGCTCTGCGCCCCGGGATTTCCGCTTCGCGGGCCGGCGTCAGGCGTCGAGTTCGGCACGGATGCTGCGGAAAACATCTTGAAAGCCGGCGCTGGTTAGACGGCGGGTTTGCGTGTTGTAACGGCTGCAGTGGTAGCTGTCGATCAGGACGCGGCCGTCGGGCAAGGCGTGACGCGCACCGTGGCCGAACACCAGCGCCGACTGCTTCAGGCCCAGCGCCATCTGCACCGCCTTGTGCGCCACCAGCCCCAGCGCCAGGATCACCCGAAGTTCCGGCGCCGCTGTCAGTTCCGCTACCAGATAGTGGTTGCAGGCCCTGATCTCGACCGGTTCGGGCTTGTTCTCGGGCGGCAGGCATTTCACGGCATTGGTGATACGGCAATCGGTCAGGCGCAGATCGTCGTCGGCGGCCAGCGATTCCGGCTGGGAGCCAAAGCCGAAAGCATGCAGTGTTTCATAAAGCAGGATGCCGGCAAAGTCGCCGGTAAACGGCCGCCCGGTGCGATTGGCGCCGTGCATGCCGGGAGCCAGGCCGACGATCAGCAGGCGGGCCTGCGGGTCGCCGAAGGGCGGCACCGGCCGGCCGTGGTAGTCCGGACGGCGGCTGCGCACCTCGGCGAGGAAACCCGCCAGGCGCGGGCAATCGGTGCAGCGTAGAAGTTGGTCCATTAAGCTAGGATACCGCCTCGCCATGACCAACACGCCACCTTCCTGCGACATTTTCTGCGTCGTCGTCGACAACTATGGCGATGCCGGCGTCTGCTGGCGGCTGGCGCGTCAATTGGCGTCGGAGCATGGCTGGCGGGTAAGGCTGTGGATCGATGATCTGGCGCCCCTGCTGCGCCTGGCGCCCGATTACGCAACCGGACCGGTCGAGGTCCGCTCATGGTCCAAACCGTGGCCGAGCCACTGGCCTGCGTCGGATACAACCGATATCGTGATAGAAGCTTTTGCCTGCGAGCCGCCCCTGCCTTACGTCGAGGCCATGGCGGCCCGTGCCCACGCCCCCGTCTGGCTCAATCTCGAATACCTCTCAGCCGAACACTGGGTTGCCGGCTGCCACGGCATGGCTTCGCCCCATCCGCGCCTGCCGCTGGTCAAGCATTTCTTCTTTCCCGGCTTCGCGCCGCCCACCGGCGGACTGCTGCGTGAGCAGAATTACGACGCGCGGCGCCAGGCTTTCGACGGCCCGGCTTTCCGCCGCGAGCTCGGGCTGCCACCCAAGTTGCCGGATGAACTGACGATTTCCCTGTTCAGCTACGAAAATCCCGCGCTGCCCGAACTGCAGCATGCCTGGTCGAACGCAAGCCGGCCCATTCGACTGTTGTGGCCGGGAAGCAGCGAGACGGCCTGCACCATCGGCACGCTGAGCGTGCATCCCCTGCCCTTTCTGCCGCAAGTTCGCTACGACGAACTGCTCTGGGCCTGCGACCTCAATTTTGTCCGCGGCGAGGATTCCTTTGTCCGTGCCCAGTGGGCGGGAAAGCCCTTTGTCTGGCAGACCTACCCTCAGTCCGGCAACGCCCATCTGACCAAACTCGATGCCTTTCTGGCCATCCATCCTGCCGGCGCACAGTTGAAGGCCTTCTGGCATGCCTGGAATGGCCAGGGCACGCCCGACTGGACCGCGTTCTCGGCCGCCCTGCCAGGCCTCGCCGAGCCGATGCAACTGTGGGCCTCCATGCTGGCTGCCCGCCCCGATCTCGCCGGCCAGCTTGTGCAGTTCTGCATTCAAAGGCTAAAATAGCGGGTTACCAATTTCAGCATCAGGAAGTGCAGCCATGAAAACCGCTCAGGAACTCCGTGCCGGCAACGTCATAATGGTCGGCAACGACCCCCTCGTCGTGCAGAAGGCCGAATACAGCAAGGGCGGCCGCAGTTCGGCGGTCGTCAAGTTCAAGTTCAAGAACCTGCTCACGGAAGCCGCGTCGGAGGCCATCTACAAGGCCGACGACAAGTTCGAGCAGGTGGTGCCCGACCGCAAGGAATGCACCTATTCCTACTTCGCTGATCCCATGTATGTGTTCATGGATGCCGACTACAACCAGTACGAAGTCGAAGGCGAGAACATGAGCGACGCGGTAAATTACCTCGAAGACGGCATGCCGGTCGAAGTGGTGTTCTACAACGACAAGCCCATCTCGGTGGAAATGCCAAACAGCGTGGTGCGCGAAGTGATCTACACCGAGCCCGCCGTCAAGGGAGACACCTCGGGCAAGGTCATGAAGCCGGCCAAGCTCAGCACCGGCATGGAAATCCCCGTGCCGCTGTTCGTCGAGATCGGCAACAAGATCGAAATTGACACCCGTACCGGCGAATATCGCGCCCGCGTCAAGTAATCGCGTTTCGGCTGGACAAGGCAACGGGCAGCTTCGGCTGCCCGTTGGCGTTTACGGGCAACGCTATCTCAGCTAGGCCAGCGCCCGCTGCGCCAGTCGCACCCAGTAGCGGATGCCGGTGGCGATGATCTCGTCATTGAAGTCGTAGTGTGGGCTGTGCAGCATGCAGCCGCCCTCGCCGGGGCCGTTGCCCAGCCAGACATAGCAGGCGGGCACCACCTTTGCCATGTAGGCGAAGTCCTCCGCCCCCATGCTGGGCGGCAAATCGATGCGGACCTGCGCGTCGCCCGCAACCTGGCGCGCTACTTCGCGCGCAATGAAGCAGGGCTCGGGCGCATTGATGGTGGGCGGATAGCCGCGCTCGTAGCGCAAGTCGATGCTGACCCGATAGGTTGCCTCGATGCCGCTGCAGATGCGGCGTACACCTTCTTCCAGCGCATCCTGCAATTCCCCGTTCAGCGAGCGCACCGTACCGCCGAGGACGGCCGTTTCGGGCAACACGTTATCCGCATGGCCGGCATGAAAACGCGTCACGCTGACCACGGCGGCGTCCAGCGGGTCAGTGTTGCGCGAGACCAGGGACTGCATGGCCTGCACCAGCGCACTGCCGGCCAGCACCACATCCACCGCCTGATGCGGCATCGCGGCGTGGCCGCCGCGCCCCGTCAGTTGGATTTCGAATCGATCGGTGCCCGCCATCACCGAACCTTCGGTCACGCCAAAACTGCCTGCCGCCATGCCCGGCCAGTTGTGCAGGCCGAACACCATGTCCATCGGGAAGCGCTCGAACAAGCCCTCTTCCACCATCACGCGGCCGCCGCCTTCATGCTCTTCCGCAGGCTGGAAAATGAAATACACCGTGCCATCAAAATTCCGCAGCTTGCTCAGGGCCTCGGCAGCCCCCAGCAGCATCGCCGTATGGCCGTCGTGGCCGCAGGCGTGCATTTTCCCGGCATGCGTCGAATGGTGCGGGAAGGTATTCAGCTCCGCCAGCGGCAGCGCATCCATGTCGGCGCGCAAACCGATCGCCCGCTTGCCCGAGCCCAGCGAGAGCCTTGCCACCACACCGGTGCGTGCAATCCCGCGATGGACTTCGAGGCCGAGGCCGTCGAGATAGTCGGCGACCTTCTCCGCCGTGCGCTTCTCGTTGAAGGCCAGTTCGGGGTGGGCGTGAATGTCGCGCCTTAGCGCGGCGATCTTCGGTGTCAGGGTCGGCAGCAGTTCGTTGATCATGGCATAGTCCCAATGTCGGTTGCGGCAATCCGTTTCATGACCATCCTAGCCCAAAGCGGGGCGGCGTCGTGAACGCTTCGAATTCCGGTATCTTCGTCGTGCCATGAGTACGCATCCCCGACGTATTGCACACCTCGACATGGACGCCTTCTATGCGTCGGTCGAGCTATTGCGCTATCCGGAACTGCGCGGCCTTCCGGTGGTGATTGGCGGACGCAGCATCCACCAGCCCGAAACAATGGATGACGGCAGTCGCCGCTTTGCCCGCTTGCGCGACTATGTCGGGCGCGGCGTCATCACCACGTCCACCTATGAAGCGCGGGCGCTGGGCGTGTTCTCCGGCATGGGCGTGATGAAGGCGGCGAAGCTGGCCCCGGATGCCATCCTGCTGCCGGTCGACTTCGACGCTTACCGACGCTACTCGCGCCTGTTCAAGGCCGCAGTCGCGGCCGTCGCGCCGCAGATTGAAGACCGCGGCATCGATGAAATCTACATCGACCTGAGCGATATGCCCGACGAAACGCTGGCCCTCGCGCAAAACATCAAACAGGCTGTGAAGCACGCCACCGGGCTCTCCTGTTCAATAGGCGTCAGTCCCAACAAGCTGTTGTCGAAAATCTGCTCCGACCTGGAGAAGCCCGACGGACTGACGCTGCTTGAGCACGACGACATTCCGCTGCGAATCTGGCCGCTATCGGTGCGCAAAATCAACGGCATCGGCCCCAGGGCCGGCGAAAAGCTTGCGGCGCTGGGCATCGCCACCATCGGCGATCTGGCGCGGGCGGAACCCGAATTGCTGCAGGCCCATTTTGGTCGCAGCTATGCCGAGTGGCTGGGCCAGGCCGCGCGAGGCATCGATGAGCGCCCGGTGGTGACCTACTCCGAGCCCAAGTCGATCAGCCGCGAGACCACCTTCGAGCGCGATCTACACCCGCAACGCGACCGTGCAACCTTGTCTGAAGTGTTCACCGGGCTGTGCACCCGCCTCGCCGGCGACCTACAGCGCAAGGGCTACCGCGGCCGCACTATCGGCATCAAGCTGCGCTTCGAGGACTTTCACACCGTCACGCGCGACCTGACCCTGCCCGACCCCACGGCCGACCCGGTGGTGATCCGCCGTGCCGCTGGCGAGTGTTTGCGTCGCATACCATTGGAACAAAAACTGCGACTGCTGGGCGTGCGCGCCTCTGCGTTGTCATCAAGCGGTTCTTCGCTGGCAGCCCGGGAGCCGTCCCAGGCCGAACTGCCCCTGACGAACTGCGCCAATGAGCACGACGCAGCGAGCGGAAGCACTGGTTGAATTCGCGCCGCCACTGATCTGCACCGACCGATTAACGGCAACACATTTCCCGCGCCAGCCCGGCCAGGACCAAGGCGGATATCTGCCGTCTCGACTTGTCCGGAGTTGATGCTATCCTCCCCCGAGACAGCCCTGCAATCCGCATGCATCGATGATTTTGTGAATTCCGGAGAGCCTCATGAGTCTTCAATGGCGAGAACAGTTGAGCGTCGGCAACAATGTGATCGACGCGGATCACAAGCACCTGATCGGGATCATCAATCAGGTGGAGAACTGTCTGGCGATGGAAGACTGGGATGAACTGAGAAAGGCGCTCGACAGCCTTTCCCTCTATTCAAGGGCGCATTTTGCCGCGGAAGAGAAAATTGCCCGTGCCGTGGGGTATCCGCACGTGTTCAGCCTGCATGAATCCCACCAGGCGTTGATGGACAAACTGGAACAGGTCAAACAGGAATTGGTCAAGGAATGGACCCCGGCACTGGTTGAAAGCTTCAAGACCCTGCTGCGGAGCTGGCTGATCCAGCATGTCATCAAGGAGGACTTGCTGATGAAGCCTTACCTGACCAAATGGTCTCCCGAGTTCGACCCCCGATAAACGCGCCGATATTTGATGGGACTTTTTCTGTGGCTTATCATCCTGCTCGCGATCGCCTGGGGGGTGGCCGATTTTCAATTGCAAAGCCGCATCGAAGCGGAGCCGCCACCTGTCGCCATACCCAGGCCGGTAACTGCCACCGTGACGCCGACGGCGGATACCGCAGCCCCGGTCGACGATGCGCCGGGCAGCACAACGCCGGCGTCCAATGTCGAACAGCCCACTGCCGAAGATCGCCTGGTCGCTGCTCAGGTCACGCAAACCCTGCCGCCGGTCACACCGGAGGCGCAGCGCTAATGCGGGACGGGAAACCTGGTCATCTGCCCATGAATCCGTTCAAGGCTACTCGCTACCCAGATCTTTTCTGCTGTTGTACTTTTCAAGAACCCCCGGAGCCACTTCGACCTTTGGCAAGTGGATCGTTTCGACCTGCAAGGGCTTGGCCGCGGGGTTGTCGTAGGCCTCAATGATCAGCACCCCTTTCGCGTCGTCGGCCTTCAGCACGATCTGGCGCGACTTGGCCGGATCGGGGGCATTGGCTGCAAACGACAAGCCTTTTGGCACCAGCGCCCGGTGTCCGGCCGCAGCCTGATCCTTCAACGCGGGGTCCCGTTCCGCAGCCTCTTCCGAGTCCGGCCATTCAGCCACGCCCATGCTGGAGAACATGTATTTGACATAGGTTGATGGCTTGCCGTCCTGCACCACGCTGTAGGCGGACCGGGACAAGTGCATCGGCGAGGTCATCGACTTGATCATGGCGACGCCGCGATACAGATCCGGCGGCAATTCGTCGCCGCCGCAGGCCGTCAGCATCAGAACGAAAACCAGACTCAGCGCAATTGCAATTCTTTTCATGTATTCCCCAATGAATGTCACCGAACCCCTGTCCCCTGAGCTGGCGAGACATCCGCCATACGCCTCCTGCAGGTCATCAGCACCGATCAGACGACAGTGTCGCACTGTCCGGCCTTCAGCAAAAGTATTTCACGGCCAGAGTATGCGGACACAATAGCCACCGCCTGGACATATCCCTCCAAATCCGACGAGAAGGCGCGCTCGACCGGTTGCCGCGCCATCCCTTGCTAGAATCGAGGCATGTCCCGCTCCCTGCCTGTCCCGCCCAGCCCATGAGACTCCCAAATCGCGCCTGCGGCCTGCGCGCCGCAATCGTCTTGCTGGCTGTCCTGCTTCCCTTGTCAGCCGCACACGCCGGCAAGACACTGGAGCAGATCAGGCAGCGGGCACAACTAGTATGCGGCGTCAGCACCGGCGTCATCGGCTTTTCCTCGGCCGACAGCCAGGGCCGCTGGAACGGGCTCGATGTCGATGTCTGCCGCGCCATCGCCGCGGCGGTGCTCAACGATCCAAACAAGGTCAAATATGTGCCGCTCAATGCGCAACAGCGATTCACCGCCTTGCAGTCGGGCGAAGTGGATCTGCTCTCGCGCAACACGACCTGGACATTGACGCGGGATGCTTCGCTGGGCCTGCATTTCACCGCCGTCACCTACTACGACGGGCAGGGCTTCCTGGTGCCGAAAAAGCTCAAGCTCACCAGCGCCAGACAGCTGAAGAATGCCGAGATCTGCGTGCAGTCAGGAACCACCACGGAGAAGAACCTGGGCGACTGGTTCAAGGCGCAGGGCATCAAGGTGAAGCCTGTGGTGTTCGAGAAATTCGAGGCATCGATCAAGGCCTTCTTCAGCGGCCGCTGCCAGGCCTACACCACGGATGCCTCGGCGCTGGCCTTCATCCGCAGCAAGGAGGCGCCGCAACCGGACGACTATGTGGTGTTGCCCGAACTGATTTCCAAGGAACCCCTGGGGCCGGTAGTGCGGCGCGGCGATGACGAATGGTTCGCCATCGTCAAGTGGGTCATCTTCGCCCTGATCGAAGCCGAGGAATACGGAGTCACCCAGGCCAATGTGGAACAGATGAAAGCGGGCAGCGACCCGGCCGTCCAGCGCTTGCTCGGCAGCGCCGAAGACAGCGGGAAATTGCTCGGGCTGGACCGCGAATGGGCCGCGCGCGCCGTGAAAGCGGTGGGCAACTACGGCGAGATGTTCCAGCGCAATGTCGGCAGCGCCTCGCCGCTGAAGCTGCCGCGCGGCGTCAATGCCCTGTGGAGCAAGGGCGGAATCATGTACGCGCCACCGATTCGCTGAGAGCTTATGAATAAATCTACTGCGCGTGTCGGATCGGGGCTTGGGCGGCTCATCTGCCAAGCCCGGCTATCCTCGCGTATAACGACATACGCTTCGGTAGCTGCGCTCCGGCCGCACCCCGCTGCGACCCGCTCGCTACGATTTCTTCACAAGCTCTGGGCGAGTCAATGCAAGGCCAACGCTGGCGCGACCTAACCATCCAGGCCTTGCTTGCCGCGGGGCTGCTCGCCGCGCTGTGGTGGCTGCTCGATGTAACTGCCAGCAACATGGCCGAGCGCGGCATCCGCAGCGGCTTCGACTTCCTGACAGAGCCCGCCGGCTTTGCCATAGGCGAAAGCCTGCTGCCCTTCGATTCCGCCGACAGCACGCTGCGAGCGCTGGCTGCTGGCCTCGCCAATACGCTGCGCGTGGCCTTGCCGGCCATCATCGCCAGCACGCTGCTGGGCACCATGATCGGCCTCGGCCGCCTTTCGCCCAACCTTTTGCTGCGCGGGCTGTGCGCCGCCTATGTCGAAATCCTGCGCAACGTGCCGCTGCTGCTGCAACTGCTGGCCTGGTACTTCGTGGTGACCGACCTCCTGCCGCTGGCCAGCGAAGCGGTCCAGCTTGCGCCTCACGTATTCCTCAGCAAGAGCGGCCTGTCCCTGCCCTGGTTCGGCGGCGATGCGGGCTTGTTCGACCTCCCGTTGCAAGGCGGGATGAACATCGTCGGCGGCGCCGCGCTGACCCCAGAATTCCTTGCCCTGCTGCTAGGCCTGAGCCTCTATACCGCCGCCTATGTCGCCGAAACGGTGCGCGCCGGAATCCTCGCTGTGCCGCACGGGCAGAGCGATGCGGCGCTGGCACTGGGGCTGACGCGAGTCCAGTTGTTCCGCCTGGTGCTGTTGCCGCAGGCCCTGCGCAGCATCATTCCGCCACTGACCAACCAGCATTTGAGCCTGACCAAGAACGCTTCCCTGGCGGTCGCCATCGGCTATCCCGACCTGGTGTCGGTGGCCAACACGACGCTCAACCAGACCGGCCGCGCCGCCGAGTGCATCGCCCTGATCATGGCGGTGTACCTGATACTCTCCTTGCTCACCGCCTTGCTCAGCAACTGGCTGGAGCGCCGCAGCGGGCGCTGGGCAGAGCGCTCATGACCCACATCACTTGCACCCACGCCTGGCTGCGGCGCAACCTGTTTGCCGATGCCATAAGTGGCATGACGACCGTGCTGCTGCTGGCTGGCGTGCTTTGGTGGCTACCCGGACTGATTGACTGGGTGCTGCTGAAGGCCGTGTTCAAGGCCGATGCCGCTGCCTGCCACGCCGTGAACCACGGTGGCGCCTGCTGGGGTGTGGTGGCCGAGAAATATCGCTTCATCCTGTTTGGCCGCTATCCCCACGCCGAACAATGGCGCCCCCTGCTGGCCACCGTCCTGCTGCTGTCGGTGATCGCCGCCAGCGGCCTGCGACTGCTGGCAGGGAGGCGCCTGCTGGCCACCTCGGCACTGGCGTTGCCGGGTTTCTTCTTGCTCATGGGTGGCGGATATTTCGGTCTAGGCGCGGTCGGCAGCGACCAGTGGGGCGGCTTGCCCCTGACGCTGTTGCTGGCCTCCATGGGCATGCTGCTGGCCTTTCCGCTGGCGATCGCGGTCGCGCTGGGCCGCCAGTCCGGCTTGCCTCTGTTGCGCGGCCTGTGCGCGCTTTACGTTGAACTGGTGCGCGGCGTGCCGCTTATTTCAGTACTGTTCCTCGCCTCTTTCCTGTTCCCCATCATCCTGCCGCAGGGTTTCTCGATCGACGTGCTGTTGCGGGTACAGGCAGGCATCGTGCTCTTCGCCGCGGCCTACCTATCGGAAACCGTCCGCGGCGGCCTGCAGGCGGTGCCTGCGGGGCAGCACGATGCGGCCGCGGCGCTCGGCCTCGGTCACTGGCAGTCCATGCGTTGCATCATCCTGCCGCAAGCCCTGCGCGCCGTCGTCCCATCGGTGATGAACAGCGCCGTCAGCATCTTCAAGGACACCTCGCTGGTGACCGTGGTCAGCCTTTACGAACTGACCGGATCACTATCACTGGCGCTGGCCGGCGACGCCGAGTGGCGCTCCTACCATCTGGAGGGCTACCTGTTCATCGGCCTGATCTACTGGATTGGATGCTACGCGATGTCGCGCTTCAGCCAGGGCCTGGAAATCGGCACCGGAGATTCGCGGCTGCGGTCTTAAGTGATTGGCGCCGATCCAGGCCGAGTCGAACGAGTCTCCTACACGCGCCGTCGACCAAGCCATTTCAGCAGCATCGCAAACATGGCATCCGGTGAAAACGGCTTGGTCAGGAAGTCGTTCATGCCAGCGTCCATGCAGCGTGCCTTGTCCTCGGCGAATGCGTTGGCCGTCATGGCGATGATCGGCGTTTCCCGGCGACCGGGAATCTCGCGTATCTGCTGCGTCGCTTCCAGCCCGTTGAGCTTCGGCATCTGCATGTCCATAAAAATGGCCGCATAAGGCATCTGCCTTGCCAGCGCGACAGCCACCGCCCCGTCTTCCGCCGTATCGACCAGCAGACCAATGTCTTCCAGCAGCATTTTTGCAATCTCGCAGTTTATCGGCTCGTCGTCCACAATCAGGATGCGGCTGCCTGCGTGATGTTGCTGTATGGCCAGTTCCGCATCGATACCGCTCGCTGCCGGCCTTGCAAGCGCCTCGTCACCCTTTTTCAGCTTCGCAGTGAACCAGAAGGTGCTGCCGACCCCGGGCGTACTTTCGACCCCGGCCTCGCCGCCCATCAGTTCGGCGAGGCGGCGGGTAATGGCGAGGCCGAGGCCGGTGCCACCATACTTGCGCGTGGTCGAATTGTCGGCCTGCTCGAAAGCGCTGAAAAGGCGGGACATGACTTCAGCTTGAATGCCAATGCCGGTATCCTGGACCTCGAAGCGCACGCACACCGAATCGGTGGTCTCCTCCTGCCTCAGCGCGCGCAGCGTCACGCTTCCCGCCTCGGTGAATTTGAGCGCGTTGGTCACGTAGTTGAGCAAGGCCTGTTGCAAGCGCGTCGGATCGCCCAGCAGATTGGCCGGAAGCGACTCGCTTTCGATCAGCAGGCGAGTGTTCCCGGCCTTGATGCGGTCGGAAAGGATAGAGCTGACGTTGCTCAGCAGGCTGCCGATATTGACCGGGGCTTCCTCCATCAGGAACTTGCCGGCTTCGATTTTCGAGATGTCGAGAATGTCGTTGATGATCGACAGCAGATGCTGGGCAGAGGTGTCGATCTTGTCCAGCCGTTCCGCCTGAAGCAGCGTGACGCCGCTGCGCCGCAGGAGATTCGCCATGCCCAGGATGCCGTTCATCGGCGTGCGGATCTCGTGGCTCATGTTGGCGAGGAAGGCGCTCTTGGCGACATTGGCGGCTTCGGCGGCTTCCTTGGCGCGCGCCAGTTCCAGTGTGCGCTGCTGAATTCGCCGCTCCAGATCGCTCTGGTAATCGAGCGCCTGCTGCTCGTGGCGCTTGCGCTCCGAAATATCCCGGGTGATGCCGTGATAGCCGACAATTTGGCCATTCGCATCACGCTCGGGCGTTGAACGAACTTCGGTCCACACCAGCCCGCCGTCCTTGCAGCGTTGCTGCACCTCGAAAGTCACCGTGCCGGTGAAGATGCCCCGCTGCTCGTCAGCCCGCCTTTTCTGGATTACTCTCGTAACGGATGCGATGCCCTCGTTGGTCAATAGCTCGAAAGCGTGGGTACCGATTATTTCGTCGGCCCGGTATCCGCGCAGTTGCTCGTCCGCTGGACTGATATAGGTGAAACGGCTTGCGCCGTCCTGTTGCCAGACCACGTCAGACACACCCTCGGTCAGCAGACGGAAATGCGCCTCGCTGTCACGCAGTTTGTTTGCCGCCACATTTCGCTCGATGGCGATGCTGGCAAGGTTGGCCGACTGCTCGATAAGGGCTATGTCGGCTTCCGTCGGCGTGTGAGTCCGGCGATGGTAGATGGCGAAGGTTCCCAGCACTCGATCCGCCGAGGAACGGATCGGCTGCGACCAGCAGGCCGCCAATCCGGCACCCGCCGCAAGCTCCTTGTAGGAAGTCCAATACGGGTGCGTCGCGATGTCCTCGGCAATGACACGCTCTCCGGTGAAGGCTGCAGCCCCGCAGGAACCGATAGCCGGACCGATCTCGATGCCGTCGATGGCCGCGTTGAAATCATCTGGCAGGCTGGGCGACACGCCCTTGACGAGATGTCGGCCGTCTTCATCCATCAAATGAAGGCTGCACAGCATGCCGGGCTTGAGTTGCTCGACGCCGCGCACCAGCGCCGCGAGAATGTTTTCCAGCGGCGCGTCACCCGCCATCAGGCCGAGTATGCGGCTGCGAAACTGTTCGTACTGCTCAGCCTGTTTGCGCGCGGTGATGTCGGCGCCGACGCCGCGGTAGCCGATGAATTCGCCGGCGGCATTGAACACCGGATCGCCGCTGACGGAGAGATGGTGCTCGACGCCATCGGCACGTATCCGTGAAATTTCGAAATCGCGAAAAGGCAGATAGGCATCGAGCATGGCACGATGCCCCTGCCAGCCGGCTTCGTCGGGTGAGGTCGAGGATATTTCCCAGCGCCGCTTGCCAATCGAGGATGCGGCGCGGAACACCTCACCCGCCACTTCCCGCTTGCTCTCGGTGCGCCGGGTGAACCGGTGCTCGGCATCGCTCTCCCAGTAAAAATCAGACGACATTTCGGTCAGGCCGCGAAAGCGGGCTTCGCTTTGGCGCAGCGCTTCTTCGGCAATGCGCTGTCGGGTCACGTCACGGGCAATGCTGGTAAAGCCGATGATCTGCCCACCGGCGTTGTGCACGCTGGTGATGTTCCATTGCATCAGATGCACAGCTCCGTCACGGCTGAGCTGACGATTCTCCCAGTTGAGCGCAGAACTGGAATCTTCGAGCCAGGCGGCAAAAGCCTTGCGGGTTTCCTCCCTGTCGTCCGGATGCACGAAATCGAATGCCGACAAACCGACGCAGTCTTCCGGCTCAAGCCCGAAATAGCGCTTCGCCACATGGTTTACAAACTGCAGGCGTCCTTCCAGATCCACCCGGGTGATCAAATCGTCAGTGCCTTCGACCACGTCACGGTATTCCGCCTGGCTGCGCTGCAGGCGCGACTCGCGCTCCATCACCGCCACGGCCATGCGCCGCATGCTGTCGCCCAGGTCGTTGAGTTCGGTGATGCGAAAATTAGGAATGCCGTTGTTGTATTTGCCATCGGCCACGGCGTGCATGACGTTGCTGAATTCGCGGATCCGACGCGAAACCACACTGGCCAGCAGCAGGGCCGCGCTGAGTGCCAGCAACAGGGAAAACACGGTGGCGGCAGCCAACGCATACAGCACCGTGCGCTGCGTCCTGAAAGCCACCGACTTGGGCTGCAGCACTAGCGCCGACCAACCCAGCCCCTTGATGGGTGTGGCGGTTCCGACGTAGTCGATGCCATCCATCTCGACCTCGCCCGTCATCGCACGCCCGGCAAGTCCGGCCTGGACCAGGGCCTTCTGGCCCAGGCTATGCTGCTGCAAGGCTTTTCTGGCGTCGGGGTGGGCGACGACATGCCCCTGGCGATCGACCAGTATGGCCACCAGCTTGTCCGCCTCGCCAATGTGACGCACGAACTCGGAGAGCGCGCGCAGATCCATCTCGCCGACCAGCATCTTGTCCTGAAAGGGAAAAGCCGCCGCCACCGACACCGTGCCGCGCGTCGATAGATAGGTGTCCGACCAGGTCAGCCGGCCGCTGCTGCGCGCCGCCGCTACATAGCCGCGGGCGGAGAAATCCAGACCGCGAAGATCTTCACGATGCTTGCGCTGCGACTGCTCAAGTCCGACCTGGAGCACGCGGTCACCGGCATCCAGCAGATACAGCACATCGAGCGCCAGATCCGCTGTGGCCAAGGTGTCCAGCCGCTGCTGAATGGTGGAATCGGCCGCCGGCAATTGAGCGAGATCCTTGCCCAGGCGCGCGATGCCTCCCGCCGCCGCGATCAGGTAGGAGTCAACCTGGGCCGATACGGCAGCGCTGAGCACGCGGTTTTCGCCATCGACACGCGCCTGAAGCTGAGGCACCAGTATCGCCAGCAGCACTGCGGCCACGATCAGAACAGGCACCACCACCAGCAAAGCCAGGCTGATGGTAAGCCAGTGATGGAGGAAACGCGCCATACAGGAGCCTAGCGCAACACCACGAAGGACGCGTCCCTGACCGTCGTCGTGAAGCTCTCGCGCGACGTGTCGCCAAATGCGTCGAATACCACCGGGCTCTGTGCGCCGGCGAAAGTCTTGCGAGCGAGCAAGGCCTGCTTCAGCGACTGACCGGATGTCCGATGCTCAAGACCCTCCATCACCACGTTGGCCGCGTCATAGGCGGTCAGGGCGGCAAAGCCGGGTTCCTTGCCGTAGTGGGCGACATAGTTGCGGTGAAACGCGACATAGCTGGGCTGCGTGCTCTGGCGATCGAGAAACTGGCCGATCACGATGCCCTCCACCGCCCGTCCGCCCAACTCGATCAGGCGCTCGGTACCCGCCCATTCCGAGGTGGCAATCGGTATCGTCGGGTTCAACTTGCGTACCTGCTGGCAGAGCATTGCCGCATCAACCGAGTTGGCCAGGATCAGAATGCCGTCTGGCTTGGAACCCAGCAACTGCCGCGCCAGATCGCCAAAATGTGTTTCATCGCTGGAGGAGAAACTGACGCTGTCCGTCAGGCTGCCGCCGGCGGCGACAAAGGCAACGCGGTAGTCACCGAGCCAGCTTTCGGTGTAGGACTTGTTGCGCAGATCGTAGATTGCCGCCACCCGCCGCATGCCCATCCGCTGGAAATGATGCTCGGCGCTTTTTCGCGAAAACTCACGGGTGGGTGACAACACGCGAAAGAAATAATCGTCGAGGCCGGAAAGCTCGTTGGTAGTGACCGTGGGGCTGACCATGACCAGTTGGGCCTGGTTGACCAGCGGCACGACGACGGTGGCCATGGTGCTCGTCATCGGCCCGATGATGGCCTCGACCTTGTGGTTGATCAGTGCAGAAACCGCCTTGCGCGCAGTATCGGCGTTTTGCTGGTCGTCCTCGGTCAGCAACTCCACCGGACGGCCCTTCACGCCGCCCGCCTTGTTGCGCAGTTCGATGGCGAGCATCACGCCGTTGCGGCCATCGATGCCCAGGTCCGCCACCCGTCCCGACAGCCCGCCGACAAAACCCAGGTGAATCGGCTCTGGTGGGGCGCAGCCCTGCAGACCAAACAGGACCAGCGTAAACAGCGCCGGCAGATACCGTCTCAACCGCGGGGAGATCTCTGGGTGCTGACGACTCACAGTGGAAGCCTTGCGTGCGACAGGCTGCTCACCGCGGAACACAACGTGCAGCAAAGCCGAATATGCAATGACATTGCCATGCAATCGACGCGTCCGGCAATGCGGAGCCGGCCTTCGAGCGCCTGCCGTCCGAGGACAATTGCAGTCATGCTGGCCTTCTTCCCGTAATGGGTCATGGGTATGGACGGGAGCAAGTCCCGCCGAATACAAACTCGAACAAGAACAATACTACCCCGACCGGCATGCCGCCGAAAGCCCGTAGTTACCGCAGGAACTTCCAGCGCGTCACCTACCCCGCCGGGCCTGTCCGGGATTGCCGACGAGGCGGCCACATTCGCTGGTGATTTTCGCAGGACCGGACGAACACCGCCTTACGGGTAAAGCCCCCGTTGCTCGCGGGCCGCCAGCACACGCTGGCAGGCAATGATGAATGCGGCGGTACGGATCGACACCTCGCGTTCCAGAGCCAGTTGCCAGATGGCGTCGAAAGCTTTGACCATGATGCTTTCGAGACGGGCGTTGATTTCCTCTTCGCTCCAGAAGAAGCTGGAAAAGTCCTGAACCCATTCGAAGTAGGACACGGTGACACCCCCAGCATTGGCCAGCACGTCAGGAATCACCAGAATGTTGCGCTGCCGCAGTATGTCGTCGGCCGCAGGAGTGGTCGGGCCGTTGGCGCCTTCGACGATGATCCTGGTGCGCAAATTGTGCGCACGCTCCGGCGTCACCTGCCCTTCCAGCGCGGCAGGTACGAAATACTCGCACTCAAGTTGCCAGAAATCGTCCTCGCTTACCGGCTCGGCGCCAAAGAAGCCGGACAGGCTGCCGTGAGCTGTGGCGTGCGTAAGTGCGGCCGGTATGTCGATGCCGAGCGGATTGGCAATCGTCGCTTCCGCATCCTGCAAGGCAATCACCTTGGCGCCGTTCTCACGAAAAATGCGCGCCGCGATACCGCCGACATTGCCGAAGCCCTGCACCACGACGCGCGCGCCATCAATCGGCACGCCCAGGCGGGCGCCGGCTTCGCGGGCCGCAATGTACACGCCGCGCCCCGTCGCTTCATGGCGTCCCAAAGACCCGCCGAGCGCGACCGGCTTGCCGGTGACGACGCCGCTCGCCGTATGCCCGACGTTGACCGAATAGGTGTCCATCATCCAGGCCATGGTTTGCTGGTCGGTGCCGACGTCCGGTGCCGGAATGTCCTTGTCCGGCCCGATGACGATGCCGATCTCCGAGGTATAGCGACGGGTGATCCGTTCCAGTTCGGCGCGCGAAAACCCGCGCGGATCGATGCGAACCCCGCCCTTGGCGCCGCCGAAGGGCAGCCCCAGCGCGGCGTTCTTGATGGTCATCCAGCCGGCCAGGGCCATCACTTCGTTGAGCGTCACCGCCGGATGAAAGCGCACGCCGCCCTTGCCCGGGCCTCGCGACAAATTGTGCTGGACCCGATAGCCCTCGTAATGGGCGATGCTGCCGTCGTCGCGAATGATGGGCACATCGACCACCAGAATGCGCTTGGGGCGTTTCAGGGTTTCCAGCCAGTGCGACAAGGGCCCGAGGTGTGGCGCGACGCGATCGATCTGCTCGATGAAACTGGCCCAGGGTTCGGCGCGTGCCGGATCGAGATAGGAAAGGCTGCTGTGATGGCTGTTCATGGTGGCTATGCTGCTCCCTGCAGGTTTTGCGAATGGCTTTTCTGTCAGATCGAGGACGCCGCCCGAGCGCCCTGGTCGTAGCGGCCGGACAGGGTGCGCAACAGCCGCGCCATGTCACCGATGCGCAGGTTCTCGTCTTCGGCGCCCGAGAATCCAGGCATCAGGCAGGCCTCGCGTACCTGGCGATAGCGCTCGCAGAGTTCCCGCCCGGCTTCGGTGGTGGACCAGAACACTTCCTTGCCGCGGCGCTCGCCCGACACCAGACCGAGATTGGCGAGCTTCTTCAGCGCGTAGGACACGACATGGGTGTCCTCGATGTTGAGCACGAAGCAGATGTCGGCCAGCTTCTTCTCGCGGCCGCGATGATTGACGTGATGCACCACGAGGATCTCGGTCTCGGTCATGTCCTTGACCCCGGCGCCGGCCATGCAGCGGGTCATCCAGCGTCCGAAGGCATTGCTGGCGATGATGAGGCCGAACTCGAGTTCGGACAGTTCCGGACACTTGTCCGATACCAGGTGCTCGGAGGAGACGATGCGACGCACTTCCTGTCCAGTGTTGCCACCCGACGCGAAAGAAGCCTTGCTTGCCGCCTTTTTTGCCATGATGATTGACTCCGCTGTTTGTTCGACATAAATATTGAAACATTTTATTGACGTTTTGTAAATGTAATGTTAACGTGTTACCTGCTTACTCTCTTCGATTCGCCATTTTCGTGAGGAATCCGCCGATGAATACCCGCCTTCGCACTCTGTTCACTGCCCTCAGTTTCGGCTTCACCGCACTCTCCGCCTCAGCCCAGACCAAATGGGACATGCCCACGGGTTACCCCGCCGCCAACTTCCACACTGAAAACATCACCCAGTTCGCCGCCGACGTGGACAAGGC
>CAMBRI010000052.1 GCA_945870205.1 Sulfuritalea hydrogenivorans sk43H | reverse complement strand
TAAATTCACGACCCCATGCAACCCGTCCGGTAAAAGCAAGCGGCGGGAGGCCCGAGTCCCATGGGTAGGGATAATCTCAAATGGCGGAGGTTTTGTTTATCCGTGCTTTACGCGAGAAACTGCGGTATCTACGTAGTCCGGATGCCTTTTTGGTCAAATCAGGTGGCGCCATTGCCCGGGGGAAGCGTGGTCCAGCGCTCGAGGCAGGCTACCAGGCTCGCGCGACTGAACGGCTTTGCAAGAAAGTCGTCCATGCCGGCGGCACGACAGGCTTCCTGATCGGAGGACATGGCGTTGGCCGTCATCGCCACGATGGGGACCCGGGCATTCAAGCCCGGAAGGGCCCGAATCCGGCGAGTCGCCTCGAGTCCGTCCATTTCAGGCATCTGCATGTCCATCAGAATCACGGCGTAGTGCTCCCGGCCCGCAGCGTCCACCGCAGCTTTGCCATTTTCTGCGAGATCGACGGCATAGCCCATGCGGGCCAGCAATGTCATTGCAATGGTCTGGTTGACTTTATTGTCTTCGGCCAGCAACAGGCGTTGCGCTGCGACTGGCGCCTGAGGTGTCGGATCGGCAGTCGGTGCAGACTGTGGCGGGGGGCTTGACTGCTGCCGCCCCTCGGTTGATCTGAGCGACCTTGCCTGGACCCTTGCTGGAAAGGCGGCGCCACCTTCGATCAACGCGTCGCTGGCCGCTTCCAGCGGCAGTTCGAACCAGAAGCAGCTGCCTTGCCCCTCCGAACTGGTGACGCCGATGCGACCGCCCATGCCCTCGGTCAGTCGTTTGCTGATGGCCAAGCCAAGACCGGTGCCGCCGTAGCGACGCGTCGTGGACGCGTCCACCTGGCTGAAGTTGGAGAACAGCCGTGTTTGCGCTTCCGACGAAATGCCGATGCCGGTGTCGGTGACGTCAAACCGAACGCCGCCGGCTATCCGGCGGACCGTCACGCAAACTTCCCCGCGACCGGTGAATTTGACGGCATTGCCGGCAAGATTGAGCAGGATCTGCCGAATGCGCAGACTGTCGCCGACAAAGTCGCCGGCGGCGTCGGCAGCGATATCGATGCAAAACCCGATGCCCTTTTCCTTCGCCCGAAATATGAGCATCGATAGAACGGCATCGGTCAGTGTTGCCATGGAGAACGGCTGCTTCTCGAAATCCATGCGCCCGGCTTCAATTTTTGACAGGTCGAGGATGTCATTGATGATGGTCAGCAGGGACTCGCCCGACATCGCGATGTCACGCGCGAATCCGCGCTGATCTTCGTCGAGATCGGAATCCAGCAGCAGGTGGGCCATGCCGATGACCCCGTTCATGGGCGTACGAATCTCGTGACTCATGTTGGCAAGGAACTCGCTCTTGGCCCGGCTGGCGCTCTCGGCAACCTCTCTGGCCTGGCGGTTGGCACGCACGTAGAGCACCACGGCGATCACGGCCACGATGAGCATGCTGCCGGCAACGGCAATCAGGAGGAATACCCACGGGCGCTCTGCTTCGGCGCGGGAGAGTTCGGGCAATGGACGCGGTATATATACCGTAATGTTGCCGTCCGCAACGGGTTTGGACACCAGCAGGAGGGGCAGGGGCGGGGTCCCGCGGCTGACGAGGTCACCATATTGGCCGCCCGCCCACGGTCGAAAGTCTGCCGGCTCAAGGTTGTTGGTTCTGTAACGCGCGACCCGGGTCTCTATCGACAAGGCACCTGCCGTGGCGCCCGGCATGGTTCGGAATTGAAGCTCCCTGTCATCGCTGAGAACAATGACGCCATTGGAATCGGCCAGGAATGCGTTGTAGGGCCGGGCGATATGCCGAAAATCGGTGATGTCGCGCTTGACTACGACAGCCCCGATGAATTCCCCCCTGACATTCAGGACGGGGTGCGAATAGTACAGGCCGGGTATTTTGCTGACTTTGCCGATGGCGTACTGCCGGCCGCTTTTCCCGTTGCGCGCCTGGAGGAAATATTCGCGCTCGCTGAAATTGGTGCCGACAAAACTGACCGACTTGTTGGCGTTGCTGGACGCAATGCAGTCGCCCGCCGCATTCACGATCCAGATCACGTCGGCATCGAGCCCGGTGGCGGTGGCAAGCAGGAAGGCCTGCAGCCCGGAGCGCTGGCTGTCGTCGGTCCAGATGCGTTTGCGGTCCGCATAGGAAACCGTTGACGGCGAAGCCTGCGGCCCAAATCGTGCCAATTGCCTTTGTACTGAACTGTCGCCCGCAACAATGCGAGGGACGTTGCTCAGAATCCTCAGAGCGTTGTCGATTTCGCCGGTAATTCCGTCTAGTTGCTTCCGCGCCTGGGCGCCCCCTTTCTGATAGGCCAAGTCTGATATTTTGCTGCTGTAGTGGGCTGAACTCATCCAGGCCAGCACTACCCAGGCGGTAATGAGGATGCCCGTGGCCTTGTAGACCAGATTGGAAGTTCGCCCCAACGGGCTGGCGAAGAAGCTGGCGACGAGGATGACCGCAATAAGCATGCTGGTCGCTATCAGCATCACCGATGCCACGAATGTGGCCGGCAGGTCCAGTCCACTGGCAATCATGGCGCTGCCTCCACCCGGTTGCGGCCGTTTTGCTTGGCGCGGTACAGCGCTTCGTCGGCTGCTTTGACCAGTTGATCGACAGTGGCACAGCTCGATATTTTTTCCGCCACACCGATGCTCACCGTCAGATGCAGGGGAATTCCCGTCGCCACCAGGGCAGTTTTTTCCACTGCCGAACGGATGCGTTCAGCCAGTTGAAGCGCGCCCTTGAGTGCGGTATCGGGTGCCAGCAGCAGAAACTCCTCGCCGCCAAAGCGGCAGGGTACGTCGGGGGCCCGTGAAAAGGCACGCAGGATATCCGCGACCTGACGCAGCACTGTGTCGCCCACATCGTGGCCGCAACTGTCATTGACCGCCTTGAAATAGTCGATATCCAGCATCAGCGCGCACAAGGGACGGTGGCCGCGCTCGGCCTCGGCCCATTCCTGGGCCAGTCGTTTCATGGCATGACGTCGGTTGTAAAGGCCGGTCAGGACATCGGTAAGCGAGGCTTCCTGGGCATGTTGGTTGGCGACCGAGAGCTCGAGCAGGCGCCGCCGCAATTCTTCCTGCTCCTGCCGCAGCAACTGCTGCTCGCGTATGACGCGCGTACCGGCTTTCAATCGAGCCTGGAGCGCTTTCGCATCCACCGGCTTGACGAGATGATCGTCAGCGCCGGAATCGAAGGCTTCGGTAATCCTTTGGTCATCATCGATACTGGAGATCACGATGATGTAAATGGAGCGCCCCAGTTCTGTCTGACGCAGCCCCTTGATGAGTTGAAGGCCATCGTGGTGTGGCATCAGCAGATCGGTGATGAGCAGTTGCGGCTGATGATGCAGTGCTTGTGCCAGCCCGTCGCGGCCATCGTGGGCCACGTGCACCGTATGCCCGGCGGCGGAGAGGAGCTTTTGCAGCAGTAGGCATACCGTCGGGTCATCATCGACGACGAGCACCGTGAGGGTCTTGGGCATCTCGGCAGGGGGCGCAGTGGCGCTTTCGGAGAACACCTCAAGCGTTGAAAACGGCGCCACTTCGCGCACCTCGATTTCCAGCAGCGCGCTCCACTCTGCCCATTCGCGCAGCATCTGGTCGCCCAGTCTGGCGAGATCGCCGTCGGCTATGCCGAGTTTATCTGCCAGTGGCCGGAGCTTGGCGAATTCCGCGGCGCGCTCGGCCAGGGGCTGGAAGCAAAGATCGGCCATGGCGGACCCGAGGTGCAGGCAGTTGACCAGGCGCCCCCTGCGCGAGTCCTCGTCAAACGCTGCCAGATCCGGCTTTTCATGGTAAAGAACCGCGTCGGTGAACAGTCTGGGTAGCCCCCAGTCGATCATCATGGCGCTTGCAACCTCGAGATGGGTATGACCGAAGGCGTGTGCTTCAAGGCCGGTTAGCGACGCAGCGCGCTGACTACCCGCCTCTGCCAGCAATTCGCCATAGCGCAAAGGGTAGAGCGCCGCAAGGGCGAGGCGCCCGACATTGGCCAACAAGCCGACGGTGAACAACTCTGCAGGTGGAGCGACCCGGGTTGCCGCGCCCAGCAGTTGCGTGGCAACGCCGGTCGCTGCCGAGCGCGACCAGAAGACCTCATAGTCAAAGCCGGGACATTGCCCTTGCCGATTGGCGGATACCAGCGAAAACGCCAGTATCATCTGGCGCACGGACTGTATGCCGATGGACATCAGAACGTCGGGCGTGAGGGCGGCGGCGGGGCGCGGACGGCCGAATGAAGCCGAGTTGGCCAGTTTGAGGATGCGACCGACCATTGCCGGATCTATCTGCATGGCATGGATCAGCTCGGGCAGCGTGACGTTGTCGCGCTGGCATAACTCGAGCACCTTGAGGGCAGAGCCTTCGGGTGACGGCAAATTGCCGCTGGCCTTGAGTTCGATGAACTGGTCTGGATCGAGCATGGCGGATCGGCTTGGCTTGGCAGGATCAGGATTGGGTTGATGTAGCCACTGTCTGGGTCAATTCTTCCTGGTAGCGTGCCCGAATTTCCAGCACTTGCGGCCAGCACGCCTGGAATGCCTCGACGCAGGCGGGGTCGAAGTGTCCGCCTGCACCCTCGTTGAGGAACGCGGCGGCATCCTCCAGCGGCCAGGCTTTCTTGTAAGGTCGTTCCGAGGTAAGGGCATCGAACACGTCGGCCACCGCCACTATGCGCCCGTGCAAGGGGATCGAGTGACCGGAAAGTCCGTGCGGATAACCGCTGCCGTCGAACTTCTCGTGGTGGGTAAGTGCCAGCGTTGCGGCGCACTGCAATAGGGGCGAGGTCGAATCGCGCAGAATCTCGTAGCCGATGGTCGCATGTTGTTTCATGACGTCGAATTCTTCCGGCGTCAGGCGTCCTGGTTTCAACAGGATGTGGTCGGGCGTCCCGACTTTGCCTATGTCATGCATGGGCGCCGCCTCCAGCAGGAGCTCCTGTTCGGCAACCGGCAATTCAAGTTGCATCGCCACAAGGCGCGCGTAGTTGGACATGCGCAACAGATGCATGCCGGTTTCCGGATCGCGATACTCGGCCGCACGCGACAGGCGAAAAATGGCTTCCTTCTCGCGGGCGACAATCTCATGGGTGGCCTTTTTCACCTCTTCAGCGAGCCACGCGGCGCGATCGGCCAGTTGCTGTCGACTCTTGCGCAGGGCAAGCAGGTTATTCACCCGCGCCATGAGTTCGATCTTGTCCACCGGCTTGGTGAGAAAGTCCTGGGCGCCCAGCTGCAAGGCTTTATGGCGAACATCGCTTTCGGTGTCCGCCGTCACCATGACTACGGGTACGTCGGCGCGGCCGGCAATCAGGTGCAGCCGGCGGATGAACTCGAGGCCATCGACTTCCGGCATCATGTAGTCGAGCAGTATCAGGTCGGGTTCCTCGGTGGCGCACCAGTCCAGCGCCGCGACCGGGTCGGCGAAACACAGCACGTCGGCACCGTCGAGCTTTTTCAGAAGGTGGCGAAACAGGGTCAGGTTCGTGGCATTGTCGTCGACGACGAGAAGGCGTGGCATGGATTGTCCTTAAGTGCGTCCGGTGCGCCGAAAAATGAATTCGATGGTGCGAGTACTTTCCTCGTCGATGCGGGTGACCAGGGCTTCGATTTCGACCCAGTTGCGGCCTGGAGAAAGCTTTTCCAGTTGCCCTGCGAGGTCCGCGAGGTCTAGCGCGCCGACATTGGCGGACGCGCCGCGCAACTCATGGGCGAGACCCTTCAACTGCTGCCCGCGATCGCGCGCCTCGCGCTTCAATCGCTCGCGTAGCGGCCGCAGGGACTGCTCAAAGACTTCAAGCAGTTCATTGATCACGGCATCGTCTTCGCCAAACATTTCCGTCAGGCGTCGCATGTCGATGGCCGGTGAGCTTGTGTCATTAGTCGATTTTCCATCGGAAGAAATGTTTTGCGCCACTACCGGTTCAATAGTTGGCTTGGCCCGGGTTGTCAACCCGGCCTTTGGCAACCATTTAGCCAGCAGCGAGGCCAGTTGTGGGGTCTCGATCGGCTTGGCGATGTAGTCGTCCATGCCGGAGGCCAGGCACTGCTCGCGGTCGCCCTGTAGCGCATTGGCGGTCATGGCAACGATCGGCACGTGTTTCGACGTATTTGCCTCGGTACGACGAATTGCTGCCGTGGCATCAAAACCAACCATTTCGGGCATCTGGCAATCCATCAGCACCAGATCGTAACTTTCCCGGGCGAGGGCAAGCAGGGCCAGGCTTCCGTTGTCGACGACGTCTACGGCATAGCCCAGCTTGTTCAGCATATGTACTGCAACGCGCTGATTGACAGGATTGTCTTCGGCGAGAAGCAGGCGGTGTTTGTCAGCGAGCACCTGGGCGCCATGAAGGTGATCGACCACATCGGAAACTCGGCGCTTTGGTGTCACCTGCCCGGTCGGCAAGGGTGTCACCAGCGCATTGAACAGGACTGATTGCTTGGTCGGTTGCTGCGTCACGATGACGCCGTGCGAGATCAGTTCCGCCTTCATTTGACGGTCCACCTGGCCCAGGCAGCAGATCAGGCGCGGGTGCTTGCAGTGGGCTTGCAAGCTTGCGACTGCCTCCATGATTGTGGCATCGGAGAGGGGGTGAGCGAGCACCAGGGCATCCGGGATCAGGCCATCGTTCTCGAGCGCCACCAGCCGTCCATGAAGTTCCGCAAGGCCCGGCAAGACTTCGCAGCGCATCTGCCAGGCATCGAAATAGTTGCAGCGGATGTCACGGCTGGCCACCTCGCCACCGGCCATCAGCACGAGTTTGCCGCTCAAGGCCTCGAGGGGGCGCATGCCGGCCCGCTTTTCCTCCGCAACCTCAAGCGGAACTCGCACCCAGAATGAAGCCCCCTCGCCGGGCGCGCTATCGACGCCGATTTCGCCGCCCATCGTCTCGCCAAGACGCTTGCAGATGGACAGCCCCAGCCCTGTGCCGCCATAGCGACGTGTAGTGGAACTGTCGGCCTGGGAAAATGGCTGAAAGAGCTTCTCTCTTGCGGCTTGAGTCAGGCCGATACCGCTATCCTGAACGGCGAGTTTGAGCACCACGGTGCGTCCGTGGCCTGCGCTGCCGGTTTCGCGCTCCGGACCTGTTTCACCATGGACACTTACCACCACCCTGCCACTGGCCGTGAACTTGACGGCATTGGACAGGAAATTGAGCAGGATCTGGCCGATGCGGGTTGGATCTCCGAGCAGATGATCGGGCAGCTCCGGTGCAATGAAGCTCGCCAGTGCCAGATCCTTCTCATTCGCCTTTTCCGCCAAAACGTCGAGACTGCCCTCGACCACCTGCCGCAGCGAGAAATCGG
This sequence comes from Sulfuritalea hydrogenivorans sk43H, assembly GCA_945870205.1. Taxonomy (GTDB): domain Bacteria; phylum Pseudomonadota; class Gammaproteobacteria; order Burkholderiales; family Rhodocyclaceae; genus Sulfuritalea; species Sulfuritalea hydrogenivorans_A. Next base: position 13,049 of record CAMBRI010000052.1, on the reverse strand, counting down.
TGTGTTCGAGCACCAGGCGTCCGGCTTCGATTTTGGAGAAGTCGAGAATGTCGTTGACGATGGCCAGCAGTGCGTCGGCGGACGTCTTGATGATTCCGGCGAACTCGGTCTGCTCATTGTCAAGCGGCGTATCCAGCAGCAGGTCCGTCATGCCGATGACGCCGTTGAGGGGTGTGCGAATCTCGTGGCTCATTGTGGACAGGAACTCAGCCTTGAGCCGCGCTGTTTGCTCAGCCGCGTCCCGGGCTTCGAGCAGGCGCTGATTCAACAGCCGTTCTTCGCGCATGTCGGAGAACACTGCCACCGAGCCCTGCCACTGGCCGTCCAGCGCCAGCGGCGCACCGGTTATTTTTACCGGCAAGGAAGTGCCATCCTTGTGAAAGAACACTTCGTCGCTGGAACGGTAAACGCGACGGTCACGCATGGCGAGATGTATGGGACATTCGGCGGCGGGCAGTACGCTGCCATCCGGCCTGTGGTGATGGATGATGTCGTGCAACCCCTTGCCTGCAAGTTCTTCCAACCGCCATCCGATCAGTCGCTGAGCCTCCGCATTCAGGTAGTCGAGCCTGCCGTTTGCATCGAGCGTATAAACGCCCTCACCGAGGTTGTCCAGAATAGTGCGCAGCCATCCCTCCTGTTGCCTGGAGACTTTTTCCAGTGCCTTTTGAGCCGATATTTCGGTGCGGATGGCAACGTATTCCTCCGGCTTTCCCTCGTCGTCAAGAAAGGGTGCGATAGTGGCATTTACCCAGTACAGGCTGCCCGACTTTCTGCGGTTGCAGATTTCGCCGTGCCAGGTATTCCCCTGCGCGACAGTGCGCCACATGTCTTCGTATATCTCCGGGGGGTGTTCGCCGGATTTGAGCAGCCGGTGATTCTGTCCAATGAGTTCTTGCCGCGTGTAGCCGCTGATTTCGCAAAATCGCTCGTTGACGAAGGTGATGCGCCCGGTGACGTCGGTGATACTAACAATCGCATGCTGATCCAGCGTGTGCTGCAGGCGCATGGCACGGCGCACGAGGCGCAGATTTCGTTGCCTGAAATGCAGCATCAGAGGCAACGCGACTGCCGCGAGAATTATCGACAGCAGGGCCGCGTCAAGCAGCGCAATCGTGAATGTACTCGTGCCTGCCGGGACCAGAGCCGGCAGGACAAGCGACATTGCGATCCCGCCGAAAAAAATCACGCCGAGCATCACCGCAAGCAAAACGAACAGCAGGCGAAGGGATTTCTTGCTGGAGAGGCGCGCGGCCGCTGCGGGATGAAGTGTCATGAGCCGGTTTGGAAGAACATTGCTCCTATTCCGCGCGAAAACAATTTTCGGCGCGGCACCTTGAACGCTGAGTATCGACGTTGGCGCAGCCCGTTCCGGGCTTTACGCTCATTGCATTCGATCCGGCGAAACGCGTTGTAAATTCCAGCATGTTATCTGGCATAGGCAATTCGGGGGGGCCAAGTCGAGCGGTGATGGATAGTCTCAAAAGAGGGAGCATTTGTTTATCCGTGCTTTACGCGACAAACTGCGGTATCTACGTAGTCGGTTTTTGAAAATGGGGCACGCCGGGCTGTCTTTTGCCGTTATGATTGCCCCCGCAGGCTACACGGTCGGACGCCACCACGTTCGCCCGCCTAACTCCGGATGAGATCATAATGTTACTGATAGTCGGCTACGTAATCATTCTGGCAGCGTCGATTGGTACCTACGCCGTGCATGGCAGTCTGGCAGCACTCTGGATGCCTATGGAGTACGTGGCGATCTTCGGTCTGGCCATGGGCGGCTTCATCGCCGGCAACGGCAGCAAGGCCCTCAAGGCGACGCTGGCAGCCCTGCCCACGCTGTTCAAGGGCTCGCATCTCAACAAGGCCTTGTACATGGACCTGCTGGCGATGCTGTTCGAGATCCTGGCCAAGGTGCGCAAGGAGGGCCTGATGTCGATCGAAAACGATATCGAGAATCCGAATGAAAGCGCCGTGTTCGCCAAGTACCCGACGATCGCGGCGGATCATCATGTCATGGAGTTCATTTGCGACTACCTGCGCATGATGGTGGGCGGCAACCTCAACGCCTTCGAGATCGAAAGCCTGATGGACGTCGAAATCGAAACGCACCACCAGGAAGCCCATGTTCCCGTGCATGCCGTCTCCAAACTGGCCGATGCGACGCCTGCCTTCGGCATCATCGTGGCGGTAATGGGCGTGGTCAACGTCATGGGCTCGGTCGGCGCGCCGCCCGCGGTGCTGGGCAAAATGATCGGCGGTGCCCTGGTCGGCACCTTCCTCGGCATCCTGCTGGCCTATGGCTTCGTGGCGCCAATCGCCGGACAACTGGAACAGAAAGTGGAAGAGGAAGGCAAGATCTTCCAGGTGATCAAGACGGTGTTGCTGGCGAGCATGAACGGCTATGCGCCTCAGGTGGCGGTCGAATTCGGGCGCAAGGTGTTGTATTCCGGCGATCGGCCGAAATTCATCGAACTGGAGGACGACCTGAAGGCGCGCAAGGGAAAGTGAAGTACTTGCCCGTTAATTTTCAGGCAGCCGCATGAGCGACGATACCCAGCAACCGATAGTCGTCAAGCGAATCAAGAAGGGCGGCGCAAGCGCGCACGGTGGCGCCTGGAAGATCGCCTATGCCGACTTCGTTACGGCGATGATGGCCTTCTTCATGCTGATGTGGCTTTTGGGTTCGACCACCCAGGGCGACCTGATGGGCATCGCCGATTATTTCCAGAATCCGCTCAAGGTCGCCTTGCAGGGCGGCGCCGGTTCGGGCGATTCATCGTCGCTGATCCAGGGCGGCGGCAACGATTTGTCGGCGGCCCACGGGCAGGTCAAGCGGGGGGATATCGAAGCCCCGAAAAAAACCATCAACCTGCAAAAATTGAAGGCCGAGTTCGAAAAGGCCGAGAGGGCCAAGCTGTCCGGTCTGAAAGACGAAATGGATACCCTGATCGACGGCAATCCGGCGCTCAAGCAGTTCAAGAGCCAGATGCTGCTCGACCTCACCAGCGAAGGCCTGCGCATCCAGATTGTCGACGAAAAAAACCGTCCGATGTTCGATTCGGCCAGCTCCGAAGTCAAGCCCTATACCCGTGTCATCCTGCGCGAAATTGGCAAGATGTTGAACAAGGTGGAAAACCATGTCAGCCTCTCCGGACATACAGACGCCCAGCCCTTTGCCGGCGGCGCGCGCGATTTCAGCAACTGGGAACTCTCCACCAACCGTGCCAACGCGTCGCGGCGCGAACTCGTTGCCGGCGGCATGCATGATGCCAAGGTAATGCGCACCGTCGGCCTGGCTTCGACCGTACTGTACGACAAGCAGGACCCCTACAATCCAATCAATCGCCGCATCAGCATCGTGATCATGAACAAGCGCACGGAAGATGCAATCCTGGCCGACGGCAAGGAAGTCGAGGTCGAGGGTGCCGAGGAACTCGAAGCGGCGGTGCGCCCTGCGGCGGGCGCCGCGGCGCGCTGATTTCGGCGAAACGCTGGCTCGCGGGTGCCGGGTTCGAAGTTCCCGGCGAGGTCAGGCAGCAAGCGCTGAAGTGTCGTCGGCCTGGGCGGCGGCGCGACGCGCGGCTTCGGCAGCCTGGACTTCTTCAACTTTTCTCAGGTACTCGGTGACCGCGGGGAAATTACTTTTCAGCGCAACCTCGGAAGCCCGGCCGGAGGGACCAACCAGCAGGGGGGATGCGCCGCGCTTGATCAGCAACTGCACAATCTTGAATTCGCCACGCTGGGCCGCGTACATCAAGGGCGTCATGCGCTGATCGTCGAACGTGTCGAGATCGAAGTCCATGGTCAGCAGCGTCTTGATGTAGGGAACATTCCGCCGGTCAATGGATTCCAGCAACAATTTGGTCGCTTCGGGGTTCTGCTTGCGCTGCTTAGCTTCCAGCCCGGACGGCAGAGCCTTGGTGCCATAGTTGATCAGGGACAACACCACCATGGCGATCAGGGCTGCCAGCAGGGGGCCCTGATTGATGCCCAGGCCCTCGGCCCATTTTTCCGGAAGATTGGCGCCAACGGCCAGCAGCGCATAGAGCACAAAGAAGAAGAAGCGCATGTAGAGGAACAGGGCGAACACCACCATCAGGCCCAGAATGGCCATCAGTAGGCTGGTTTCCACCCCGATCTTGGCAAGCAGGTTATGGGGCAGGTTGGCGACCAGCGCCATCGCCCCGACCAGTACCAGCAGGGTCCCTTCCCTGATTTGTTTTTGTTTGACGATGTCCATATCAATCCGTTTCGGAAACTCCTGCCGCAGGAGCGTGGAAGAGAAATCTCAGATCAATCTTCTTCAATCGATTAGCAATTTAGCGCATCTTGTCGGCGGATGGAATTATCTTATCGTCCGGAAAGTCGATTTCATTGTCAAAAGACCCCGCGAACAACAATAGAATGGCAATATTTGTGCATAGCGGCAATCCACTGGCAGGATAACAAGGAGAAGCGTCAATGAAGCAGAAATGGGTTTTTGCATTCGAGGAAGGTGACGGCAAGAACAAGATGCTGCTTGGCGGCAAGGGTGCCAATCTGTGCGAGATGACGCAGATCGGCCTCAATGTTCCGCCCGGTTTCGTGATCAGCACGGATGCCTGCCTTGCGTACTTGGAAAAGGACCGCCTGCCCGAGGGCGCCATGGACGAGACGCTCGCACACATGAAGGCGCTGGAGAAGAAGACCGGCAAGACTTTTGGCGGCGCCGATAATCCCCTACTGGTTTCCGTGCGCTCCGGTTCGTCGATGTCCATGCCTGGCATGATGGACACCGTCCTCAACCTTGGTCTCAATCAAACCACGCTCAACGGCCTGATTACCCTCACTGGGAATCCGCGTTTCGGCTATGACGCCTGGCGCCGCTTCATCCAGCTGTTCGGCAAGATCGCGCTGGGCATCGGCGACGAGCATTTCGACACGGCGATGACCCTGATCAAGTCGCGCTATGGCGCCAGCACGGACATCGATCTGAAGACCGAGCATCTGGCCGAACTGGCCAACGAGTTCCTCGCCATCGTTCAGCGCCATACCGGCAAACCTTTTCCGGAAGATCCCTACCAGCAACTCGAGATCGCCATAGGTGCCGTATTCCGATCGTGGAACGGCAAGCGCGCGATCGACTATCGCCGGCAGTTCAAGATCACAAAGGATATGGCAAGCGGCACTGCGGTCAACGTGGTGACCATGGTCTTCGGCAACATGGGGATGGATTCAGGCACAGGCGTCGGCTTCACGCGCAACCCGGGTACCGGCGAAAACATCATCTATGGCGAGTACCTGGTGAATGCCCAGGGCGAGGACGTGGTGGCGGGGATACGCACGCCCAAGGCGATCGCCGAGATGGAACAGGAAATGCCGGAAATCTACCGGCAATTGCAGGAACTGCATTCGCGGCTCGAATCGCACTATGCAGAAGTGCAGGATTTCGAATTCACCATCGAAAAAGGCACGCTCTACTGCCTGCAAACCCGCAACGGCAAGATGAATGCACGCGCCATGTTGCGCACCTCGGTCGAAATGCACCGGGATGGGCTGATCACCCGCGAAAAAGCCCTGATGCGAATTGATCCGATGCTGCTGGAACAAATGCTGGCGCCGCAACTTGCCGCTGATTTCAAGGGCAAGCCATTGGCCACCGGCTTGTCCGCTTCGCCCGGCGCGGCGTCGGGCAAGATCGTGTTCGATGCCGATACGGCCGAAGAGCGGGGTAGGGCGGGTGAGCGCATCATCCTGGTACGCGAGGAAACCAAACCGGAAGACATCCACGGCTTCTTCCAGGCACAAGGCATTCTGACCAGCCGCGGCGGCAAGACCTCGCATGCCGCCGTGGTCGCGCGCGGCATGGGCAAGCCTTGCGTTTCGGGTTGCGAAGCCATTGTCATCGACGACCATGCGCGCCGCGCCATCATCGGCGAAACGACCCTGCACGAAGGGGACGTGATCACCATCGACGGCAGCACCGGCAAGGTGTATGCCGGCGAAGTACCGACGGTCGAAGCGACCTTTTCCGAGGACATGGCAACCCTGCTGGGCTGGGCCGACGAAGTGTCCCTCCTCAAGGTCATGGCCAATGCCGACACACCCGACGATGCGGCACGGGCACGGGTTTTCGGCGCCATGGGCATCGGCTTGTGCCGTACCGAGCGCATGTTCAACAGTTCCGATCGCCTGCCCATCGTGCAGGAAATGATCCTCGCCGAATCGGTCGAGGAGAGGCAGGCCGCGCTGGACCGCCTGCTGCCGATCCAGCGTTCTGACTTCAAGGGCATCTTCAAGGCCATGAAGGGCCTGCCGGTTACCGTGCGCTTGCTCGATCCGCCGATGCATGAGTTCCTGCCGACGGCCTCGCAGCTGGAGCTGGAAATCGCCCACCTGCACCATCTGCGTGATTCGATCAAGGCCCTGGAAGAACTGCCGGAAACCCTGAAACTGCTCAATCCGAAGTTGTATCAGCAGTACTCGGATGGTCTCTCCAAGCTGTCGCTGGCCATGTCGGTGTTCAAGGACACCCATCTGGAAGAGGACGTGATCCACAAGAAGGAAAAGATCCTCAAGAAGGTTCGCGCGCTGTCCGAGGTCAATCCCATGCTGGGCCACCGCGGCGTGCGTCTGGGCGTCACCTATCCTGAAATCTATATGATGCAGATCCAGGCGATTCTCGAAGCCGCGGCCCTGTGCGCACGGGAGGGGATCGAGGTCCATCCCGAAATCATGGTGCCGCAGGTGGCAACCGTCGAAGAGTTGCGCCGCATCCACAGCTATGTGCAGCGCCTGCACAAGGTGGTGGAACTGACCCATGGCATCAAGGTGGGCGTCAAGTTCGGCAGCATGCTGGAAGTGGTGCGGGCCTGCCTGCGTGCCGGTCGCATGGCCGAAGATGCGGAGTTCTTCTCCTTCGGCACCAACGACCTGACCCAGGCCACGTTCTCGTTCAGCCGCGAGGATGCCGAGAACAAGTTCCTGCCGGCTTACATTGAAACAGGGATTCTCCAGGACAATCCCTTCGAAGTGCTCGATCAGAAAGGCATCGGCCAATTGATGAAAATGGCCGTCAGCGAGGGGCGCAAGACCAGGCCGGACCTGAAGGTGGGCATCTGCGGCGAGCATGGCGGCCACCCGGCATCGATCCGCTTTTGCCATGACATTGGGTTGACCTATGTATCCTGTTCCGGGCCGCGCGTGCCGATCGCACGTTTGGCCGCCGCACAGGCACAGTTGATGGAGGCCGGTGGCGCGGTTACCAAGAACGCATAGCAGGCACGCCAAACAAGGCGACAATGCCATAATCGGCCCGATGGACGATAGCGAATTCATGGGGCTGGCGCTCGATCTGGCACGCGAGGCAGGTGCCGCCGGTGAAGTGCCGGTGGGTGCGGTGGTGGTGATGGATGGGGACGTGGTCGGCCGTGGCAGCAACCAGCCCATCGGTCGGCACGATCCGACCGCCCATGCCGAAATCATCGCGCTGCGCGACGCCGCCGGACGGCTCGGCAACTATCGGTTGCCGGGTTGCACCTTGTTCGTGACCCTGGAACCTTGTGCCATGTGCGCCGGCGCGATCATGCATGCGCGTATCGACCGCGTGGTGTTCGGCGCGCGCGACCCGAAGACCGGTGCGGCCGGCAGCGTGGTCGACCTGTTCGCCGAATCCCGCCTCAATCATCACACGGCAATTGCCGGCGGCGTACTGGCCGAGCAATGCGGCAGCCTGCTGTCGGGGTTTTTCGCGGCGCGGCGCGGTCGTACGCTGGTGGCTTGATGCCGAACTCCCTGCGCATCCGCATCAGCCTGCCGCAGCAAACCCTGGAACTGCACGACCAGCGGGGAACGCTGTTGCGCCGCTACAGTGTGTCGACGGCGAAAAACGGCGCCGGCGAACAGAACGGCAGCTTTTGCACACCCCGCGGGCGGCATATTGTGCGGGCCAAAGTCGGCGCTGACCAACCGGCGAACGCGGTCTTTGTGCGGCGGCGGCCGACCGGGGAAGTATGGAGCCCGCAATTGCTGGAGCAATTCCCGGACCGCGACTGGATCCTGACGCGCATCCTGTGGCTGTCGGGCAAGGAACCGGGGCGCAACCGGCTTGGCGACGTCGACACCATGCGCCGCTACATCTATCTCCACGGTTCCCCCGATACGGTGGCGATGGGCTCGCCCGGCTCGATCGGCTGCGTGCGCATGAAGAACAGCGACATCATCGAACTGTTCGATCTGATTCCCCTGCAAACGCCCGTCGATATCGTCGAGTTCGGTGTCGAGGATGGCGCATGGGCCGAAATCGCGGAGCAAGCCCGGCAAGTGCGCGATGCTGTTTTTGTGGCCGAACAAAAGGTGCCGCGCGCGATCGAATGGGATGAGCATGACGCCGTGAGCCGGCATGTCATCGCGCGCGATGCCGATGGCGGTGCGATCGGCACCGGGCGCCTGCTGCCCCACGGTAACCCCGGCCACATCGGCCGCATGGCGGTGCTGGCCGACTGGCGCGGCAAGGGCGTCGGCCGGGCTCTGCTGGAACGCTTGCTTGAACTGGCGGCCGCTAGTCACATGCAGCACCTGGCCTTGCATGCGCAAACGCAGGCCGGCGGCTTCTATCGGCGCTTCGGCTTTGTCGAGGATGGGCCTGAGTTCATGGAAGCCGGCATACCGCACCGGACCATGCGGCGGAACTAGCCGCGAATTTCACCGCGAAAACGGTACCGCTGCCGCGTGCCGCGCTGCGCACCCGGCAACCAGGTCTGCTCATCGAAGCTTGTCCAGCCGTCGCGATCGACGCACAGCACGGTGGAGCCGCGCGTGCCGTAGTCGGGTGACTTGACAAAGGCCGAGGACAACAGGCGTTCCCAGTCGAGCGGGATCCCGGTTTGCGGCAGATGCTCGTCCGGGTGGATTCCATCGTCCTGCAACAGATCGAACAGGGGTTGATCATCGGGCAAACTGCCGAGCGCGTGCGCCAGGGCCGTTTTTCCGGCACCGACTTTTGGCCAGGGCGTATCGAGCAGGTGATTGGACACCCCATACACGCCGGGTGCCAGCGAGCGCGGCCTACCACCCATGTTCGACGACCAGCAGAGGGTTTCGCCATCGCATGCCAGCAGGTTGTAGCCGTTGCATTCGCGGCCCCGCGCGGCAATGCCTTCGAAATAGGTCTGCGGTGCTTCGCGTCCCCTCAGAAACCCTGCCACCAGTGCGCCGCGCGAGGGCGCGCCAATGCGGTTCTGCGCCGGATCGCGAAAATTGGTCAGGGCGGCAAAGCGCCCGCTGCGGGTGACGCCCATCCAGGTACCGCCGGCGTCGAGATCACGCCCTGCCAATACCTGCGGAGCATCGTTCCAGAAGGCCGCAGGCGCGGTCGGCCGGGCAAAGAACTCGTCGCGGTTGGCGGCCACCACCAGGGGATAGTCGGCATGAACCCGCCAGGCGACGAGGATCAGGCACATCTTTCGTGTCAGGCAATCTCGTAGGGCAGGGGCAGAAACTCCATGCGCTCGCCGGTCAGGGCGCCGACATGGACTTCGCCGGCTTCCACGGCGCCGATCTGGACACACACCAGACACTCGAATCCTCCAGCCGGGGAGGGTGCCACGCTGACCACTGCGCCGCAGTGCTGGTCGCCCGTTTCCGGCGCATAGACGTGACCCCCGGGGACCGGGGCCGCAGCAAGCCGGGCGCGGTAGGTGCGCCGCTTGACCTTGCCCAGATACTGGGTGCGGGCGACGATTTCCTGGCCGGGATAGCAGCCTTTGCTGAAACTGACACCCGCCACGGCGGGCAATTCCATGTTCAGCATCTGTGGCACGAAAGCCTCCTGGGTGGCCGCAAGCACCTGCGGTTGGCCGGCGGCAATCTCCAGCCACTGCCAGGCCGCCAGGCCGACAGGCCGGGTCGAGGCGGCAAGTCGATGCCAGTGCGAGGTCGCGGCGGTGGCGTCGACGGCCAGCAGCCAGCGCGTGTCATCGAGCCGGATTGCCTGCCCGCCTTCGATGGCTGCGACGCCAAAGCGGGGCAGTGCGGCGGCAGCGGCGGCCGGTGCTAACGACGTGGCGGCGGATGAATAGCCGATCAACGCCCTTTCGGCGCTTGCATCAGTCAGTTTCACCTTTGAACGCAACACGTACATCGACAGCTTTTTCAGGATCATCGGCAGGATTTCGCGTGGCAGCATCAACAGGAAGTCGTCGCCATCGCGCCAGATAAGAAGCAGTGCCAGCAGGCGTCCCTTGGCCGTGCACAGGCCGGCGAAACGCGCTCCGCCCGGCGTGATGCCATTGATGTCGTTGGTCAGCAGATTGTGCAGGAAAGGCGCGGAATCGACGCCACTGGCGCGGATCAGGCCCAGATTGGTGAGAGGCGCCATCACTGCCTTTTCGCGTGCCGCGAGCAGTTCGTCCGTCGCGCCGGCGAAGTGGCTGCCATCTGCCGCCAGGCCCTGGGCAGCGAGGTAAGAATTCCATTCTTGGGTCATGTAGGGCGTCCGGGTTGAGGGTTTGGAAATGCTATTATCGCGGCCAAGGTGCAGATTGCGCCGGCCCCTATTTATTCAAGACATCATGCGTACATTCAAGTTTGTCCTGCTGCTGGTCATTCTCGCATTTGTCGCCGCGATCGTGGGTGTCAGCTGGTTTACGACGCGGCATCTGCCGATGCGCAGCGACCCGACCTCGTTTTCGGTGCCGACCGGTGCCAGTTTGCGTACGGCAGCGCAGGTGATCCAGTCCGCCGGCATTGATCTTCCGGCCTGGCAACTGGAACTTCTGGGGCGCGTTCTCGGCCGCTCGGCGAAAATCAAGGCCGGAAGTTATGAAGTTGAAGATGGCCTGACTGCGCTGGGACTGCTCAACAAGCTGACGCGCGGTGACGTCACGCAAGCTGAACTGGTTCTGGTGGAAGGCAAGACTTTTCGCCAGTTGCGCACCCTGATGAATGAACATCCCGACCTCGCCCATGATTCGCAGAAGCTCAGCGACATGCAGGTTCTCGCTCGCATAGGCGCGAAGGATGGACATCCGGAAGGCTTGTTCTTCCCCGATACCTACCTGTTTGGCAAGGGCAGCAGCGATTTCGATGTGCTGCGCCGGGCCTACAAGGCCATGCAGCCCAAACTGGCCGCCGCCTGGGAAAAGCGCGAAACGACTCTGCCCGTCAAGACGCCCTACGAAATGCTGATCCTGGCATCGATCGTCGAGAAGGAAACCGGCTTAGCCGCTGACCGGCCCCAGGTTGCAGCCGTTTTCGTCAATCGGCTACGCCGCGGAATGTTGTTGCAGACCGATCCGACGGTGATTTATGGACTTGGTGAGCGTTTTGACGGAAATCTGCGCAAGATCGACCTGCAGACCGATACGCCCTGGAACACCTATACCCGACCGGGGCTACCACCGACCCCGATCGCCATGCCGGGCATGGCTTCTCTGCTGGCCGTGGCCAAACCACCGCCGAGCGACATGCTGTATTTCGTCGCACGCGGCGATGGATCGAGCGAGTTTTCGGCCACGCTGGACGAGCACAATAGCGCCGTCGCCAAATATCAGAAACGCTAGCCGCGCATGACTGCTGGCCGCTTCATCAGCTTCGAAGGCATCGACGGCGCCGGAAAAAGCACTCAGCACGCCTGGCTGGTCGAGCACCTGCGTGCCCGGGGTCTCGCGGTGGTTGCGACCCGCGAGCCCGGCGGAACACCCCTTGGCGAGAAGCTTCGTGCCCTGCTGCTGGCCGAGCCCATGCACCTCGAAACCGAGGCATTGTTGATGTTTGCCGCCCGACGCGAACACATCGAGCAGGTGATAGCTCCGGCCCTGGAGCGCGGCGAATGGGTCGTCTGCGACCGTTTTGTCGACGCCTCGTTTGCCTATCAGGGGGGAGGGCGCGGGCTGGACTGGAAGAAGCTCGAAAGCCTTTCGCAGTGGGTGCTGGGTGACCTGCAACCGGACCTGACCCTGATTTTCGATGCCCCGGTTGAAGTCGCGCAGCAGCGCCTCCATGCTGCAACCGCCAACCCGGATCGTTTCGAGCAGGAGCAGGCAGCATTTTTCGAGCGGGTACGTTCGGCGTACTTGCGCATAGCGTCCGAAAATCCGCAACGGGTGCGCCTGATCGACGCCACGGAGACTCCGGCTAATATTAATAAAGTACTCGAGAAAATTGTTGCAACATTCTGATTATAAAAATATACATTGGAACTATTCCATAAGGGAACAACTGCTTGGACGAGGGCTGGACCGGCTTCCGCACGCCATGCTGCTGGTCGGGCCGGCCGGAGTCGGCAAGGCTGCATTCTCCGAACAGCTTGCGGCGCTTCTGCTTTGCGAATCCATTCAATCGGACTTGACGGCCTGTGGCAAATGTCCTGCCTGCCATTGGCTCGAGTCCGGAAATCACCCCGACTTTCGGCGGGTGGCACCGGATGGTGATGACGCCGTCGAGGAGGGCGCAAGCGAAAAGGCGGCCGAAAAAGCCAAGAAACGTAGCCAGAAAATTATCCGCATCGACCAGATCCGTGAGCTCGAAGCCTTTGTCTTCGTCGGCAGTCATCGCCAGGGCAACCGGGTTGTACTCGTCACCGAAGCCGACGCGATGAACCCGGCAGCCGCCAATGCACTTCTCAAGATACTTGAAGAACCGCCTGTAAATGTATATTTTATATTAGTTTCAACAAGATCAAAATCGCTTCTGCCGACCATTCGCAGTCGCTGCCGGGTTATTCCCTTCGGCCCACCGGATCGTGCCGCAGCAGTTAACTGGCTGGCAGGGGCCGGGCTTGAAAAGCATGCTGCCCGTTATCTTGACCTGGCAGGCGGCGCTCCAATGCGCGTGGCAGAATGGAAGGATGAAGGGCAACTGGCGCCGATCGACGCGCTGGTAGACACACTGCTCGCCCCTCCGGCCGACCCACTGGCTTTGGCGGCACGATGGGATGCCTTGCTCAAAGGCGACGGGATGTTCCGCATGGAAAATCTTGTCGAAGGCGTCCAGCGCTGGCTGTTCGATCTGGCACAAGAGCGCATGGCGGGTGAAGTTCGCTACCACGGCGGTTGGGCTCGACCGAA
>CAMBRI010000051.1 GCA_945870205.1 Sulfuritalea hydrogenivorans sk43H | reverse complement strand
GTGCTGCGCCATGTCGCCTTGAATCTCATTCGTCTTGCTCCGGTCAAGCGCAAGGGCGGTCTTAAGGTGCGCCGCCTCATCGCTGCAACCTCGGATGTCTATCGCGCTCAATTGCTCGGACTCGACTGACGTTCATGCGATTGCCCTGCGCATGACCCGAATCAACAACACTCTGTCACTGATTCCGGAATCAGTGCGCGCCGAAAAGAGAGTGAGCCTGCGGCCGATCGAAGTGCTGGTGATCTCTCCGTCACAACGGCTGGACCACCTTGCAGCGCGACACGCCCATGCCCTGCCATGGTCGGTGCGCGCGCTGTTGCGTGGCATCGGTGCCATGAACCAGAATGGCGGAGCGCTCACCAGTTATCTGCTGTTCGAGCGCTCCTACACCAACGCTCTCATCGATCTGGGCTACGCAGATACTCTGGCGCGCCGCGATGAGGTGTTGCGATTCCTCGATTTGAGTTAATGTTGTGCCTGAGGCTTTGGGTTCAACCCATTTATTTGCATGGAAAACTGTCTATACCGGTTATTTCATAATGGATATCCTCTGCTAGAATGAATTGATCGCAGGAGAGGCGTCTCGATGAAAAAGACATTACTGATGTTGTTGGCCGCCGCAATTGTCGGCGTTGGCGTGACGCCAACGGACGTCGAAGCCGCCGGCAAGAAGAAAGCTGTTCCTGCCAAGAAGAAAGCCCCGCGCGCAGCGAAGCAGGCACGGGTCAAGTCGGTGCTGTACACCCGCGCCGCGCCACGCGGTGCGTCACTGGACGATGCCCACCATCTCGCGTTGCAGTCGTCTGCCGTATTGGTGCTGGACCAGGCCACAGGCGCGGTGCTGTTTGAAAAGAATTCCGGCGCCGTCCTGCCGATTGCGTCGATCACCAAGTTGATGACCGCGATGGTCGTGCTCGATGCCAAGCCCGACCTGAACGAAACCCTGTCGATCGGCGAAGACGATGTCGATATCCTCAAGGGTACCCGTTCCCGCCTCAAGGTTGGTACGCATCTGGCGCGCGAGGAAATGCTGCGCCTGGCCCTGATGTCTTCCGAGAATCGCGCTGCCTCCGCCTTGTCCCGTCATTTCCCTGGTGGGCGCGAGGCTTTCGTGGCTGCCATGAACCAAAAGGCACGCTCGCTCGGCCTGGTCGATACGCGTTTTCAGGATCCGACAGGGCTCACGGCGGCCAATGTTTCGAGCCCGCGCGACCTGGCAAAAATGGTCGATGCCGCCCATCAGTACCCCTTGATCCGCGAGTTCTCGACGACATCCGAAGGCGAGTTCAGCGTTGCCGGCCGGCCGCAGCAGTTCCGCAACACCAATACCCTGGTCAAGAGTCCGACCTGGGAAATCGGCCTGTCCAAGACCGGCTACATCAGCGAGGCAGGGAAATGTCTGGTGATGCAGGCCTGGCTCAACAACAAGCCGACCATCATCGTCCTGCTCGACTCCTGGGGCAAGATGACGCGCATCGGCGATGCCAATCGAATCAAGCGCTGGGTCGAAAGCGCATCGCTGACCCAACGTCCAAGCGCCGGCTGAAATTCCCGCCGCGTGAAGCAGGGCCGCCTTCGGGCGGCCCTTGTTGTTGGTGCTTTCCCGCGGACCGCTTCGGACGGCAAGGCCAGCCGCGCGGAACACCTCACGGGCTGATAGAATCGCCAGCAAAATCAGGCTGCTGCATGGCTGCTACGGCAGTCGGCGAGCAGCAAATCCCGTGATTCAGCCCTGCCTTGATCGGTCGCCCCGTGAGCCTTGCACCTTCCCCTGAGTTCCCCCCTGCGCGCATCGTCATCGCGACGCGCGAATCCCGCCTGGCCTTGTGGCAGGCCGAGCATGTGCGCAGCCTGTTGCAGGCACTTTATCCGGCCTGCAAGGTCGAACTGCTCGGCATGACAACGCGCGGCGACCAGATCCTCGACCGACCGCTCTCCAAGGTGGGCGGCAAGGGCCTGTTCGTCAAGGAGCTGGAGGCGGCCCTGCTCGACGGCGCAGCGGATATTGCCGTGCATTCCATGAAAGACGTGCCAATGCAGATGGAGCCGGAATTTTCCCTGGTTGCCATCGGTCCGCGCGAAGTGCCGCTGGATGCGCTGGTGTCGAGCAAGTATGAAAGTCTCGCGGACATGCCGCCCGGTGCGGTGGTCGGCACTTCCAGCCTGCGCCGCGAAGCCCAGTTGCATGCGCGCTATCCCTATCTGGCCGTGACGCCCCTGCGCGGAAATCTCGACACCCGTCTGCGCAAGCTCGACGAAGGACAGTTCGATGCCATCATCCTTGCCGCGGCCGGCCTGAAGCGCTTGGGTCTAGGCGATCGCATCCGCGCCGTGCTGCCGGCCGAGGATTCCCTGCCGGCTGCCGGTCAGGGCGCGCTGGGAATTGAAGCCCTGGCCTCGCGTCCCGAAGTGGCCTCCTGGGTGGGCCCCCTTAACGACCCGGATACCGCCGCCTGCGTGCGTGCCGAACGTGCCGTATCGCGCGCGCTGGCCGGCAGCTGCGAAGTGCCGCTGGGGGCGTTTGCCGAAATGCGTGCGGGCAGCCTCTACCTGCGCGGCTTTGTCGCTTCACCCGACGGTACGCGCATGGCGCATGCCGAGCTGGTCGGTAGTTCGACCGACCCCGAAGCCCTCGGTTTGCAACTGGCATCCGAGCTGCGCCGCCAGGGTGCTGCCGAAATACTTGCCGCGCTCGGAAACTAAATATGTCTTTGGCCGGCCGCCATGTCGTGGTGACGCGCCCGGCCGGGCAGGCGGCCCATTTTGCCAATGCATTGAGAGACCGGGGGGCGATTCCGGTGCTTTACCCGGTGCTGGAAATTCGCACGCTTGAAGATGTTGCACCGGTTCTCGACGCCGCGATTCGTCTCGACAGTTTCGACCTCGCTGTGTTCGTCAGCCCCAACGCGATCGAATATGCGCTGGCCCTGATCCTGCCGCGGCGTGCCTGGCCCTCTGCGCTGCGGGTGGTGGCGCTGGGCAAGAGCAGCGAACGCGAACTGGCGCGCCATGGCATCCATGACATCATTTCACCGCCCTTGCGCTTCGACTCGGAAGCCTTGCTGGAACTCCCCGAACTGATCGACGTCGCGGGCAAGCGCGTGATAATTTTCCGTGGTGATGGCGGCCGTGAATTGCTGGGCGATACGCTCAAGGCGCGAGGCGCCAGCATCGAATATGTTACTTGCTACCGGCGCGGGCGGCCGCAGCTCGATCCCGCCGCCTTGCTCAAGCTCTGGGAGCAGGGCCGGCTCGATGCCGTGACCCTGACCAGCAGCGAAGGCCTGCGCAACTTTCACGACATGATCGGCCGCCTCGGCCAGGCCTGGCTGAAGAAGACCCCGGTATTTGTGCCGCATGTCCGTATTGCCGAACAGGCGCAGACTCTGGGACTGGACAAAGTAATCCCGACAGACCCCGGCGATGACGGCTTGATGGCCGGACTGAGAGCCTATTTCGGTAGCAATCATGCCCCGCGTTGAGACCAGGATCGGATGGATGCAAGGCGCAGTGCGCGGCCAATGGTTGTTCCATTGGCAAGCGCTGCAACGCCGCAGACGCCGACCCTGGTCTCAACCCGATGGGCCGCCGGGCGTTGGGCGCGCTACCGCGTTGTCGGTCGCTTGCATGGTGGTACCATGCGGCGCTCCCTCCGCCTCGTATCGCATCCCAACGCCCGGCGGCGCGGGGTACGATTGCTACCGAAATAGGCTCTAAGCAATACTTCGCAACTCATGGAAACTCCCGTTCAAACTGAAACAGCTCCAGTCACCAGCCGGTGGCGCGATGCCTTGCGCCGGCCCACGGTGCGCGTGGTGTCCGTTGCCCTGCTCATTGTCGGCGCGCAGTGGATCGATACCCGCATGCAGGTCGGCAACCTGCAGCAGGAACTCGCGCGGCGCCTTGCCGAGGGCGATACAGTGGCCAAGGAGGGGCGCGCCTTGGTCCGACAGGGCCAGGAAGCGCAGGCCGCCTTGCAAGCCAAGGTCGGTGTGCTGGAAGCCCGGCTGGCCGAAACACAAAGCCAGGCCGTGGCGCTCGAAGCCATGTACCAGGAGATCTCCAGCACCCGTGATGAGCGCCTTCTGGCTGAAGTTGAGCAGGCCGTGGTGATTGCCATGCAGCAGTTGCAGTTTGCCGGCAATGTCGAGGCCGCGCTGATCGCGCTGCAGGGCGCCGAAGCCCGCCTTGCACGCTCCGTTCAACCGCAGTTCCTTCCGGCCAGAAAGCTCATAGCGCGTGACATCGAGCGGCTCAAGGGTACGCCGGGAGCCAACGTCAGCGGGCTGTCGCTGAAAATTGAAAGCGTTGTCGCGGCTGTCGATAGCCTGCCGCTGGCCTATGAACAGAGGCCCAAGGTCGATGCCGCCAGGCCGGTAACAGCGCCTAAAGCGTCAAGCGCCGAATTCTGGCGCGAACTGGGAGCTGACTTGTGGCGCGAACTCAGGCAGTTGGTGCGTATCGAGCGCATCGACCAGGGCGATCCGGCCCTGCTGGCACCCAACCAGAGTTTTTTCCTGCGCGAGAACCTCAAGCTGCGCCTGCTCAATGCCCGCCTGGCACTGCTGCAACGTGACGGCAAGATTTTTCGCGAAGAGATACGCCAGTCACGCGAGCATCTGGATCG
Source organism: Sulfuritalea hydrogenivorans sk43H (assembly GCA_945870205.1). Taxonomy (GTDB): domain Bacteria; phylum Pseudomonadota; class Gammaproteobacteria; order Burkholderiales; family Rhodocyclaceae; genus Sulfuritalea; species Sulfuritalea hydrogenivorans_A. The sequence continues at coordinate 16,013 of CAMBRI010000051.1, read as the reverse complement.
TTACTTCGATAGTCGCGCCAAGCCTGTGCAGGCGGCCCAAGCCACCTTGAAGACGCTGGCCACCACGGACGTCAGCTTCGATCTTCCGGGATTGGCGGAGACCCTGACAGCCCTGCGCAATCTGAAATTCGCCCGCGAGCGCGGCGGCGCGGGAAGATAAGCCGGTCATGCGCGCCCTGTTCTGGCTGCTGGTTCTGGCCGCGCTGGCGGTAGGGCTTGCGCTGGCTGCGCGCTACAACGACGGCTATGTTTTGCTGGTGCTGCCGCCCTGGCGCGCCGAGGTTTCGCTCAACCTTTTCCTGCTGGCATCGCTGGCCGGCTTCTTCGTGATCTACCTCCTGGCGCGGGCTGTCAGCCACACTCTGGCCCTGCCGCGTGCAGTGGCCGAGTTTCGCCGGCGGCGCCAGCAGGAAAAGTCGGCGCTGGCGGTGCGAGATGCCTGGCGATTGTTGCAGGAAGGCCGTTATGGGCACGCCATGCGCTGCGCCGAGAAAGCCCGGCCCGATCCCGCTGGCGCCGGCATGCTGGCCCTGGCAGGCTGGCGCGCGGCACACGCCTTGCGCGACCCGGAGCGTTCCGCGGAATGGGCGGCGCGCTTACGCGGACACGATGCCGGCGGCCTGCAGGCGGCCCGCTTGATGACCGAGGCCGAGTTCGCGCTGGAAGACCGCCGTTTCGAGGATGCCCGCGATGCATTGCAGCAGTTCGCGGCGCGGGAAGGACGGCATATTGCCGCCTTGCGCCTGAGCGTGCGCGCCGAGCAGGGCCTGGGCAACTGGCGCGAAGTGGCGCGCCTGGTGCGCCAGCTCGAGAAGCATCAGGCCTTGAGCCCCGAGCAGGCGGCGCCGATTCGCAGTCGTGCCGTGCGCGAAGCGCTGCACGGCTTGCGCGACGATCCCGCGGGACTCATGCGCTACTGGCGAGAACTCGATGACGGCGACAGGGCCGAGGCCTCATTGGCGCTGGAGACGGCGCGCGCGCTGATGGCAGCAGGTGATTGTCGCGAAGCTCAGCGGGTCATCGAAGATGCGCTGGATGAACGCTGGGATGCCGCGCTGGTGACGGCTTACGGAGAATGCGGCCAAGCCGGCGACGTACTCGGTCGGATCGCCCAGGCGGAAAAATGGCTGCAACGCATGCCGCGTGACGGCGCCTTGCTGCTGACCCTCGGCCGCTTGTGCCGCCAGCAGCAGTTGTGGGGCAAGGCGCGCAGCTATCTGGAAGCAGCGATCGCGATCGCCCCTTCGCGTACCGCCCATGTCGAACTGGCGCAGCTGCTCGACCAGCTCGAAGACCCTGCGCTGGCGGCCCGGCACTATCGCGCGGCAGCGGTGATCTGACATCGCCGGAGCGTCTCTCGGCTAGCGCTCATGGCACCGAGCGTCACCCGCAGAAACGCGAACGACAAATTGAAGCCCCCCCACCCCCATCCCCGCCCCAGGGCGGGGCTACCATTCGGCTCGCTTCGCTCGACAATAACCAGCCACTTCGAACGAGTTATTTCACGCTAACTCGGCGGCAACTCAATCCACTGCGGCGTAATGCCGCGCGCGGTCAACCAGTCCGCCAGCGCATAGCCCGTTCCGGCGCGCCAGCACTTGAGACTTTCAGGGCGGAACAGCCGGTATTCGGCCAGTTCAGGTGACAGCTTGATCTCGCCGCGCGCCACCACATGGTAGGCGATGATGATCTGGTTCATGCGCTGGAAGTCATATACACCAACCAGATTCCGCGCGTCGATGCGCAAACTGGTTTCTTCGAGTACCTCGCGTGCAATGCCTTCTTCCGGCGATTCACCGGCTTCCATGAAACCGGTGATCAGGGCGAACATCCGCCCCTGCCAGGCCGCATTGCGCGCCAATAGTACCTGCCCTTCGCGGTCGGCCATCTCGATGATCGCGGCAAGCACCGGCGTCGGATTGTTCCAGTGGGTCCAGTGGCACGCCGCGCAGCGCAGGCGGGCTTTCGGACCGCCGTCTTCTACCTCCGCCAGCATCTGCAAGGGCGAGGCACAATGAGGGCAGTAGTTGTAGCCGTGATCCAATTGCCGCCTCTTCAACCGGGAGCTGCGCGCTCAGAGCCAGTCGCGCGGCGGCAGGAAGTCGCTGTATAGCCTGGCTTCCGCGCTGCCCGGTTCCGGTTGCCAGCTATAGCGCCATTTGACGATGGGTGGCAGCGACATCAGGATCGATTCGGTGCGGCCACCCGATTGCAGGCCAAACAGGGTGCCGCGATCCCAGACCAGGTTGAATTCGACATAGCGTCCGCGCCGGTAGGCCTGGAAGTCGCGCTCGCGCTCGGTGTAGGGAAGTTCGCGGCGACGCTCGATGAGGGGCAGGTAGGCGGTGGTGAAACTGTTGCCTACCGCCTGCGTCAGCCCGAAGCAGCGGTCGAAACTGCCCTCGTTGAGGTCATCGAAAAAAATGCCGCCGACGCCGCGTGCTTCGTTGCGATGTTTGAGGAAGAAGTACTCGTCGCACCACTTCTTGTAGCGCGCATGGACATCCGCGCCGAAAGGCTCGAGCGTGTTGCGGCAGGTCAGGTGGAAGTGCCGCGCATCTTCCTCGAAGCCGTAGTAGGGCGTCAGATCCATGCCGCCGCCGAACCACCAGACCGGCGCCTCGCCCTCCCTTTCGGCAACGAAAAACCGCACGTTCATGTGCGCGGTCGGGCAGTAGGGGTTGCGCGGATGCAGCACCAGGGAGACGCCCATGGCCTGCCAGCGGCGGCCCGCCAGTTCGGGGCGATGCGCCGTAGCCGAGGCGGGCATCTGCTCGCCCTTGACGTGGGAGAAATTGACGCCGCCGCGCTCGAAGACTTTGCCATCCTCAATCAGGCGGGAAATGCCACCGCCGCCCTGCGGTCGGTCCCAGGCATCGCGCAGGAAAGCCGCCCCCTCAGTCGCTTCCAGTTGGCCGATGATGCTGTCCTGCAGCCCGGTGAAATAGTCCCGGATCGGGTCAATGTCCATCAGGCTTCCGGCAGCTTCATCATCATCACTTTTTCGCTCTGGCGGCTGCGGAATTGTTCCAGCCTCAGCGCCAGCGCACGGCCGTAGTCGTCGTTCGCCGTAGCAATGATGGCGATCGCCATCAGGGCCGCATTGGCCGCGCCGGCCTCGCCGATGGCGAAGGTGGCCACCGGAATGCCTTTCGGCATTTGGACGATGGAGAGCAGGGAATCGAGGCCGTTCAAGTGCTTCGAGGGCACCGGCACACCCAGTACCGGCACGATGGTTTTCGAGGCCAGCATGCCCGGCAGGTGGGCCGCGCCGCCGGCACCGGCGATGATGGCGCGCAGGTCGCGCTCCTGTGCCATGGCGGCGTAGTCGAACAGAAGGTCCGGCGTGCGATGCGCCGAGACGACGCGCGCCTCATAAGGCACGCCGAATTCCTTGAGCATGGTGGCCGCCGCCTGCATCACCGGCCAGTCCGAATCCGAGCCCATCACGATGCCCACCAGTGGTTTCATTTCGCGCACCTCGTTTGCGTACGTTCGGCGGCTTCGAGCGTGTTCGCCAGCAGCATGGTGATGGTCATCGGGCCGACGCCGCCGGGCACTGGCGTGATGGCGCCGGCCACTTCCTTGGCCGACTCGAAATCGACGTCGCCGCAGAGCTTGCCTTCGGGGGTGCGATTGATGCCGACGTCGATCACCGTGGCACCGGGCTTGATCATGTCGCCGGTAATCATCTTCGCCCGGCCCACGGCCGCGACCAGAATGTCGGCACGCCTGGTATGGAAGGCCAGGTCCTTGGATTGCGAATGGCATATCGTGACGGTGCAGCTTTGTGCCAGCAGCAGCATTGCCATCGGCTTGCCGACAATGTTGCTGCGACCGACGATGACCACTTCGGCACCCTTCAGCGGAACGTTCGCGCTCTCCAGCATTTTCATGACACCGTAAGGGGTACAGGGAATGAAGCGCGGGTTGCCCTGCATCAGCGCGCCGACGTTCTCGGCGTGAAAGCCGTCGACATCCTTTTCAGGGGAGATCGACTCCAGCACCGCCTCTGCATCGAAGTTTTTCGGCAGCGGCAGTTGCACCAGGATGCCATGCACCGAGGGGTCGGCGTTCAGTTCGGCGATGCGCGCGAAGACTACCGACGGATCGATGTCGGGCGCATAGACGTCACGCAGCGACAGCATGCCCGCTTTCTCGCAGGCGGCAACCTTGTTGCGTACATAGACGGCCGAGGCCGGGTCCTCGCCGACCAGAATCACGGCCAGGCAGGGCGTGATGCCCTTTTCCTTGAGGGCAGCGGCGCGTGTCGCCAGTTGGCCGCGGACTTCGGTGGAGAGGGCGTTGCCGTCGATGATTCGTGCAGTCATGGATATCCTGGTTTAGCGTGGCATGGCACGTTCGGAGCGACCAGCGGCAGTCGAGCGAAGCGAGCCAATCAATAACCCCCCGTGAGGGGGGCGAAGGGGGGCGGGCCAAGTTTGCGCGCCGATGGCTTGGTAAGGGTGCGAGCGTTTCATGCTTGGACGGTTGCTTTCGAAGGCACGGGCGTTAGTCAGGCGGGCGAGGCGGCGAGTTGCTTCGCGACGGCTTCGCGTCCTGCGGCGAAGGCCTGGCGATTGGCCTCGACCACCTTTTCGCCTTTGCGCGCGAAACGTTTGTCGATGCAAGCCAGCAGCACGTCCGGGGCGAAGGGCAGGTAATCGGCGATGGCGCCGAGCATCACGGTGTTGCCCAGGCGGATCTCGCCGAGGTCGCGGGCGATGGTCATGGCGTCGAAGGAGACCACGCGGTGGCCGGCGGCACGCATCTGCCCGGTCGGATCCACGGGGTAATCGAAGAGGCCAAGCTCGACCACCGGCGGCACCAGCTTGGCGTTATTCACCAGCGCCAGACCGTCGGGCTTCAGGTAGTGCGACCAGCGCAGGGCTTCGGCACCCTCGAAACCGAGCAGCACCTGCACCGTGCCCGGTTCGATCTGCGGCGAGAGCACCTTGCGCCCGAAGCGCAGATGTGAGGTGACCACGCCGCCGCGCTGGGCCATGCCGGCCACTTCGGTCTTCTTGACGTCGTGGCCCTCCGCGATGGCCGCTTCGGCGAGGATCTCGGTCGCCGTCATGACGCCCTGGCCGCCGATGCCGCAGACGAGGATGTTGGTAATCTCATTCGCGCTCATGAGCTGCTCGTAGCCTTGACGATGTGGATCGGGATGTCGCGCCGCGGCACGTGCTGGATCGCGTCCGGCGCGCAGGGCTGAACGCAGAGGCCGCAGCCGGTGCAGGCCTGGCTGTCGATGCTGACGAAGGCCAGTTCGACTTCCTTGCCCGAGGGCTTGATCACCTTGTCGCGATGTGTGACGTGGATCGCCGGGCAGCCGACTTCGACGCAGTTGCCGCAACCCGTGCACTTGTCTTCCTCGACCAGGTAGGGGCGGAAGGGCTTGAACTCGTCGATCAGCACGCAGGGGCGGCGGGCTATGATGACCGAGGGACCTTCGATCTTGATTTCCTCACGCACTGCCTTGAACAGTTTGGGAAGCTCGTACGGATCGACCACCTGGATGCGCTCATTGGGTACGCCCAGCGCCTCGACGATCTTGAACAGATCGACCTTTGGCGCTTCCTTGCCGTGGATGTCCTTGCCCGAGGCCGGTGTGGCCTGGCCGCCGGTCATCCCGGTGGTGTTGTTGTCGAGCAGCAGGACGGTGATGTTGCCATGGTTGTAAGTGATGTCGAGCAGACCCTGCATGCCCATGTGCATGAAGGTCGAATCGCCGATCACCGCCAGTATTCGCTTGTTCTTGTCGACCGCGCCGCGACCCTTGTCGATGCCCAGGGCGACGCCCATCGTGGCACCCATGCAGATGGTGGTGTCCAGCGCGTTCCACGGATGGCCGGCGCCCAGCGTGTAGCAGCCGATATCGCCGGTGACGATGATGTTCTTGATCTGCGACAGCGTGTAGTACATGCCCATGTGCGGGCAGGAAGCGCACAAGGTCGGCGGCCGCGGGAAGACCTTGGGCGGCGCTGCGGCGGGGGCGGGGGGCGGCACCGGCTTGCCGAGCAGGCGGTCGACGGCGGGCGTCAGCACCTGCGGTGACAACTCGCCGATGCTGGGCAAGACATCCTTGCCGTGGCAGGCGATGCCTGCGGCCTTGATTTCGGTTTCCAGAAGCTTTTCGGTTTCCTCTACCACCACCAGCTTGTCGCACATCGCCGCGAGTTCGCGGACTTTTTCCGGCGGCCAGGGAAAGGAGAGGCCCAGCTTCAGCACCGGCGCATCCGGAAAGGCTTCCTTGACGTGCATGTAGGCCGGGCCGGAGGTGACGAAGCCGACGCTGCGGTTGGCACCCGCTTCGAGGATATTGAGCGGCGTGGTTTCGGACACGGCACGCAGGGTTTCGTCGCGCTGGAAAAGACCGGGCAGGCGTGCCTTGGCGTGGGCCGGCACCATCACCCAGCGTTGCGGATTCTTGACGAAGCCGGCCGGTTCGTGTGCCTCGCGTTCGCCCACCGTGACCAGGCCCTTGACGTGACAAATGCGCGTGGTGAGCCTCAGCAGCACGGGCGTCTCGTATTGTTCGGAGAGGCCGAAGGCGAACTTCGTCATTTCGTAGGCTTCCTGAGAATCCGCCGGCTCCAGCATGGGGATGTGGGCGAAGCGGGCCCAGAAGCGCGAGTCCTGCTCGTTCTGCGAGGACGACATGCCGACGTCGTCGGCCACGGCGATCACCAGGCCGCCATAGGCGCCGGTGATGGTCATGGTCATCAGGCAGTCGCTCGCGACGTTGAGCCCGACATGCTTCATGGCGCAAAACGCCCGCGCACCGGTCATCGAGGCGCCAAGGGCTACTTCCATCGAGACCTTCTCATTGACCGACCACTCGGCGTACAGATCGGGATAGCGCGCAACCGATTCGATGATCTCCGTCGCCGGCGTGCCGGGGTAGGCGGCAGCGACGCGCACGCCGGATTCCCAGACGGCGCGGGCAACGGCTTCATTGCCGGAAAGCAGCAGCCGGCTGGCGGCGGCAGGTGGGGCTGACTGAGACATGACGGCGGCCATGATGTTCTCTCGGAGTAGGGGAAAAAATTGACCTGCGCCCAGGGCACCCGCCGTGCTGGCTGCGGGCTTTCCATCTACGCAGGTCATCAAGAAACCAATCCTTTCGAATTATCCGGATTTGCGAGCCGTGCGTCCAGAGTGGCGACGAATAACCCTACAATAGCCCGCAAAGAAAAGGGAGGGGCGCCACCATGACGCAGATTGCAACCGACACCGCGCGCAAGCCCGGATTCAGCCTGTTCAGCAAGCGCAAGCAGGTGCCCGGCGATTTCTGGGGCGGCCTGGCCGCCATGCTGGTGGCCCTGCCGGCCGCCATCGCTTTTGGCGTAACGGTCTATGCCGCCATAGGCCCGGCCTACGCGGCTTATGGGGCCCTCGCCGGCATCATCGGCGCGACAGTAATCGGTCTGGTCGCTTCGACCCTGGGCGGCACCGACCGCCTGATCAGCGCACCCTGCGCGCCCGCCGCGGCGGTGCTGTCGGCATTTGCCATCGAACTCGTCAGCCAGGGCGTGTCGCCGGGCTCCATCGTGCTCTTGCTGATCATGCTGGGGGTGCTGACCGGCATGGTGCAGATGATGCTCGGCTTCGTCGGTGTCGGCAAGCTGATCAAGTACATACCCTATCCGGTGGTCAGCGGCTATCTGTCCGGTGTGGGCCTCATCATCATCGGCAGTCAGATCCCGATTTTTTTCGGCACCGCGGGCGGCACGCGCTGGTGGGAGGCGCTGGTCTCGCCCTGGCTGTGGAACTGGCACAGCGTGGCCATCGGCGGCGCCACGGTGCTGGTCGCCGTGGCAGCGCCCAAGGTGACCCAAAGGGTTCCCGGCATCATCCTCGGCATCGTCGCCGGCCTGAGCACCTATTTCGGCCTTGCCCTGCAGGATCCGGCGCTGTGGAACGTGACCGGAAATCCGTTGGTGGTCGGTCCTCTCGGCGCGACCGGCGAAGGCTACTTTGCTTCGATCACGGGACGCTGGCACGAGATTGGCGAGCTGCGGTTGGGTCAGATCGCGGGCCTCTTCGGTAGCGCGCTGACGCTCGCCGTGCTCTTGTCCATCGATACGCTGAAGACCTGCGTGGTGCTCGATCAGTTGACCCGCAGCCATCATGATTCGAACCGCGAACTGATCGCCCAGGGCATCGCCAACGTGGCTTCCTCGGCGGTGGGCGGAATTCCCGGCGCCGGCACCATGGGCGCAACCCTGGTCAGCCTCAACAGCGGTGCTGCGACGCGCGCCACCGGCGTGCTCGAAGGATTGTTTGCGCTGGTCGCCGCGCTGATCCTGGGTTCCTTCATTGCCTGGATTCCGGTCGCCGCACTGGCCGGCATCCTGATCGTGATCGGCCTGCGCATGATCGACAAGGAGCCGCTGCGCTTCGTCGAATCGCGGGCCACGGTGTTCGATTTCGCGGTGGTGCTGGCGGTGGTCGTGGTGGCGCTGACCATCGGCCTGATTGCCGCCTCGGCCGTCGGCGTCGGCATGGCGATCATCCTTTTCGTGCGCGAGCAGATCGGCGGCACCGTGGTGCGCCACAAGATGTACGTGAACCAGATGTCCTCGAACTGGTACCGGCCCGAAGCGGAGGTGCGCATCCTCGACCAGAAGGGCGACCAGGCGGTCATATTCGAACTGCAGGGCAGCCTGTTCTTCGGTAATACCCAGCAACTGTATGCCGATCTGGAACACGAGATCAACACGCGCAGCTACATCATCATCGACATGAAGCGGGTGCAATCGGTCGACGTCACCGCCGCCCATCTGCTCAACCAGGTGCGCGACGCGATCCAGGAGCGCGGCGCCCGCCTGCTGCTGAGCAATGTCCGCGAAAACCTTCCCAACGGGCACAACCTGCGGGAGTTCTTCGAGCAGACCGGCTTGATGGATGCCGGCGATGACACGGTGCGATTCTTCCCCGAACTCGACAGCGCCATCGCCTGGGTCGAAGACCGCATCCTCGGCGAAGTCGAGGCGGAGCCGGTCGAGGAAGTGCCGATCCAGTTGCATGACATGGACCTGTTCGCCAAGCACAAGGACGAAACGCTCAAGGAACTCGAAGCGCGCATGCAGTTGCGCAACTACCAGCCCGGCGAGGCGCTCTACGTGCGCGGTGCGCCGGGCGACGAACTGTTCTGGGTGCGACGCGGTGCGATACACATCATGGCGCCGCTGGGTGCCGGGCGAACCCGGCACATTGCCAGCTTCGGTCGCGGCGATTTTTTTGGCGGCCTGGCCTTCCTCGATAGCCTGCCGCGCAGCAATGATGCCATCGCCCATACCGCGACCGAGGTGTATGTGTTGTCGCGCGAGCAGTTCAACCAGATTGCCGAGGGGCACAAGAAGCTCGCCTTCAACCTGGTCATCGCCATGGCCCGCACCCTGGCCATGCGCCTGCGCCACGCGGAGGTCGAGCTGACCATGTTGCAGGAATATTGAGCGGACTGGCCCGGCGCTGGCTGCGACCTGCCCGGAAATAAGCCCTCGCAATAGGGGGCAAAAAAGACTTGATGCGTTCGGGAATTCTCGCGCCCTATAATCCGACAAAATTACTCAAGTATTATCCTCAACCTTTCTACAGAGAGAACCGAAATGATCAAGGTAAATGGCCAAGAAATTGAAACCGACGCCGAAGGCTATCTGGCGACGCTGGACGACTGGAGCGAAGATGTGGCGAAATGCCTCGCCGAGCGCGACCAGTTGGCGCTGGGCGACGAGCACTGGCAGGTGGTGCGCTGGATTCGGGAGTACTACGCCGAAAACGGCACGGCGCCAAATCTGCGCGTCATGTCGAAGCTGATCGGCGGTGATCTGGGCGAGCAGTTCGGCGACAAGAAATACCTGTTCGACCTGTTTCCCTACGGCCCGGCCAAGCAGGCTGCGCGCTACGCCGGCATGCCCAAGCCGACCGGCTGCGTTTGAGAGGCTGTGAAAAATCTACTGCGCGTGCCGGAGCGGGGATTTGGCGGTGCTCTTCCACGGTCCGGTTTGCACACCGGACCGGCTGCGGCGGCGCAAAGCATGCTTTGCGAAACCCCGCCTCGCCCTCATGTACTCAAGTACATTCCGGTTTCTGCGCTCCGGCCGCACCCCGCTGCGGCCCGCTCGCTACGATTTTTTCACAGCCTCTGAGGCAATCCGGAGGGTTCGGGGAATCGCGCGTGCATCGACTGCACCGCGGGGCTTAACCCAGGGTGATGATCTCGATGTGGTTGCGGTTCACGTCGATGAAGGGCGCCGCCAGATCAGACCCTGCGCATCCTTGCTCAGCACCCGCAGCTCCTGCTCGTCATGGGCGTCGCATCGGCATCAGTTGCCATGCGTCATCCTCGCCGCAATTTGCAACGAGTGCAGAAAGTCGTCGCAATCCTGCTCCAGTTTTGCCTGCAGCAAGTGGTCGGCGCGCGTCCTGCCCAGGTTGACGGCCATCACCGGTTTGCCCTGGCGGTGGGCGTGTTCGACAAAGCGGAAACCGGAATACACCATCAGGGAGGAACCGATTACCAGCAGGCCGCGTGCGGCATCGATCGCGTCCAGCCCGGCCTTGACCCTTTCCTTCGGCACGCTGTCGCCAAAGAACACTACGTCCGGCTTCAAGGTGCCGGCGCAGGACGGGCAAGGTGGAACGGAAAAATCAAGCTGGAATTCTTCCGCAACGTGGGCATCCCCGTCCGGTGCAAGCCGCGCCACCTTGGCCACGAGGCCCGGATTGGCGGCCTCCATCCACTCCTGCATCGCCGTCCGCGGATAGCTGCCCCGACAGCCCAGGCAAATCACTTGCCGCAATCCGCCATGCAGTTCAAGTACCGCCCGGCTTCCCGCCTTCTGGTGCAAGCCGTCGACATTCTGCGTGATGATCAGGCTTATCCGCCCGCGGCTTTCCAACTGCACCAGGCTGTCGTGACCGCGGCTGGGACTGGCCAGGCCGACCGTTGGCCAGCCGGCAAAGCTGCGCGCCCAGTAGCGCCGTCGCGTATTTTCGCAGCGCAGGAAGTCCTTGTGGTCGATCGGCTGGGCCCCTTTCCATTGCGCGTCGCTATCCCGGTAAGCGGGGATGCCGCTGGCGGTGCTGAGTCCGGCACCGGTGAGGACCACGACCACCCCCCGATCCAGCATGCCCACTATCTGCTGGCGGTGTTGGTCGCTTTCTATCTCGAATTCAGTCACGGCTAGATTCGGCGCTGTGTCGGGTTGATTGGTCAGCAGCAACTATAGGACAAAGTCGATAACGCGCGGCTGCAAGACCGCCGCCGCCCGGCCTGCCAGCGTCCGGACCCTCAGGCGCCTACCGGGAGACCCGTCATGCGCAACCAGTGCAACACGGTCGCAAAGAGCGCATCCGGGGCCACCGGTTTGGCGATGTGATCATCCATGCCGGCGGCCAGACACGCGTCGCGATCTTCCGTGAAGGCGTTCGCGGTCATGGCCAGAATCGGGATGGCCGCCATGCCGGGCAATTGCCGAATGGCGCGGGCGGCATCGAGTCCGTTCATGACCGGCATTTGCACGTCCATCAGGATCAGGGCGTAGGCGCCTGTGCGTGCCATTTCCACCGCTTCCCGACCGTTGCCAACTACATCCACTACCAGTGCCGCTTCCTGCAGCAGGAGTACTGCCACTTCGCGATTAACCGGTTCGTCTTCCGCCACCAGGATGCGAGCCCCGGCGAACCGGTGCGCCAGCGTTTCTCGCGCCGAATCCTCCGGCGTATTGCTGCCGGGCGTTACCTCGACAGCCTTCCTGATGCGAGCTATTGCCCAGAAGGTGCTGCCAACCCCTTCCTCGCTGACCACGCCGGCGTCGCCGCCCATCAGCAAGGCGATACGCTTGGAAATGATCAGCCCCAGCCCGGTGCCTCCGTATTTGCGGTTCATGGAACCATCGGCCTGAGTGAAGGCGTGGAACAGCCGTGCCTGATCGTCCTGGCTGATACCGGGGCCCTGATCGCTGACGCCGAGCCGCAAAAGGACACTGGCGCTGTCTTCCATCAGGATCTGGGCGCGCACGGTGATTTCGCCCTGCCGGGAAAACTTGATCGCGTTGCCGATGAAGTTGATCAGCACCTGCTTCAGACGCAACGCGTCACCGCAGAGCAATTCCGGCAGGGCGGGGTCGATGTCACGGAGCAGTTGCAGGCCCTTCGCCCGGGCTGCGGCCTCCTGCATCTGCACGACGTCGTCGATGGCCTGGAAAACGGAAAAGTTCTTCTGCTCCAGGGTCATCGTGTCGGCTTCGATCTTGGAAATGTCGAGGATGTCGTTGATTACGGCGAGCAGATGCTGGGCCGACGTCTTGCTCTTGTTGAGCCAGTCGATCTGCTGGGGATCGGTGGCACGGCGCAGCACGAGCTCGGTCATGCCCATGATGCCGCTCATCGGGGTGCGCAGTTCATGGCTCATGGTGGCGAGGAAGATGCTCTTGGCGCGGTTGGCGGCTTCGGCCGCATCACGACTATTTGCCAGTTCGGCGGTGCGTGAGAACACCAGTTCTTCGAGGTGGTCGCGGTGCCGGATCAGTTCGGCCTCATCCTGTTTGCGCTCGGTGATGTCGCGCACGATGGACATGGTGGCGTCATTGGCGCAGGGCACCACGCGGGCTTCAAATATCCTGTCCCGGCCGCCGATATGTAGTGAGTAGCTCAGTTCCTGCACCGCATTCGAGTCCAGTGCGGCGGCGAAGGCCTTCATGAGCAGGGCCGCAAGCGGCTTGGGCAGCACGTCCTCGACCTTGCGATGGAGAAAGGTCTCGGGATCTACCAGGAGCAACCCCGGGTCGGCGGCATGAAAGTCCAGGTATTCGCCATCGCGCCGGTTGGTGAAGATCAGGTCGGGGATGGCGCTGATCAGCGCCTGCTGGTAGGACTCGCTCCTGCGTAGCGCCTCTTCCGACGCCTGAAGCTCGCGGATTTTCGCCTCGAGTTGGCTGGTCATTGCCTGCGTCGTATCCGTCATGGCATTGAATGCGGCGGCCACCTCGACGACTTCGCGCGGACCCCCGGTTGCCGCCCTTGCGGCGAGATCGCCGCCCTGGACCTTGCGTGCGACTCTCTCCAACTCGGCAATCGGTCCGGTGATCTTGCGCGTGATGGATAGCGCGAACAGGATCAGTAGGGCAATCGTCACCCCGGCGACCACCGTTGCCGCCTTTGCCCTTTGTGTGGCCGCGGCGTAAACCTCTGACGACGGGATTCCGATGAAGGCGATCCATTCCGTGCCCGGCAAGGGCATCACCGAATAGAACCGCGTCACTCCGTCCGATCCAATGCTCTCAAATTCGCCATCGCGGACCTCGACGACTCGCCGAGCTGCTTCCACGTTGTCGAGTCGAGTGCCCAGCAAGCCCTCCGGGTCGACATTGCGCCAGATCAGGACGCCGTTCTCGCCAAGGAAGCCCTAGCGGGTCCCGGGCGGCAGGAACTGGGCGGGAATGTTCGGATTCAGGGCATTGATGTCGAGGGGAAGCTGAACCCCGCCCACCATTTTGTTGTCGCCATTCCGGATCGGCACGCTGAGCACGGTTACCCACTTGCCCGTGATCGGGCCGAAAAATGGATTACCGACGATGAAGCGGTTTTCCTTGCGAAACTGCTGGAACCACGGCGCCTTGCCGACGTTGACCGGCTTGCCGCCGGGTTGCGGGACCGCCGAGCAGACGACCACCCCATCCAGGTTCGTGTAGGTTGCATTCGCATAGTCCGGATTCAGGGCAAGCATATCCTTCAGGATGCCGTCACAGTTTCTCGGGTCGGCCAGCCTGACGAGCGGGCGCACCGCCAGCCGTTCGAGTGTCTGGCGAGCATGGGCAAGCTTGCCGCCCGTGTTGCCGACCATCGTGTTCGTCAGCGTGCGCAGCGACATCTTGGCATTGGCTATGGTCTGCTGCATGTCGGCGTAAATGCCAGCACCGGCGACGCCGGCGAGCGGGATGGCCATGGCGACAACCAGGCGCAGGAGATGGAGGCGAATCGAGAGTGCTTGCATGAATCTATCCGGGAAAATCGAATTTCATCGTTCGGTACATGGCGCAGCTTCCATCGTGACATTCGGCAGACACTGCTGTCAGGGTGCCAGCAGTGCGCGCGAATAGCCATATATCGAAAGTAGTAAGATGGCATAATTCTGCATTTTCATTGATCCAGATCAAACGATCCGGAGTCTTGGCCGCCTTGTTGGCGCGTGTTGTCAGGCATTGGCGAGCGAATAAAAGTGGACTGTCGTTCTGGGTCATTCTGAGGGGGCTGGCGGGCATTTCCGGTTCGACCGCCTGATGAGTTACCCTTCCTCGTCTGTAGGCTTTCACGCGAAGGCCGGTTCCGCGCGACACCGGTCGCGAGATTTCTTGCGAGGGCTACCATGAACTTCAGCGGCGTGTTTCCGATCCTGGCCACTCCCTTCAACGAGGATGGCAGCCTCGACCTCGAATCTCTCGATCGCCTGGTGCGCTTCGTCGGTGACCTCGGCGTAGCCGGAGTGACCGTACTCGGCGTGCTGGGCGAATCGAACCGGATGCTCGATCGGGAAAGAGAGGCGCTGATCTCCTGCGCCGTGGCCGCGGCCGCGGGCCGCACCCGGGTCATCGTCGGCGCCAGCCATGCCGGCACACAGGCCACCATCGGGTTTTGCCGGATGGCGGCTGAACTGGGGGCGGACGCGGTGATGGTGGCGCCCTCAGCCGAGCCGGTGCCCAACGAAGGGCGGGTGTTCGAGTATTTCCAGAAGGTTGCCACCGCAGCGACCTTGCCGCTGGTGGTGCAGGATCATCCCGCTTCTACCCAGGTGCATATGTCGTTGCCATTGCTGCTGCGCCTGGTCGATGAGATCCCGGCCGTCGCCTGCATCAAGGCCGAGGCGCCGCCGACGCCGGTTCGGATCGCGGCGCTCAAACAGGGCATGCAGCAGCGCCGGGTGCCGCTGCTTACCGGGCTCGGCGCGCTCTACGGCTACTTCGACCTGATGGCCGGCGTCGACGGCTTCAATACCGGCTTCGCCTTTCCCGAAGTGCTGATGGCGATCGATGCCGCGGCGCGCGCCGGCAACGCCGACGAGTGCTTCCGCCTGTATGCGAAATATCTGCCGCTGCTGGTGTTCGAGCAGCAGCCGGGCGTTGCCGTGCGCAAGGAGCTGTTGTGCATGCGCGGCCTGCTGCGCACGCCCCATGTAAGGCACCCGGGGGGGCCGCTGAGCGACGCTGCGGCGTCGCAACTGCGCGACATCGTCGAGCGGGTTCTGCCGGGAGTCGATATCACCCGGGCCATTCGGCCCTGATCGCCTCGGGAAGCGCCGCGTCCCTGTCCATGCGCATCGAACAGATTCGGCAAATCCTGTGCCGCGACGGCGCCAAGCCCTGCCATGTCGAGCGCATCCTGCGCGCCTGGACGCAGGGACTGGCGCTCGACAGCGGGCCGGTGGCAGCGGAGGACTTTTTCCCACAGTCGGTGTGCACTGCCCTGCCGGCACTCGGCGCCGAACTGGCGGCACTGGCGCGGGTGCGCTCGGAGCATGCCGGTGCCGACGACTCATCACGATTGCTGGTGGAACTGGCCGACGGCCAGACCGTGGAAAGCGTGCTGCTGCCGCGCCACGGTCTGTGCGTGTCGAGCCAGGTCGGTTGCGCGGTCGGCTGCAGCTTCTGCATGACCGGTCGCGACGGCCTGCTGCGCCAGCTCGGCAGCGCCGAGATCGTCGCCCAGGTGGTGCTGGCCCGCGCCCGGCGCAAGGTGGCCAAGGTCGTGTTTATGGGCATGGGCGAGCCGGCGCACAACATGGACAACGTGCTCGACGCGATCGAACTGCTCGGCACCGCAGGCGGCATCGGTCACAAGAGCCTGGTGTTCTCTACAGTCGGCGATCGCCGCGTGTTCGAGCGCCTGCCGCGCGCAAACGTCAAGCCGGCGCTGGCGCTGTCGCTGCATACGACGCGCGCCGAACTGCGGGCGCAACTACTGCCCAGGGCGCAGGCCATCGATCCTGCGGAACTGGTGGAACTGGG
>CAMBRI010000050.1 GCA_945870205.1 Sulfuritalea hydrogenivorans sk43H | reverse complement strand
ACGTCTCACTGGGTCGATTCCAATGAGCGTCATCTTCATCACCTTCTGCTCACCAATCTTTACACGGCCAACACAGCCCACTTCGCCTTGGTAACGGGTGGGTCAGGTTTTTGAGCATACGGCGGGTCAATTTCTGTGAGCGGTGAGGCAGCAGGCCCAACTCGCACTATGCTGGAGTCTGAATTGCTCGAGTATTGTGGAGTTGATACATCGGTGATGGTCGACATCTGGACAGCGGTTCAGAGCATGCCAGTCTCTCCTTAAATGGATTCATCTGGCTCTCGTATGGCTAACTTTACCGCGAGGGTTACCGAATGACGCAACAAGTACCATCAGCAAAATATTTGACGAGAGCACAACTCGACGCTTTGGGATTCAAGAAAACGAAGGTACGGATCTCCCTATCGCAGAAGGAATCGCCATCCCTAACTTACGAAACTAGCAGACTAGATGACAGCGGTGATTTCGCAGAACCGGGAATTTACGTGTCCCTATGCAAAGTAGCGGACGATAAATTCGTGGTGTTCTATACAGGAAAGGCTAAGAAGGGTCCGAATGCTCGTTTTGAGCAGCATCATGGTGGATACCGGAACCACATCAGAAACGGGACAGCCGCATTAGGAACGAAGAAGCTAGTGACCAAACTCAGCCATCTTCAAGCTGTAGAGCTTGAGGTCTGGTTCCGGCGTTCCTTGCTAAAAAGGTGCTCAGAGATCTTCGGTGTCACTGAAGAGATGTTCGAAAACATGAATTCAGTTAGTGTTAGCACTTATTCATTGGAAGAGGAGGCGTTGATAGCATACTTTTCCGCGATGCAATACGGTGTGATTAACGCGCAGATACCGAGGTTCGGGTTGAATGTAACTCGGCTAGCTGCATCCCCAACGCCCACCGCGGCTGAGGTTGTGCCGGAGAGCATTCCCTATTACGAAAAGATGCTTTTAGCGATGAGAGACGACAGAGATAAAGTCGAATATTGGGGTGATGACGTTAAGTTCGATATGAATATCGCCCTAGAACAGCTCTATGAGGCGAACATAATTAACGACACTCATGTTCCTAAAATTATCGGCGAATACACTAAGGGGCCATTTCGTAGGCGACCGCTCATTGTGTATGGTAAGTTGGCGAAAAAGAATTTGAAGGATAGGCAGGTGATGTTCACTACAGATGGAAAATTGCTGTCGCTAAAACCTTTTCAGACGATTGTCACTGTAAACGATTTTATTAGCCAAAGCAGTTAGGTCCTACACCGTTCAGTAATCAAATCAAACGCCTTGGTTCAGGGCTATCGCGCAAGTAGACGAAAAGACGTTCAAAGGCAATGGGTTATGACAGGGCGTTTTATGCCGGGTTGGATTCGCGCCTACCCTTGACTTTTGTCGAGGCTGCAAACAATGAAATTCTGGAAGCGCATCCTAATCCGCCTGTTGAGGAAAGCAGTATGAAGACAATCACACGCATCCGATGTGTCTCAATAGATAGTGCCAACTTCAACCTAGTAAAGTTCGTATTCACATTCTGAAAGTCCAAGGCAATGCCCTCCTCCTCTAAAAGTCCCTACGACAAGATTACCTCTATAGATGTGCAACTTGCAGCTATTTTTTATCCGATCCTTATTGAACACG
The DNA here is from genome assembly GCA_945870205.1 of Sulfuritalea hydrogenivorans sk43H. Taxonomy (GTDB): domain Bacteria; phylum Pseudomonadota; class Gammaproteobacteria; order Burkholderiales; family Rhodocyclaceae; genus Sulfuritalea; species Sulfuritalea hydrogenivorans_A. The sequence continues at coordinate 19,064 of CAMBRI010000050.1, read as the reverse complement.
CGAAGCGAAAAATGCGCCTAACCTATGGAGATTTGGTCTCGAGAGGCAAAGAGCTAAATCCAACAAATGAAGTGGCTCAAAATGCCATTCCCGTTTCCACCGGAAGACGCCTCGACGTAGTCAGAATGTTCACAAACGAAAGAAATTTGCCCGACATTACCTCGCTGGTTATAGGTAAGAGTTCGGGAGAATGCGGTGATGGATTTACGCGCAGTTTTGACCCTGAGGAAGTGAGGGAAGCTGTGTTCTCGTTTGACTGGAGCGGGATCTCTTCCGAGTTCGATGGCTTTGTGGCCTCAGCCAAAAAGTCACTAATACGAAGAAAGAGAATTGACAAACTTGCTGCCACAGCGCTCATGTCAGAATATTTCTATGCGCATAGAGCATCTCTTCCCGATTGGATTAAGGAACATCGCGAGACAGTTATCGAGCTTATCGAGGAAGGATTTTCTCCAGAGACCGCTTATTCTCAGGTTTTAGAGGGCGGACATTTTTGCTAAATTGGTGAATCAATATATACACCCGCCAGGAATGACCAGCCGACTGGCGGTATCAGCGGGCGTTGAATTTCTCGGCAAGCTTCTGAAGGTTTTGCTGGTGTTCCTTCGCTGCTTGCTCGGCCTTGTGCTGAGCCGCCTGCTTCCGGAAGCGCTCTTTCAGAGCATCAAGAGCCTGCTTTTTCTGGTCTGGTGTGACTGGACCAGCGGCCTCACCATCGAGGTTGAAGCGAATGCTCTCTTGGGATACAGCCTTCAGATAACGAGTCGATCCCGTATGGATCTGGAGTGCGAACCGCAGTTGGCCAGAATTCACGTTGGGCAGGCGCTCGCGAATGGTCTTGTGAATACCGATGGCCAGGGGTCGGCAATCGCGGAAGACCGGGAACGTGGCGTTCAAGGTATCCAGAACAGTATTTCTTGGGCGGCGAGCAGAGGAGGGTACGGACTCGGTCATGCGGTGCGGTAGCGAACGAAGTGATCGAAAGTGTATCGCATCCGTAGCTCGATCAGTTGGTTGTCAGAGGGGATTCAAGAGGCTCATCTGGTGAGCTTTAGTGTCGTTACACTGATCGAATGAAAAATGCCCTCAATGCTGAGCTCGAGTGGTCATCCCTGCGTTGCCTGGCCCGGTCATGACCTGTGGACGAATTCACCCGGCCGGAATGAAGGGAGCGCCTTACGGCGACGAGTACCTGTCTTCAGCGGCGCACCATTTTCACCGGGATGTTGCAAGGCTACGCCGTGTCCTTGCACACCTTGAGGAATACGAACGCCCGGAGGTCGCCTTGCTGCAGAATCCCGATCGCGATGCAGGGGTACAAGCGGCTTGCTTCGTGTCCTCAGCCTGGTCAAGCAGCTACCAACGTCTCGGGTGCCCTAGCGAACAGATTCATCGGGATTTTCATTACCAGTGCTTCTTCACGGCGATGCAGGTTCTGTCTGACGTGGGTTGCACTGCGATTCAAGTCGAGAGTCTGGCGACGGGGCGCATGTGGAGACCGAATGCGGTAACGTGTTTGCATGAAGCATGGAAGAATGTCCGGCGATACGTCAATCCCGATGTGACAATTCTTTTGATGGAAGGATCCTTCGATCAAGCCACAATGGATGCGGTCGAGTGGAATCTGAAGCACTGTACGTTGGAGGAACATCGTCCGATTGCGATGAGTCCCTATGTTCGCGAGGGGTTGAACCTGCACCGGATTTTTTTGCCGCATACCTTGAAGTAAGCGAAATCATGCCCGTCAAGACCAGTCGCACGTCGCCATTGCAGCTTGCCGAAGTTCTTCTGGGGAAGGAAGAGGGCCGCCTTGGCCTGACGCTTTGTCCCGGCATACGACCCGGCGCAGTGACCCATCTCAGATCCCTCGACATCCAAATCCATTGCCAAAGTAAGTGACCTGGCCACAATTCCATCGTAGATGAATGTGCTACCGAGCAGAGGCGGCCAACCCATTACGACTGTTTTACACCCATGTAGAAGCATTCCATGGCATGCATTTTCCATGCGCATCCGACAACCTGTGTCGAATGGAATAAATAGAGAGGAAGTGAGCTGGATATTTCAGAAGAGTTGCCAATAGTCATACAACTGAACGCCACGCACGTCGCGGTCATCAAGGGTCCAGGCGTATCTGCGGAATACGACATTTCTGCGTTCCGGAAGGCGCTTGCGGGTTCCTGGGGAACGGTTGCTGAGAGGAACTGGCAACGCCCGATGCATTTAGACGCAATCCGGCATGAAAGCCGTCATCGTTCCCGATTTCCTGGCTGGACTTCTGTGCGACACAGCCTGTCGCCACCATCGGTCATCATCACGTCTATCGAAATTGTTGGATGAATTGAACAATGAATGAGATCGGGATGTTCTGCGGGTCCTTTGTATTCGTGTTCGCGCTCAGCTTTCAACAGCAGAACATTCATTACGGTAGGTATTTTCTTGCAATCGTCAATGCGGTGTTTATAGGTTCGCTCAACCTGTTTGTTGTTGCGGTGGGTTCGCAGGCCTCTCTCACGGAAATGCTGGCATTTGTCGTGGGGCAACCGCTCGGTACGGTGGCAGCGATGTGGCTGAGTGCTCGCCGTCTGGAGCATCAGTTGAACGGATTATCCCAAGGGTCTGGACAAGCAGATGCTTTCGAAGCGAACTGACATATACTGATTTCGGATCTGTCTCATGGGGTTGCCGGATGGGTTCGACGTGGTTTCCGAAAACTGATTGTCTAATCATCCGGATTCTGGCTAGGGCACGATTGCCCAAGGCCGTCTATCTATGGCTTCATCTTGAGGATCTCGCCCGGATACGCAGACCGTCCAAGTCGGTGCTATCGATCCAACGCACGGCGACAGCGGTTTGACTCTATGAAGAAGGAGCGGGCAATGAAGTGGGCGGGACTTTGGCGTCATACAGGGGATGATTCCGGCTATCGGTGTCTTCACATGGTTGCGTGGGAGAGCCTCTCCGCAGTTGATGTTGTGGGCGCCGTTGGAGGCCAGTTCCCCGACGGCGCTCAAGGTATGCAACGGTTCTTCGTAAAGCTTGACTCCACTGGTGGATTCAAACATCTGATTCTCGATAACATGGAAGTGCTATTCGGACGAGCGGTAGAGTTCGATAAGCTTAATGTCCGCGTACTCGACGTCACTAAGAAGGCAGGTGACTTAATCGCCTCCATGCACGAATCCGCTGAATGGGAGATCGGTCAGTCGCTAGTGCTTCGTGCCGAAACCGAGAGCTCGCTTAGCCCCGTATCAGCAAACGTCCTGATGGGTGGTGAAGCGCTGGACGCGGTCATCACGCGCGTTGTCGAAGCCGCAGGAGTACCCATAGCCGCTCCTGCCGAATCCCAAGAGTTCGATTCCACTGCATTTGATGACACTGGCGATAGCAGTGTTGAATCTGCCGGGGGGCATGATCTAACGGGATTCCGATATTTTCGGGGCACGGTTGCACGTATCCCAGAAGACTGGTCGACCGAGACAAACGAAGACGACAACGGGTTGATCGGCATAGGTCTTCCTCCGCTCGACGATGACGTGTCGCCAGACCGTGTAACTTTTCGATGCTTCATTTCGCCATCCGAGTTCCGTTGGGAGATTGACTGTGCAGGCAATGTGGAGAGGGATAGCTACCCAGTAGACGAACTAGACTCTGTTGGGGTCCCCGTTTTGGCTGTAACTATTGCTCTGAAGCTTGGAGCGGCAACGACGACGACATTGGCAAAAGAGCTAAGAACCCTTATTGAAGGGTACGTCAATGGTGGCGATGATGTGTATGGATTGGCCTCAATGCTTGATGACGAGAACTGGCGATGCGATATCGGATCAGGCGATGCAATCAATCCAAGTGATGATGACCGACTCAACGATGTCCCGTCTGGTTTTGTCGTCGAGATTTACCCCGACTGTAATGTTCCGGAAGATGTTTTTGAAAAAGGCGCCGACGATATCGAGTGGTTCTATCAGGACAACCGGGATATGGATAGGCACTTCTTTGGCATCAGGTTTGCTGAAGTGCTTGAGGAAGAGGAAGATGATGCTGAAGAAGAAGGCGCCTCCCTGCTTACCCTTCAATACGAACAAAGCACATATGAATTGGGTCTGGATGCCACCTCGCTATCCATCGGTCGCGACACAGCATGCGAGCTTGTTGTAACGGAGCAACCCGTGTCCCGTCGTCACGCGAAAATCGAGCGCCGTGGCAATGGCTTTGTTCTCATTGACCAGAGCACCAATGGCACCTGGCTCTGCCAGGAAGGCGAAGACGAGATTGCTCTACGGCAAGCGGAAGCACCGCTGATTGGGCATGGCACATTCAGCCTTGGACATCCAGCGAAAAATGGATTGCCCAACGTTGCTTATGTCATTACTGAGGTGAATGGTGACGATGGGAGTGATAGCTAGCTTGATGCCAGACTTGAGCGACTGGAGGAGACCGGCGAAGAAGATGGCCTCGCAGGAAACTTGAGCATAGATTCCGTAAATGGTTTTGACGAGGGTCCTTGCCCCCCCGGCCAATCTATTTTGGGTAGAGTCATCTGAAGAATGGCTGTAGCGCGAATATGTAGAGATTAGGATTCAACGCACACCGATTTTTCGAGGGAGCTAAAGTAGTGATAGCAAAACAGGTCGGATTATCCAAGTCGCGCATCATCGCGCACCAGCAGTGTCCTAGACGCCTATGGCTAGAGGTCAATCGGCGAGACCTTCTCCCTCCGGTCGATCCTGCCACTCAAGCGCGCTTTGACGCAGGACACGAAGTGGGGAGGATCGCACAAGAACTCCATCGGGATGGCATTCTTATTGACGTTGATAACCTGAGTCAGGCGATCAAAGATACCGCGAACGCATTGAAGGGAGATCCGCGGCCAATTTTTGAGGCGACGTTCTCCGCCGACAACGTGTTGGTCAGCGCCGATCTGCTTTTGCCTGACGGAAATGGTTACCGATTGGTGGAAGTGAAGTCATCGACCAGCGTGAAGGACTATCACAAAGAAGATGCGTCGATACAGGGCTGGGTCCTGGCGCAAAACGGAATGAAGCTGAGCTCTATAGAAATTGCCCATGTGGATACGGACTTTTGCTATCACGGCGACGGAGACTACAACGGGCTTCTGAAGTACGAGGACATCACCATCGAGGCGCAAGCCAACTACAGTGATGTACCGGTCTGGATTGCAGCGGCGAAAGCAACGCTTGCAGGTACGATGCCGCTCGTTGAACCTGGCGAGTGTTGTCAGAAGCCATTTGCTTGCCCATTTCGAGACTACTGCACACCGCCTCACGCAGAAGGAGGGTTTCCACTAGGCATCCTGCCCAACGGCGGCAAGGTGGTGGCTGGGCTCGAGGCCAAGGGGTTTCATGATCTGCGAGAAGTGCCCGAAGGCGAACTCACCAATGCCAAGCACGAGCGCGTCCGCAAGGCCTGTGTTACAGGCGTAGAGTATCTGGATCCCGAGGCAGCCAAGATCATTCGTGCGTTACCCTATCCGCGCTATTACCTTGATTTCGAGTCAATTCAGTTCGTGATTCCGCTCTGGGCCGATACACATCCGTATGACCAGATACCATTTCAATGGTCTTGTCATATCGAGACAATTCCAGGGAAGTTCGATCACGATCAGTTTCTGACTCAGTATGCGACGGACCCCCGTCGCGCCTTTACCGAGAGCCTGATCAGGGTGCTGGGCAGCGAGGGACCGATTATTGTTTTCAACGCGGCATTTGAGCGAACTCGAATGAAGGAAATGGGGGAGCTGTTCCCCGACCTGGCGCCGGCAATGAATTCAGCGATTGACCGCTTGTTTGATTTGCTTCCGGTGGCGAGGTCACACTACTATCACCCGGAGATGCGCGGCTCCTGGTCGATCAAGGCGATTCTTAAATCAATTGCGCCCGAACTGGATTACAAGGAGTTGATGGTTGGGGACGGCAATTTGGCTATGGATGCGTTCAGAAAATTGATCTCGCCGACAACGAGTGCCCTCGATCGTGAAGAAACGCGCAACGCGCTGCTTGAGTATTGCAAGCGTGATACGTATGCGATGGTGGTAGTGGCCAATCATTTGGCCGGAGCGAAATACATTCAAAGTGGAACCGGCCCTACGTAACAAGGCGCTGCTGATTCAACACTCACTTGGGCCGTCGTTAATGCCCCTGAAAAACAACATGGCAAAGAATCAGGATTCACTTTTTCGTCAGTGGAACATGTTGCGGTTGCTACCCCGCTACCCGCAGAAAGTTACCGTCCAGAACATAAACAGCCATCTGCGTTCGGAAGGGTTCGAGGTCACCGAACGAACTGTTCAGCGCGACCTCATGGAGATGTCCGCTATTTTTCCTCTCCAGTGTGACGACCGGGAGAAGCCGTATGGGTGGAGTTGGCAACGCGATGCTGCAAGCTTTGATCTTCCCGGACTAACCGTATCCGAGGCGCTAACGCTGGCCATGGTTGAGAAGTACCTTGGAAACCTACTGCCGACACCCATGCTAGAGCAAATGCAAGGCTTCTTCAAGGCCGCTCGCCATCGCCTTGATACGGAACCCAAGCCGCATCGTGGTCGTGCATGGTTGGACAAAGTGCACGTCGTAGTGCCCACGCAACCGCTGCTTCCACCGAAAGACGACCCCGAGGTGCAACGCGTCGTTTCAGAAGCACTCTTGAAGGAACTTCAGGTCAGAGTTAGCTATCGTCGCCGGGATCAAAGCAAGCCAACGGAATATAGAATTCATCCCCTCGCGATGGTGCAACGTGGCTCCATGCTGTACATATGCTGCCGATTCTCTGATTACGAAGACGTACGAACACTTGCATTGCATCGCATCTCGTCTGCAACGCTTCTGGATGAGCGAGCCGAATATCCCCTTGGCTTTTCGCTGGAGAAAACCGTCGACCTCGGGATTTGGAGCTTCGGTGAGGGCAATATGATTCAGCTCGAAGCGATCTTTTTGCCTCAATCGGGATCACATCTCTACGAGACGCCACTGAGCAAGGATCAGGTCATCCTGGAGTTGGCAGATGGAAAGTTGAGGGTTACGGCTACGGTCGCAGATACGCCGCAACTGCAGTGGTGGCTGCTCGGGTTCGGGGCGAACGTGAACGTTGTAGCCCCCAGCCAACTACGCGAAGCAATTGGCGAGGCAGCGAGAAGCATGGCGGAGCTGTACCTTCGCTGATCGTTTTCCCTTATCGCTGCGTATTTCGCGCCATCGTGACCGACGTTCGCCAAAGCGTGACCGCCGTTTCACGGCGAGCGTGACCGATTGATGTAAGATTTACCCCAATCCATGCAGCATTCCGCCATCGGTCACGTTCCGCGAAATACGAATTCTCGCGCATCAGCCGCTCGACACGCTCCTTGCTCGCAGGGAACCCCCGGTCACGCAGTTCGCGCACCATGCGCGGGCTACCGTAGGCGCCTTTCAGTTCCCGGTGAATGGCCTGAATCAGCGCCAGCATCTGCACATCGGTCACGCGCTTGCGCTCCGGAATGCCGTCGCGCTTCCAGGACTGGTACCGGTAGGATCATTCCAGCATCTCATTCAGGCGCCGAGTTTGAAGATGTTGATACCTCAGTTTGCAATTGCCAATGAATCGTCACTCAGGCTCATTCGAGCAAGAAGGGTAATAGATGAGTGAACTTCTTGCTTACCAACTGAATCAAGGGGAGTCGCTCCTCGCAGGACGTGGCAAAATCAGCCTCGGGCATCCTCCCAGCGAGGGTAACTGCACCTCATCTAAGCTATTGAGTAGGTCGATGGGGCCACTAAGTTCGACTCGAATCAAGTCACGGAGGTGAGGACATGGGTATCAGTGGTGGTGAGAAAGGAGAAGCAACAATGGGGGAGAAGGATAGAGCAGAGTTTGGCTGGGTTGCCTTGCTCGTTGTAATCACGGTCTGTTGTTATGTTGGATTTGAAAAGCTATTTCTTGACAAAAACGGATCCGCAAGTGTCGTGACAGAATTTTCTGCCGGCGCATTTGGTGCTGCGATAACTGCTGTGATAACGATGATTCTTTTGAGAAGACAGACGGAACACCAAGACACCGTTGTCAGGCAGCAACAGAAACATGCGAAAGATCACGAAATCTTTAAGGAACAAGTAGCCTTGTTCAAGGATATCGTCACATACATGGAAACGGTGTTTCTTGACGACAAACTAACGAGATTAGAACTCAATAAGTTTACGTATTTTCTGACGCGCCTTCGAATGCTAGCGGGTGAGGAGGCCATTAGCGACTTTCGAAAATTCTACACACCTTTGCTAGCAAGATATAACGCGCCTAACGAAGAGACAAGTGAGGAGGAGGAATTCACCATAGAGCTAACTAGCGAAGATTTCGGACGAGCTGGCATTTTTTTCGATCAGTGCCGAGTCGAGCTAGGGTTGTCAGAAAAGAAGCTATCAGCTGAGATCGTTACCAAAATTGATGCCGAGAACAAGGATGTTGAGAATACCGATGAGCGACGAAAGCTAGCCCGCGAGAACAGACAGGAACTCGACAGGGAGAAATGGAAAGATAAGACACCAAGAGCTTTCACGCGAATCCAGGAAGTTCTGCAGTCCTTGTTGAATGGACCCACTGTAACCTCCCAAGCATCATTGAATTATACGCAGCAGTACATCGCCATTGTTGTTGAGTCAGCTGTAACTGGCAAGGCGAAGAAGAAAATACTGGTATTTTTTGAACCGAGCAGGGATGCAACGTGGGCAAGGATTGTTAGCTGCGAAGACAAAGGTTTTGAGACGAAGTTACTTGATTCGTTTGGCGATGTGAAGTACATCGACAAAGGATATCGGTTCAAAATCTCCCTTGATGCTGAGGAAGAGAAATGGCTGGATCTGAAGAGGTTCATCATGGACGCCGCTGCGCAGCAGGCATTGGCCTCATGATGATTCCCATCTCGAGAAGAATCGAGAGGAGACGATGGGATACATATGGTGGCGCGAGAATGGTCGCACTTCAACTTAGACCAACAGAAGGACCGTTAGTTTGATACCACTTTAAGGAATTCCGCAATGACCAATGATGAGATCAACGTACTGTACGGTCGCTACCTCGAAATTCTCAAGCTCGAAGTGGACAAGTTTCGCGCTAAACCTACTGAGCTACGTCACCTTCTTGGACGGTTAGGTGAATTTCATTGCGCACTTGAAGTCGATGGCGACTTGGCGCCGGAGGTGAATCAACGTGGGTTTGATGTAATACGCCGAAAGGACGGAAGAACCATCAGCGTAAAGACGACTGCGCAGAAGTATGGATTTGTGCCGCTATCGAAAACGACGGCTGATCTTGCTCAAGACCTCATGGTCATTCAGTACGTCGATGGAGCGTTTGAAGTCATCTACTACGGACCAATGAAAACTGCATTTGAAGCGGCAAAAAAACCGCATCGTTCTACGCCAAATACACATGAGTTATCTATCTCACGCGCAAAACATATTTACAACAATATCGCCACTCCAATCCAGGCAGGAGTGTTGGCAGGCGTCCCATAACCTTTAACAGTAGCGGCCGAGTTACCTTCACCGAGGCCCCAAGTCAAACGTGGGTAGCATTGTTTGTAGCGGGATCTATACATGGCGTCCAGTGAGATTGGAGTCGCGTACGTTGCTAAAGGTTAGTTCCGAATAGTCGTATCAACCTGAGGGTGTAAGAATTTTTGTGCAAACGGTCAATCGGCAGTCGGAAATTGCCCGCATATTTCTTTCAACTCATCCTGATCGACAATTGGATCCCACATCAGACGGTCGGCGATCGCGTCCAAAAGCGAACGATTGTCAGCCAGCCGTTTCAACACGTGCTGGTACTCCTCAGCCAGAAACTGTCGGATCAAGCCTTCGACGTGGGCATATTCGGACGGGGTCGGGTTGCTAACCACCACCGCGAGATTGCTTGCGGACTTGTCTGCTGTTGTCATGCCTGGCGCGAAACCCCAGTGGGCAAACGCGGAGTACACACGTTCCCAAGCGGATTCCAGATCGCCAGATGCGCCGCTGGAGACATTCTCGGGGCCGAAGGCGAGCTCTTCAGCCGCACGCCCCGCTAATCCGATACGAATCCGGTGGCGAAAGCTGGCGTAGGTAGTGCGATCCTCGAGTGACTGGTGGTAGCTAACCGATTCGGCCACAATCCCCTTGAAATAGGCGCCTGGAACGATAGAGCAGTAGTCAGGGGTATTCTTTCCGCTGGAGTCGATGATCGCCATCGCTGCGTGGCCACCTTCATGCATCGCGACATGCCTGCGTGCATCATCGCTGTCCGGCGACATTGGTCCTTCTTCGGCAAAGCCATGCGTTGACAGATGCATCAGGTCAAGAAACTCAACCGGACGCTGTTCGCGCCGGCGAAGGCGGCGCAGGTATAACACAGCCCTTTCGCGTCGTATGTCGCTTGCGAAATCCTGTTTGAGGAGTCGCCCCAGCTTTGCAGGTAGAGCTCGCAACGACTCGCCACAGTTGTCCTGCCCCAAGTCGTCAATAAATGCCTCACCCAACTGCGCCAGTGGAACAGGGGGCAGGGCAAAGTAGCGATCAAACGCACCGGGAGTATCGATGACGCCTGACATGTTGCCCAGCCCGTTGTTCGCTGTTACCAGCACGATGGGCTTGGCGACGTCGAATTCATCAATCCATGTCACCAGGTGTCTCTGGAATGCGATTATCTGTTCAGTGAATTCTTCATTCTCGTCCTGCTGCGGACCTTGCACCCACCTGCCGGGTTCGAGATACATCAGTGCGGGAGTCATCTTGCGGAAGTTGTTTCGTGGCGGCAGGTCCATGACATCCTCGGCATCGATGCTGATGAACTTCATGCCCGCATCAACTGCCACGCGTTGCGCCGCCATCTTGCCACGCCTCGTGTCGTCTGCCAGGATGATTACGGCACGCCCGACATCGCGCCACTCGCGATCATCGGCGTTGAGGCAAGCGGTGCGAAGTTCCGTGGCCCATGCCTTTAGCAATGGCGCGCCTGGAATCTGCTCCCAGGGCCTGGCATCCGAGCTATGGAGGTCACTCATCAATTACTCCTGTTCCTCGGATAGAACTTCGTTCGCTGTCTTTCCACCAAAACAGATCGCCATGTAGTTGGGCAATACGGTTTTTAACGTTCGTGTTCCGGCGGTCAACAAGTTCCGAATGTGGCCCGGCTCAAACGATGCCGACGCAACATCGATACCTGCATAAAAGCGCGCAATGCGTTCGGACGGAATTAGGTGCATGCTGCCAATCGGCAGGCCAACGTTAAGCACTGCGAAATATTTCTGTACCTCATCAAGGCATTTATTCGGGCATTTTGTGTCCTTGAAGTACATGAACAGCTTAAATAGTTCCAGCTCCTCGCTGGCATCAAAATAGCACTGGAGAGTGAAGTCATCAATTGTGTAGCCAAACGCTGTCGAACTAGTTTGATTCTCTGCGTTGATGTCCGGTGCTTCCTCCCACTCCTCAGTTTTGAGCCACTGCCTGAGTGTATCGGTGAGGCGCATTGATGACTTTGTGTGTCCTTCAGGATGAGACTTTGAGGCTGAGACCATGATGCTCCCGTCTTCGTCGATACTTAGGTTGGCGAAACTCCCTGTTGCTGAATTTGACTCTGGTTCCGTAACATCGCCCCGCAACCGAGGGAGGATGTCATCGACACGCTTCATGCCAAAGGTCAGTAACTCGTCGATGTGTTGGCTGGTCAGCATGCCGACTGGAAGCCTCGTGCTTGAACTGACCCGCAAGCGATGCTCGTCGCCGATGAGTTCCAGCTTGCCGCCATCCGACGAACTCAAGTCCGCTTCCTGGAGTTCGCGCACCACGGTTTCGACCTGGCCATCGGGAACACTGAGCGAGGTATAGACGAAGACCTGCAGCGTCGGTGGCTGTGCTGTCACATCCACATATGCTTGGTATTCTTCGCCGCTTTCAGACTTCAACAAGGTCCCATAAGATGCAGAGCCGTTCTCCACGCTGAACGAGATATCTGGTTCAGCATCGTCCCGGTCGATCGCCCACTGCCGGACTCCGCCTACCAGATGCTCAAGGATAGCCTCCGGGCCTTTATCCCACGCAGCGTAGGCGTCTGGATCGAGAATGCGCGCAACGGTCTGTAGCGCCCTGTCCAGTGCCGGGCAGCCTTCGCCAATGATCAGCGATTCCAGCGCTGCGACTACGGCGTGCTCATCGAGGTCGCTCTCCGGTAGCACATACTGTCCGGCGAACCTCAGCCGGTTCTCATCGTCCGCCAGTTCGATCTCGCCGTTTTCGATGTCGCGATTGATCGTGCCCAAGATGCGCTTGACGTCAACAATGTGTTCTGGTGGTACCGGCACTCCTGTCTCCAGGAATACGTCGAGTGTGCGCTTGTCCGGTTTTATGAAGATGACCCCATCGTATTCCGCCAGATCCCCGGGAATGGAAAACTGGAGCACAGCACAGTCAGAAGGAACGACAGCGGCGTTCACGACTGTAAAATTATTGCCATAAATCATGCGCCTTACACAGGCATTCGACCAGGCCATCAGCGCATCAAGATTGCTGAGGTTGCCATCAATATCAAGTCCTTCTGTGGCAAAGCCCAATGCGTCGACTATGCGCATGAGCGCCGGCTGCGGCGGATCGCCGATACGGCACACTTCCATGCCAGGATCGCCCATCAGTCCCCATACTTCGGGACGCAGGGTGAGAATCTGCTCGTCCTCCCAGGCCAATATGTCGTGCATACGACATAGCGTCTCCTTTCCTTCATCCGCGGTCCTTAATACCCGCAGGTCGAGCTTGTCGAACGAGATGTCGCGACCCGTGACTATTTCCTGATCCTCCACCACAATGAATTTGGCGGCCCCGGAGGCGTCCTGTTTGATCAGATAACGGGCAAAGACGTAGTCCCCCTCCTGCAAGCGACGGCCACAGACCACCCCCACAAGATCCGTCTCAGACAGTTTCTTCCAACTCACGGCATACAGGCAGCCAAAGCGGCCATCACTTTCAATGCGCTGCCACAACCCGACACAATTCATGACTTCACCCCCTCGATCGCCCATGTGCATTCGATTTTCAAGCTCATTGGCATTATGCGGTCAATTCCTGCATATCCGAAATGGTTAGCCAGTCTGCCATGAGTCACCGCCATCTACGGGGCATACCAGAACGTGGGTAGTGGCAAGCCAGCCTTCAGCAACCAAGCACGGAAATCATTCCGGTCAATGAATTCTTCATGCAATCGTTCAAGTGACGGTTCTTCGGCTCGTTCGACGATGGCAAACAAATGATTGAGCGCCGCGGCGCGCAATATGGACATGTCTCCATTGGGTTGCGCCGCGTAGCCGACATAGGGATACCCGCGAAACTCTATGGGTTTGTCGAGGCTCTTCGCCCAACGGCCATCAATGCTTTGAAGCCTAAGACCGTCGCAGACCACAGCGCGAGCTAAAGCTCGAGCAACAATCACCGGGGACTCCAGGCGCTCACGCGCCCACAAAGTGACTACGTCGGCAAAGCGGTAGGTTTCGACCAATTGAGAGAGAGATTGCGCATTAGCCATGATGAAAGTCCTATTTGGGCTTATGGAGCTGTGACCAGGGTTCTCGATCTACGCGATAAGCAGGTCAGTCCTATGCTGCTGGATGGGGCGTCCTTAGGCCTTAACCACCGGGCAAGATTGGATAGGGCTTGATTCCGGATGGAAATAGCACAATCCAGAACCACTTCATGACGAGTAGCAACGCCATCATAACTTCCGCCGTTCTTCTTGATCATAGAACTAACCAGCGACACCGGCAGTTTCCCATCATCTGCCCCACCCCGTGACGATCGGGATACCCAGTCCGCATGCAAAGCGAATTACCGCGAAAAGTTCGTCTCTCTTTGCTTCCACACCGCTATGAATCCTGATCGACCCGAATGGCCCGATCAAGGTCAGGTGATAGATCGTGCTAAACACCCAGCGGGTACTCTCATTCGACCAGTATCGCGTGTTCGTCTCAGTTGGAATGGCCTGAAGAATATCTGTCAGAGGAACCCGGAGGCGACCGAACAGTTTTCTATGCAAGAATTCAGGCGATACGTAATCGGCTGCGCCATTGGCCAAGAAGTACCAACCAGCACACTCCAACGAGTTGTTCGCGACGCTGACGATCGTGCCGGCCATCAAGACGCGAGCTGCAAGCAGCACCGGGTAAGCCATTGCAACGACCAGGATTCCACCCCAGGACCCCGACAGGACAAGTGACACCCCCAAGCTGACAATTCCACCAACCACAAGCATTAATCCAAGATTGGCCTGTGGATCTTTGACTACATGGACAAAGTCATGCCCGGCTACTCGAGCACTCACAAATGCGTTGTATCCAGCGTTGCGGCCTGGCATGACTCCACCATTGGACGTCGATCTCATAATTGATCAGGAGTGGATAGTCGTCGACGGCGCAACCCGCAATTCGGCCCCGCACTCATCGCAATGCCTGCCGCAGCGCTTCATATGTAGAGAATGCTTTGTCGGGTAGCTGGTCAGAAAACCACGTTTCGATCCACGGCGATGAGTATCCGTCACGAATCCGGACTAGTTCAACTCCAGCGTTCTCGTTGCGATCTCGTGTAACGCGAAGTCCAGAATGGCCACCATTGAGGAATGTGGTTGTAGTAAAACCAATTTTCGCAGGCAGTTCACTCATCGGTGTCTGCGAAATCAAGGCTGGTCTCCCGTGTGCAGGTCTGCGTAGGAATCATGTGAGCGCCAATATCGCTATTCGTAAGGCAATCGATGGGCAAATCAACCGGTCAGTGCAGATTTGCGGCGCCACAAGAGGCCTTCCAGAGACATCAGCCAGCACCATCGACTTGCAGATGGCTGGTGGCCGCACTGAGCCGCAATGCCAAAGTGGCTCAATGCCAGAGACGTGTCGCGCTTTACCCCAAGGCCGTGCCAGTAGATAAGGCCCAGGCTATATCGAGACTCAGCAAGCCCGGCTGCCGTCGCCCGTTCAAAAAGCGCTGTGGCTTGCGGGATATCTTGTTCGACAGCTGTGCCTCTGACATAGAGCAGTCCAAGGTGATTCATTGCTCTGGTATTCCCGGCGTCCGCCGCCTCGTGGAGCTGACGCAAAATTTCACCAATAGTCTCCTTCGACGGGTTCATCCGAGCGGCAGACTCGAAAAGAGCAGTTGCTTGCCTTGACGAACAGGCACTAGTCTTTGCGGCCACAGTCTTTTCCTTGAAGTGCGCAGTAGTCATAAATCCGGCTTCCCAAGATATGTGTTTACGCGAACAATCTTAAGAATCACAGCGACAAGTTGTGTCGGATCCGGGGCCGCCGATCAGGACACACGCACAGGGTGGAACTAGAGGGAGGTACTAAAGCGCAACTGAATTCCGGCCTATGGCGATGCGGATGGAGTTCTCATCAGTGGAGAACGCACGCATGGATCTCGCCACCAGATCGCGCTGGCCGTGCTAATTGGCTAGCCGCGATCGGAACTTAGATCATCTGGTTCGCGCCCCCGGCCAGGCTGGAGAACCGGTATATGAACTTTCGATTCGGTCTGGGGTTGGAGTTGGGCCCGACCAACACCCATATTTCGTCTCCCTGAATCTGAACCCCATGCACCTTGACGGAGGCTGGATTCAGATTGGTGCAGTGAATGGTCCGCTTCATGTTTTCGCCCGGCCGGATGACTTCCAGCTCATTGCGGTCTTCCTTGTAAATTGCATAGCCTGCTGATGTCATGGTCGAAATACCTCAATTACAGAACACACAGGTGCTGCCGGAGCATACTTTGGCAACGTTTGGGGCACAAAATGCACGAAGTTCGTTGAGCGGATCAGTTTGATGGTAAACCACAACGGGTGCCGACTGGTTGTAGATTACAACCGGAGCCGCGTAAACGGGTAGTCCGCGATATGGGTCGATCGGCCGGGCATTGTTGTCTACGTAGTACCCCCGGTGATGATTTGCGGGAACATATGCACCACGAACAATCATGTTGGAGCTGTAATAGACCGCGCTGACTACCGGAACGCCAATGTTCACACGTAAATCCCCGGCAAGGACAATGGAACTCAGTAGAGTCAGTACCGATGCAAAGACGAGAAATTTGCTTTTCATTTTTTACCCCCTTCGTTGAAGCGAATGCATTGCCGGTGACTGCGCAACCTGCTACCCTTTGAAGCCTGCAATCCAGTTCTGTAGAAGCTTCTACCCCATAGCCCTCGAGTCAATGCGACTACATTAATTTGTGTGCGCTGACAGCTAACAGATAGACTTCCATGGAGTTCAGCATAAACACAGAAGCGACAAGCTGTGTCGGACTACGAGCAGAGACGGCACATCGTTGCTCGTGTCTCGTGTCTCTATAACCGGAAGCCCAATGGCCCAAGCAGAACTTCTTGTCAGAGATGACTTTTGGCAATACGACCATTCGTTTAGCTAGACAGCAGTGAACCTGCTTAAATTGCAAAGGAATGTCCAGTGGCCTCATTCACCGTATTAACTTCCGAGAATTTGGCATCTGCTACGGATGAGATTCATCAGGGTGTTTCCGCTGTTATCGAAGAACACGCGAATGTATTCTTTAAGAGCTTTGCCGATACCGACTATGCGACGTCATTGGACCTATCACTAGCGTCCATAGCGACTCTCGACTCAATGATTGATGAACTGTGGGATGGCGACGGCCCCAGTGAAGAGGGAATGGGTGACGTCATCCGCGCCTTTGCTGGATATCTTGCAAAATTGATGCAGCAATATCTTGACGGAGTCTGGTGGCATAACGGAACAGAGCCAGTCTTTTTGCTCAGGGGGAGTGGCGCACTCACTGGAACAGGACTGATGCCTTATACGAATATGACGCGACGACTTGCTAACAATGAGTCACTGCATGAACAATGGAACGAATTGACTCCATTCATGCGCGGTTCACAACTAACGGAGGAAAGCTTATTTGTAGCTGAAAAATACAGCACGGATGCAATGTCGGTAATCAGTATCGGAATCAAAACCTCGTTCGACCAAGATCAAGAGTTTTGGGAGGACGGCTACATTGCCGATGCGGATTCGGACTACCATATTTCGGCGCACGGAAACTTCAGGGACGAGATATTCGAAATGATCTGGTGTCGCCTGTCAAATGCAGAATACAAGGTCTTGTACTCTGGACTCCCGATTGATCCCTCGGATCGGGACCGGGACGAAGAAACGATCACCAAGGTGATCCTGGCAGAATGTAAGCTGCCTGATGACGAAACTGCCCGGTCGGATATCGCTTGTCTCATACTGGATATGCTCACCTATAGCGATCCCGATGCCGTGCTTGAGGATTATCCTGAGGCCATCACCGCGGTGGGAGATATTGCTGTTGGCGTTGAAAGCCTGGAAGATTCAAGAGACAGCATCGCCGCCTACATATGGCGACGCGTTCACGATTGCGGTCAGGTTGACCTTTCAAGCGCAGAGGGTGACGCCCAGTTAACGCTGGCAGAGAAAAGCATCGAAGACATCACGCAAGGCGATGAACTTGGCGTTGTAATCCATACCTGATCCTGCTGCGCGATCCGGCAGTGCCGAAGCTGAATTAGACGAGGTCCTAGAACGTCGGGTAGGCTGCATTGCTGTAATTGACGCTATAGGTGTGGCCGATCTCGCCCAATCTTCTATCCAGAAATCAACGCTCGGGTTCAACTCGGATGCGACCATTCTGATTCGCGATGCTGTCGAGTATCAACGGTAATCGGAACGCTCGACGACAGGGACAGAAGATCCCACTAAATCTTCCGCTTAGTAACCTGAACCACTTGACTTTCGAGACTTGTGGCAGTCGAGTCTCCATTCATTCCGCCAGCAACACCATCAGTCCTTAAGGTTCTTCAACATACTCAAATGTAGAGCCCGAATGAGATACGCTAATACTCCTGCCAAGAATCCACCACTCAAATTTGACAGTCATACCGTCATTCTGCTCACCGGGTTGCACATGCCTAGAAATCGCTCGATTTATTTTGTCGAGCAGTTCGTCCGTCAATTTGAAATCTTCGTGTGTTAGGGGCATCACTTTCCTCTTATAAGGTTTTGTTTCGGACAAGATAGCAGGCGCAAGGCGCCTTCATATACCGGGTCGAAGGATAGGAAATCCATTCATTTCGCCGATGGATAAGCTTATCAGCAGGAAGAGTACCTTCACGGAAGGCCTTGACCAGATTGACACCGGAAGTTTGCATTGGTTAGCCTTGCAGCATTGCGCGTCTCCATCTGTTACGACCTTGGATATCCAATATTTTCCTATGTCATGCGACAACTGGTGACGCATTACGGAGTACGCTATCAATCGTCCCAATGAAGGCGTATCGCTCCGATGCTGCCACCGCAAATTTCAGTGCCAGGGTTCCGTCCAAAAAGCCCCACACATCGGCCAGGGTCCGCTGTTGTTCGTCGTCCATATTGATCACCAAGCCTCGCATCTTGATCGATCACAGTTGCCTGCTCAGACTCTTAAGTCACTGCATGTAACTGTTTGATTTGATACGCTCCGCGCGGAGTGACTTCGGGGCGATTGGCGGCCGGCGGCCCGATTACTTCGCTCAAACCCCATTCGACAATGCTGGCGATTGACTCAGGCGGCCAGAGTCGAAGATACTCCCAGATGCAGCGTTGGATTTCCTATCCCTTGTATCTGAAGGGGTACGCCACGATCGGCGAATTGATGGTGGGTCTGACCAAATATTTCGGTTTTACAACGGCGAATGCCCGCATCCGTCACAGGGGGATAAGACCCCCGATGTGGTCTTTCGCACGGCACAGGGCGGTGGCGCGATCATCATCGATAAGTGTTTGCGCGCGACGGAGGACCCCCTTGTTTCGCTCCGCTCCACAGACGGTTCCTCCGTCGCACCATAGACTACCGCGCTAATCCGTTCTCAATTAGCTGATCTTTTGGAGGATATGTACCATGACTGATGTAACGATCGGCGATCTTGGCAAGGAAACTGAAGCACAAATCCTTCACTGGCATGTCGTGGAAGGTGATCGAGTAACCGCTGGCCAGAGTCTTGCCGATGTTGAGACAAAGAAAACAGTCATCGAA
>CAMBRI010000049.1 GCA_945870205.1 Sulfuritalea hydrogenivorans sk43H | reverse complement strand
TGACTGGTGCGCCCGGAGAGATTCGAACTCCCTACCCCTTGGTTCGTAGCCAAGTACTCTATCCAGATGAGCTACGGGCGCCAGAGAGGGCCGAATTATACGCAAGAAATCGCCGAAGACAAGATCGAAGCCGCGTGCCGGGTCGGGCGGCGCTCCGCTTTGATCATCTTTTCTGGGATGCCTGGATGCGCTGTGCCATCGCTCTGATCTGCTCGGGTGTGAGTTCTCCCTGCTTCTTGTCCCTGAACAGCAGCCAAAGCAGGCCGCCATTGACGAGAATCAGCACGACTTCCATGTAAAGGATCGGGGTGACCAGTTGGCGCAGGGAATTGTCGCCAAAGAGGAAATAGAAGCCCTGGAAGGTAGGCAGGGCAGCCTTGGTGATCGCCGAAAAGATCTCGAATGGCGGGAACAGGATGACCAGCACCAGATTGATGGCCACCAGGGCCAGCACGGCCCGTTGCTTGCGATTGCCGCCTGGCCGCCGGATTTGCCGAACTGGCGGATCGCGCAGCAGAAGCAGCGCAATACAGGCATTGGTCAGTACCACGAAAATTTCGAGCGCGAAGAAATTCGCGTTCATGACGCGATTCTGATGAGCCTCAAGCACAAAGTAGAAGCCATCAAAGGTGGGTATGTTGCCGTATTGCTGCGAGACATAATCGTAGGGAGGGAACGCCGCAAGCAGTGCCAGATTGGCCAGTGCAACGACGAGTGCGATTCGTTGTGCGATATTCATGGTGCTTCCATTTCAGGCTTGAACAGCCCGCTCCCCGTACCTTGCATATCTAACTAGGGTAGTCGACAACAGATGCCGGCGCAATGTCCGGGGAACCGTGTAGATCGCGTATAAACTCATGCCTGTTCTCCGGATGGAAGGCAGACGCATGAGACGAATTCTCTGGGTATTGTTTGGCTGCAGTGCCGCGTTCACGGTTTGTGCGCAGGACATCAGCCTGCGCCATGACCTCGACGGCAAGTCGCTGGACGCCTTGGCAACCCTGGTTTTGCGCTTCAACGACGAATTGAAGGGCAAGGGAAGAATCGTGCTGCAGGATTCCCGCGGGCTGGAAAATCGGCATGTGTTGCCGCATCTCGCGCTGCTCGATCCCGATGACAGCATGGAATTTTTTGCGACCAGGCCGCGCTACCGTCCGCTGCACGAACTCATGCGCGAAGCCGGGCAGAAGTTCGACGCCACCCAGTTCTACCCGCAAGTCGCTGATGCCGTCGATGATGCCAGCGGGCGCATCCAGGCCTTGCCAATGGCGCTTTCCCTGCCGGTGCTGTTCACCAATCGCGCTGCCCTGCGCAAAGCCGGGGTCGATCCGGATCAGCCGGTGAAGACATGGTGGGAACTGCAGAAGGTGGCCGGTGAGATCTATGACCGCGGCGGCAAATGCCCCCTGACCACGGTGCGGTTTGCCTGGGTGCATTCGGAAAATATTTCGGCCCAGGCGGGCGACGCCGTGGTGACACGCACTGGCCTGGTGGACAAGGTATCGGCCAATGGCATGGTCAATGTCAAACATCTTGCGCTGCTGGCGAGTTGGCAAAAGAGCCGATATTTCCACTATTCGGGGCCAGCCCGGGAAGGCAACCGACGCTTTCTTAGCGGCGAATGCGCCATGTTGACTGGCGAATCGTCCCTGTATGCCGAGGCCCGGCGCGCCGGAATCGACGTCGGAATCGCGCCGCTGCCTTACTACGACGATGTCTATGCGCCCAGGCCGGCCGATGTCCTGCCTGATGGCGCCGGCCTGTGGGCGCTGGCCGGGCACAAGAAGGACGAGTACAAAACGGTGGCCCGCTTCATTGCCTTCCTGATGCGGCCGGAGGTTCAAAAGGAGTGGGTGCACGCCACCAGTTACCTGCCGATGACGCCGGGCGCGTTGACGGCGCTGCGCGATTCGGGGATTCCCCAGCATTTGCTTGACGCGGCTCAAAAGCGCCTCTCGGCGTCGCGCAAGGGCAGCACGCGGGCCAAACATGGGCCGGTCCGCGACCACCTGCATGAATTTATCGGCGAGGAAGTCGCCTTCGTCTGGAACACCGACCGCGCGGCGAAAGAGGCGCTGGACAATACCGTACGCAGGGTCAACGCCGCGATAGCTCCCGTGGCGGCGCCAAAGGTCGCCGCAAAAGCCGTCAAGCGATGATCTATCCGCGCATCATCGCGCATCGCTGCGGTGGCGCCTTGACGCCTGAAAACACCCTGGCGGGTTTGCGTCTTGCCGCGCGCCTGGGCTGTCGCGGCGTCGAGTTCGACGCCATGCTGGCCGCCGATGGAGTGCCGGTGCTGATTCACGACGAAACGCTGGACCGAACAACCTCGGGGCGCGGGTATGTTGCCGATATGAGTTCGGCCAGCTTCATTCGACTCGATGCCGGCGGCCACTACCACCCGGCGTTTGCCGGGGAGTCGCCGCCGACGCTTGACGAGGCCTTGCGGCTTTGCGCCGCGATTGGCTTGTGGGCCAATGTGGAAATCAAACCGTCCGCCGGACAGGAAGCGCAGACCGGACGCGTGGTGGCTCGCCATGCCGCGGCGGCGCAGGGCCAGATGCTGTTGTCCTCGTTTTCATCCGCCGCCCTGTGTGCCGCGGCCGATGCTGCCGAAGCGGTTCCACGCGCCTTGCTGGTCGAGGCGATTCCCGAGGATTGGCGTCGGCGCATCGCAGAGTCGGGCGCACGGGCTTTGCATTCCTCCGCGCGGCTGCTGACGGCCGAGGCGCTGGATGCGGTGCGTGATACTGGAATCCCGCTGGCCTGCTACACCGTCAATCATCGTGATGATGCCGAGCGCTTGTTTGCCCTGGGCGTCAGCGCGGTGTTTACGGACCGGCCCGATCTTTGGCTATCATCCGAGATGTAAGCGCGGCTTACGACTGCTTACATTCCGCTTGTCAGCGCGGTTGGGCCGCCAGCGTTATTCGGCCCATGGGGCTGTCCCATTGATAATTCCGAGGAGCAAGATATGAAACGCACATCCAGTTTGTTGATCGCTGTCCTTGCCGCTTTCGCCCTGCCGGTGCTGGCGCAAACCGCCGCTGCACCGGCCATGGATCCTGCCGCGACGCCGGGCATCGACAAGCGTCAGGCCAGCCAGCAGCAGCGCATCGATCAGGGTGTCAAGTCGGGCGCGCTGACCGGCAAGGAAGCTGCGCGCATGGAGAAGGGTCAGGCGCGCGTGCAGAAGATGGAAGACAAGGCCAAGGCCGACGGCAAGGTCACGCCCAAGGAGCGCAAGCAGCTGCAACAGGCGCAGAATACGCAAAACAAGAAGATCGCGCATCAAAAGCATGATCGTCAGCAGGACCGTAATCACGACGGCAAGAAGGATCGCCCGGCCAAAAAGTAAGCCGGTCGCGCATCCGTCAAGCCCGCCTTCGAGCGGGCTTTTTTTCTTCACCGGAAGCGCTGACGGTATCCCTCGTCGGATACACCTGCGGCGGCCTGTCGGGGACGGTATCCTGTGGCGGGCCAAGCCCCTGATCGCGTAAAATCACCACTTTGCGTCACAGACTCCGCCCCGCCATGAAAAGCTCCGAAATCCGCCAAGCTTTCCTCGATTTCTTCGCGTCGAAAGGCCACCAGATCGTGGCCTCCAGTTCGCTGGTGCCGCACGAGGATCCGACCCTGCTGTTCACCAACGCCGGGATGAACCAGTTCAAGGATGTGTTCCTCGGCTTCGACAAGCGCAGCTACAACCGCGCCGCGACGTCGCAGAAATGTGTGCGCGCGGGCGGCAAGCACAACGACCTTGAAAACGTCGGTTATACGGCGCGCCATCACACCTTTTTCGAGATGCTGGGCAACTTCAGCTTTGGCGACTATTTCAAGCGCGATGCCATCAAGTACGCCTGGGAATTGCTGGTCGACGTCTTCAAACTGCCGGCGGACAAGCTCTGGGTCACGGTGTACGCCGAAGACGACGAGGCTTACGAGATCTGGACCAACGAGATCGGCGTACCGCCGGCGCGCGTCATTCGCATCGGCGACAACAAGGGTGCGCGCTATGCCTCGGACAATTTCTGGATGATGGGCGAGACAGGGCCCTGCGGACCCTGCACCGAAATCTTCTATGACCACGGCGAGCATATCTGGGGCGGTCCGCCGGGCAGCGAGGATGAGGACGGCGACCGCTACATCGAAATCTGGAACAACGTCTTCATGCAGTTCAACCGCGACGAGGCCGGCGTCATGCATCCGCTGCCCAAGCCCTCGGTCGATACCGGCATGGGCCTTGAACGCGTTTCTGCGGTGCTGCAGGGTGTCCATGCCAATTACGAGATAGACCTGTTCCAGGCGCTGATCGCTGCCGCCGCGCGTGAAACATCCGACGCCGACATGGACAGCCCCTCGCTCCGCGTGCTGGCCGACCACATCCGCGCCTGTTCCTTCCTGATTGCCGACGGCGTGATCCCGGGCAACGAAGGGCGCGGTTATGTCCTGCGCCGCATCATCCGCCGCGCCATCCGCCATGGCTGGAAGCTGGGCGCGCGCAGCGCCTTTTTCCACAGGATGGTTCCTGATCTGGTGGCAGAGATGGGCGCCGCCTATTCCGAACTCGCCAGCGGCAAGACGCGCGTAATGGAAGTGCTGAAGCAGGAAGAGGATCGTTTTTTCGCCACCATCGAGCATGGCATGGCGATCCTGGAGGCCGAACTGGAAGCGATGGAGAAAGCCGGCATCAGCGTGTTCAACGGCGAGACCGCGTTCAAGCTGCATGACACCTACGGCTTTCCGCTGGACCTGACGGCCGACATCTGCCGCGAGCGCCAGATCAGCGTCGACAGCGCTGCCTTCGATACCGCCATGACGCGGCAAAAGGAGCAGGCTCGCGCCGCCGGAAAGTTCCGCATGGCGGCCAATCTCGACTATGAAGGACCGGCCACGAGCTTCCACGGATACGAGACGCTGGAAGCCAAAGGCAATATCCTCGCCCTGTACAAGGATGGCAGCGCCGTCAATGAACTGATTGAAGGCGAGATCGGCGTGGTGGTGCTCGACGACACGCCCTTCTATGCCGAATCCGGCGGGCAGGTCGGCGACATCGGCGAACTGCGGGGGGCGCACGGTATTTTTGCCGTGGAAGACACGCAAAAGATCCAGGCCAGCGTATTCGGCCATCATGGCGTGGTGCGCACCGGAAAGCTGGCAGTCGGCAATGGCGTGACGGCAAAAGTGGACGCCGTGGCGCGCGCCCGTACCATTCGTCACCACTCGGCCACGCACCTGATGCACAAGGCGTTGCGTGAAGTCCTCGGCGCCCACGTGCAGCAGAAGGGCTCTCAGGTCGATCCGGACAAGACGCGCTTCGACTTCGCCCACACCCAGCCGGTGACGGCCGAGGAGATCATGCGCATCGAAGGCCTCGTCAATGATGAAGTCATTGCCAACGCGGCGACGCGCTCGCGCGTGATGCCTATCGACGAAGCCCAGAAGACCGGCGCCATGATGCTGTTCGGCGAGAAGTACGGCGATGAAGTGCGCGTGCTCGATATCGGCTCGTCCTGCGAACTGTGCGGCGGCACGCACGTAGGGCGCAGCGGCGACATCGGCCTGTTCAAGATCGTCGTGGAAGCCGGCGTTGCGGCGGGCGTGCGGCGCATCGAAGCGGTCTGCGGCGACATTGCGGTGAAGCGCGTGCAGCAGCAGCAGGCGCAGCTCGAGGCGGTGGCCGCCGAGGTCAAGGCGCAGCCGGCGGAAGCGGCGGCACGCGTGGCGCAGATCCTGGACAACGTGAAGACTCTGGAGAAGGAACTCGCGCGTCTCAAATCGAAGCTTGCCGCTTCGCAGGGCGACGATCTGCTGAATCAGGCAGTCGATGTCAAAGGCATCAAGGTACTCGCCGCGGTTCTCGAAGGCGCCGATGCCACGGCGCTGCGCGAAACTCTGGACAAGCTCAAGGACAAACTCAAGAGCGCCGCCATCGTGCTGGCCAGCACGGGCGAGGGCAAGGTCACCCTGATCGCGGGTGTCACCGCCGATCTGACCGGAAAGATCAAAGCTGGGGAACTGGTCAACTTCGTCGCGCAGCAGGTCGGTGGCAAGGGCGGCGGCCGGCCCGACATGGCGCAGGCCGGCGGCACCAACCCGGCTGCACTGCCGGCGGCACTGGCGTCCGTCAATGCTTGGGTCGAACAGCGCGCCTGAAGCTGGGCGCCGTCCGGTCAGAAGTTAGTAGCTACGCCGGGCCAGACGGCAGCTAGAGCCGCCTTGAATTCGTTCTGGATGCGGGTCAGTGCCGCCTGGTTGTCGGCCTCGAAGCGCAGCACCACGACCGGCGTGGTATTCGAGGCGCGAGCCAGGCCAAAACCATCGGCATACTCGGCGCGCACACCGTCGATGGTAATCAGCTCGCGGGCTCCGGGTAACAGCTTGCGACCGCTCTGCATCAACTTCGCCACCAGTGCATGGGGCTCGCCTTCCTGCATCTTGATATTGAGCTCCGGCGTCGAGATGGCGTTGGGGAGATTCTTCAGCGGCCAGTTGGCATCGTCCCAGCGCGACACGATCTCAAGCAGGCGGGCGCCGGTGTAGAGCGCGTCGTCGAAACCGAACCAGCGTTCCTTGAAAAACATGTGGCCGCTCATCTCGCCGGCCAGAGGCGCGCCGGTTTCTTTCAGCTTGGTCTTGATCAGGGCGTGGCCGGTATTCCACATCAGCGGACGACCGCCCTGATGCCGAATCGATTCCGCCACCCAGCGCGAGCACTTCACGTCATAGATGATTTGTGCGCCCGGATTTCGGGTCAGCACGTCGGCCGCGAACAGCATCAACTGGCGGTCGGGGAAAATGATCTCGCCATCGCGGGTAACCACGCCGAGGCGGTCGCCGTCACCGTCAAATGCCAGACCCAACTCGGCGCCTGTTTCGCGCACGGTACGTTGCAGGTCGACCAGGTTTTCCGGCTTGGAGGGGTCCGGATGGTGGTTGGGGAAGTTGCCGTCAACCTCGCAGAACAACTGGCTCACAGTGCAACCCATGCGGCGGAACAGGTCGGGTGCCACGCTGCCCGCAATGCCGTTGCCGCAATCGATGACGATCTTCATGGGTCGCGTCAACTTGACGTCGCCGACGATGCGATCGATGTAAGCCTGGCGCACGCTGGCGTGGCGTACGACGCCGCGACCTTCGCAATAGTCGGCGTTGGCAATTCGGTGTCGCAGATTCTGGATCATCTCACCGTAAAGCGTCTGGCCGCCCAGCACCATCTTCAATCCGTTGTACTCCGGCGGATTGTGGCTGCCGGTGACCGAGACGCAACTGTCGGTTCCGAGTTCATGGGCCGCGAAGTAGGTCATCGGCGTCGGTACGCGGCCAATGTCGATGACGTCGATCCCGGTCTGGGTAATGCCATGGGTCAGCGCTCCTACCAGTTCGGGACCGGAGAGGCGCCCGTCACGACCGATGACGATCGATTGGAGCCCGCGGGCAACGGCTTCGCTGCCCAGCGCCTGCCCTATCTGGTGCACCGTATCCGCCGTCAGCGTGGTGCGTACGATACCGCGAATGTCGTAGGCCTTGAAAATCTCGGGTGCAATCGTATGCATGGGGTTTGGCCGGCAAGCGTGTGGCAAGGATTATCGCACGATGAACGCGGCCGGCAGGTGTGCGACGAAGTGCGTCAGCAGGCGTTGCGGCAGCCAGTCGATGCGGCCGGGCAGGGCGCCGTGCACGAAGCCGACATGGCCGCCATGGCGATGGACCTCCAGCGTTACCGCAGGAGGCAAAGTTTCGCGGACCGGCAAGGACGCCGGCGGCAGGAAGGGATCGTTCGCGGCGTGCAGCAGCAGCGTCGGCGTGTTTACCGCACCGAGGAGTGGGCCGGCACTGCTGCGCGCGTAATAGTCGTCGGCGCCCAGGAAGCCGTGCAGGGGGGCGGTAACGGCATCGTCGAAGTCACGCAGGGTGCGAGCGACCAGGGCACGACGAATGTCGAACCGGCCCGGGAAACGATCTGCCTTGGCCCGTGCTGAGGGAATCAGCGTGCGCAGAAAATGTCGTGCATAGATCAGGTTGAATCCGGAGGAAAGGGCCGTGTTGGCGGCCGCGAGATCGAGCGGCGCGCTGACCGCGGCCGCTGCATCAACAATGCCGTATGCATTGGTCCCTTGCTCCGCCAGCCATTTCAACAAGGCGTTGCCGCCAAGCGAAACGCCGGCGGCGAACAGAGCCCGAAAGGGGTGTGCGCGTATGCGGCGAAGGATCCAGTCGATCTCCTGAGAATCGCCCGAATGATAGGCGCGCGGCAGGCGGTTCGGCTCGCCGGAGCAGCCGCGGAAATGCACCACGACCCCGTTCCAGCCGCGGGCTTCCAGGGCATGCATCAGGCATCTTGCATAGTGGCTGCGCGAACTGCCTTCGAGGCCATGAAACAACGCCACGCATGGCGCACCGGTTCGGCCGGTGATCCAGTCGAGGTCGATGAAGTCGCCATCCGGCGTATCCCAGCGCTCGCGCCGGTAGTGCGGCAACGGCCCCTTGATCAGCAGCGGCCAGATGGTCTGCGCATGTGCGCCGGGCAACCAGTTCGGCGAATGGTAGTGCGGCTCAGCCAAAGTTGTTCTTGCGGCACATCAGTGCAGGATGCGTGGCGCTTCGCCGACGCTGTTGGGCGGCACCGGCGAAGCGTGGTGGGCGACCATGCGCCAGCCCAGTGCGCCGCGAACATAGACGTTGGTGGCGGCCACCGGGGCGCTCACATTCTTGTCGTCGAGCGTGGCGAAGTGTTCCATGAGCGTGCTGACCATCGCGAAAGGCGTGCTCACGGTGGATTGCTGCGACACGCGCACCCGCAGCTTGGCGCCATTGGCAAACACGCGCTGCCAGGCGTCGCGGATGGTCGAGTAGCCGACCAGGCGCGGGCCGCCGGGATGGATGCAGACCACTTCTTCATCTTCGGCCCAGACCGCCATCATGGCATCGAGATCGCAGCGCTCAAGCGCCTCATAAAACGCGGCTTCTGCATCCTGCGGGGTGGCAAATATCTTCTGGCTGGGCATGATCAGTTCGCCAGTTGCACGGCGATGGTGCTCGCAATTTGCTGCGGCGTGATGCCGTTCATGCAGTCGAAATGGCCCAGCGGACATTCGCGCTTGAAGCAGGGACTGCACGGCAGGTTTTTCGAAACAATCGCTGCCTTGGTCGACAGCGGTGGCGTGTAGATCGGCGACGACGAACCGTAGAGTGCCACCAGTGGTCGCTCAAGGGCCGCCGCGACATGCATCAGGCCGGAATCGTTGCTCACCACGCAGCGCGCCGCGGCAATCAGGTCGATCGCCTGTTCAAGTGTGCTGCGCCCGCACAGGTTGAGCGCCGCGCCATTCGCCGCCGCGACGATTTCATCGCCCGCCGCGGCGTCCTTGTCCGACCCGATCAGCCATACCGGTTGCTGCGGTGAGGCGACAAGCTTTGCCAGGGCGGCGAAGTGCGCGGTCGGCCAGCGCTTGGCAGGACCGAATTCAGCGCCGGGGCAGAAAATCACCGGCGCCGAATCCAGGGGCAGACCCAGGGTTCGCATGGCCATCTGTTGCTGCTCTGCCGTGGAACTGAGTCGCGGCGCCGGCATTACCGCCGGCAAGGGCCCCGCCAACGCGGCATAGCGCTGCACCAGTTGCGGCTGCTGCGCTGGGTCGAGTCGGTGGCGCTCGTTGAGCAAAAGGTAGCGCGACTCACCCCGATAGCCGATGCGCCGCGGAATCCCGGCGAAGAAGGGAACCAGTGCCGATTTCCAGGAGTTCGGCAAGACATACGCGTGTTGATAGCCGGCTGCAGCGAGGCGGTGACCCAGTGCGCGACGCGCGCGGAAATTGAACTCGCCGTGCCGGAACGGATTGACGATGACTGCATCCACCTCGGCCATGCGTGCCAGCAGCGGTGCCGACCAGTCTGGCGCCAGGACTTCGATGCGTGCATCTGGCTGGCGACGCTTGAGCAGCGCAAGCAGTGGCTGGGCGAGAATCGTGTCGCCGATCCACGATGGAGCGACGACCAGGATCTTCACGCTGGAAGAAACGCCCGGAGTTTGCGGCGCAACTTAATGGTGGCCCTTCGGGCGCTCGCCGGTAAAGCGGTACACCGTCCCGCAGTAGGGGCAGGCGACCTCGCCTGTCGGGCTCTTCAGCAGGTCGATGAAGACCCGCGGATGGCGCGCCCACAGCGGTGCGCCGGGGCGCGGGCAGGCCAGCGGCAGGTCGTGGGCGGTAATGGCAACCTGGCGTTGCGATTCGTCTAGGGCGGACATGATGACCTCAAGCGTTGTTAGACAAAACTGAGCCAGTCGTTGTGGGCCGGCACTTTGCCATTGACCACGTCGAAGAACAGGCTCTGGATCTTGGCGGTGATCGGGCCGCGACTGCCGGCGCCGATGCTACGGTTGTCGAGCTCGCGGATCGGCGTCACTTCTGCCGCCGTGCCGGTGAAAAATGCCTCGTCGGCGATGTAGATGTCGTCGCGCGTGAGGCGCTTGGCCACGACCTTGTAGCCCAGCTCTTCGGCCAGCGTGATGATCGTATTGCGGGTGATGCCCATCAGTGCGGACGCGATTTCGGGTTCGTAGATCACGCCGTCCTTGATCACGAACAGGTTTTCGCCGGCACCCTCGGCGACGAAGCCATCGACGTCGAGTAGCAGGGCTTCGTCATAGCCGTCTTCGGTGGCTTCCATGTTCGCCAGTATCGAATTGGCATAGGTCCCGGAAAACTTGGCGCGCGCCATGTTCACGTTCACATGGTGTCGCGAGTAGCTCGAGGTCTTGACGCGGATGCCCTTTTCCAGGCCCTCCTCGCCCAGGTAGGCGCCCCAGGGCCAGGCGGCGACCGAGACGTGGGTCGCCGCGCCGCGCGGACTGACACCCATCTTTTCCGAGCCGTAGAAGGCGATGGGTCGCAGGTAGCAGGACTCGAGCTTGTTGCTGCGCACCACTTCCTTGTGCGCCTCGATCAGCGTCGCCTTGTCGTAGGGCATCGGCATGCGGTAGATGTGCGCCGAATTGAACAGCCGGTCGGTATGTTCCTTGAGGCGAAAAATCGCGGTGCCGGAGACTGTCTTGTAGGCGCGCACGCCCTCGAATACGGCCAGGCCGTAATGCAGCGAATGCGTCAGCACGTGGGTGGTGGCGTCGCGCCAGGGCACGAGCTTGCCGTCGTACCAGATGAAGCCGTCACGGTCGGCCATGGACATGGTGGGTCTCCAGCGATGCGTTGAATGAGGGGCGATTTTAGCAGGGGCGCTAAAATACGCGGATGAATCGTGTCTGGAAGCCCAATGTCACCGTCGCCGCGCTGATCGAGCGCGGGGGGAGTTTCCTGCTGGTCGAGGAGGAAACCGATGACGGGCTGCGTTTCAACCAGCCCGCCGGCCATCTCGACGAGGGCGAATCGCTGCTCGTCGCCTGTGCCCGCGAGGCGCTCGAAGAGACAGCGTGGGCCTTCACCCCGACGGCGCTGGTAGGCGTTTACCAGTGGCCGCGGCCGCAAGGCTACATCACTTATCTGCGCTTTGCGTTTTCGGGCGAACTGGGACGGCATCACACGGGCCGCAGCCTCGACGCCGGTATTCAGCGGGCTGTCTGGATGACACCGGATGAGATCGGTGCGACCGTGGAGCGCCATCGCAGCCCGCTGGTATGGCAGTGCGTCGCCGACTACCTGGCGGGTCGCCGCTATCCGCTGGAACTTCTCACGCATTACGGATGACCACCATGTCCAAGGGAAAAATCATCGTTGGTTTGTCGGGGGGCGTCGACTCCTCGGTCGCCGCGCTGCTGCTCAAGCGCGAGGGCTACGAAGTGATCGGCCTGTTCATGAAGAACTGGGAAGGTGACGACACCGACGAGTATTGTTCCTCGAATCTCGACCTGGTCGACGCTGCTGCCGCTGCCGATGTGATCGGAATCGACTTCGAGGCGGTTAATTTCGCTGCCGAATACCGCGAGCGCGTGTTCGCCGATTTCCTGCGCGAATACCAGGCCGGCCGCACGCCGAATCCCGACGTATTGTGCAATTCCGAAATCAAGTTCAAGGCCTTTCTCGATCATGCGCTGAAACTCGGTGCCGACAAGATCGCCACCGGCCACTATGCGCAAGTCAGGGAATTTCTCGGCGAATGGCAGTTGCTCAAGGCCGAAGACGGGACCAAGGATCAAAGCTATTTCCTGCACCGGCTGAATCAGGCGCAATTGTCGAAGACGCTGTTCCCTGTCGGCCACCTCTACAAGCACGATGTGCGGCGTATTGCCGAGGAGGCCGGGTTGCCGAATCATGCGCGCAAGGATTCGACGGGCATCTGTTTCATCGGCGAGCGACCCTTCCGCGAATTCCTGGCGCGCTATTTGCCGAAGCAGCCCGGCGAGATCCGCGTGCTGGGCACCGATCGTGTGGTCGGTCGTCACGAGGGGCTGATGTACTACACCTTTGGCCAGCGCGAAGGTCTGGGCATCGGCGGCGTCAAGGGCGCGCCCGAGGAACCCTGGTTCGTTGCCGGCAAGGACATGGAGCACAACATTCTGTCCGTTGTGCAAGGCCATGAACATCCTGCCCTGCTGTCGGCAAGTCTGGTGGCAAAAGACTTGTCCTGGGTGTCCGGACGCTCGCCGCATACGCAC
The DNA here is from genome assembly GCA_945870205.1 of Sulfuritalea hydrogenivorans sk43H. Lineage (GTDB taxonomy): Bacteria > Pseudomonadota > Gammaproteobacteria > Burkholderiales > Rhodocyclaceae > Sulfuritalea > Sulfuritalea hydrogenivorans_A. Next base: position 8,088 of record CAMBRI010000049.1, on the reverse strand, counting down.
TGGGTCTATGCGGCCAAAACGCGCTACCGCCAGCCGGATGCGGCCTGTGAGGTCGAGAGGATTTCTGACGATGAATGCGAAGTATTCTTTGCTGCGCCGCAATGGGCGGTGACTCCGGGGCAGTCGCTGGTGCTCTATGAATCGAGGGTCTGCCTGGGAGGCGGCGTGATCGCAACACATCAGGCGCAAAACCCTTAGGAACGTGAATAAAGTCCTTGCATGGCGCGGGGGGATCGGGTTTAGAATATTTTTTGGGCGAAATGCCCAATAAATTTCCGGAGGAATTTTAAGCATGAATAAAGCAGAACTGATTGAAATCGCCGCCAAGGAAGCCGACATAAGCAAGGCCGCAGCCGGCAAGGCCCTCGACGGAATCATGGCGGCTGTAGTGAAAGCTGTTTCAAAAGGGGATACCGTTACGCTGGTAGGGTTCGGGACATTCAAGTCGGCCAAGCGCGCAGCGCGTACCGGCAAGAATCCGAAGACGGGCGCCACGATCAAGATTCCGGCGACTACCGTGCCGAAGTTCAGCGCGGGTACGGGTTTCAAGCTGGCCGTATCCGGCAAGAAAGCCAAGAAATAAGCGCGCAGTTCCTGCGCCTGAAGGGGCCCGCTTGCGGGCCCTTCGCTTTTATGTCCGCGCGGACAGCGGGGCCGGTATCCCGCTGTGGGATCATGCAGTCGTCGCGCCTAATGTACTCGCAGCAAAATTCCCGCGGGCTTATGATTACCTTTTCAGCTCGCGCTGATTGTTCTCCCGGCCAAGGATAAACTTTGAGCCCCCACGTTCGCATTCGCTCGCTGCCCCCCGAGGGGGCTCATGCCGCCCTCGGGGCGGCCCTTCAGGAGGCATGATCATGATTACCACGCAACATCAGGACCATCTGGTCGAATTCGCGGTATTTGGCGAATTCACCCTGGCGGACTTCAAGGAATTCGAGGAACTGGTTCTATCCGAGATCAAGTTTTCCGGGCCGGTGAATTTGCTGGTGGATCTGCGTGACATGGCGGATTTCACCCTCGATGTGGCCTGGGAAGAGATCCGCTTTTCGCGGCAGCACGCCGGGGATTTCAAGCGCATCGCCGTTATTACAGACAGCCAGTGGGTGGCCTGGAGCGCGTGGCTGGAGCAACTGTTCGTCAATGCAGATCTGACCGTATTTGACGACGAGGCCGAGGCGCGCAGCTGGCTGGCTGAAAGCGGCGCATGAGCGGGCCGGCATCGAGTTTGCTGGTGACGGTCGAGGAACTCGCCGCGCATCCCGAATGGCGGGTTTTTGATTGCCGGCATGACCTGAAGAACACCGAATACGGCCGTCAGGCCTATGCGCGTGGCCACATTCCGGGTGCGCTGTTCCTGCATCTCGACGAAGACCTGTCGGGTGCGGCGAATGGCAGCAACGGCCGTCATCCTTTGCCCGGCATCGATGCCTTTGCCCGGCGCATGTCGGACTGCGGCGTCGACGCGTCGACCCAGGTGGTGGCCTACGATAATGAAGGGGGCATCTTTGCTGCGCGGCTGTGGTGGATGCTGCGCTGGCTGGGTCACGAGCGGGTAGCGGTGCTCGACGGCGGACTGGCTGGCTGGAAGCGCAGCAAGCGGGCGCTTGAAGTGAACGCGGTGGCTGTGGCCGCGCGCCAATTTACTCCGCAGCCACAGGAGCTGACGGTGGATGTCGGCCGGGTGCTGGCTGACTTGGGATCGGAGCGCATGCTGATCCTCGATGCACGCAGCCCGGAGCGGTTTCGCGGCGAAAACGAGACACTCGACCCGGTGGGCGGCCACATTCCCGGCGCGGTGAATCGCTTCTACTTCGACAATCTCGACGACGACGGCTGCTTCTTCAAGCCCGTGGCAGAACTACACAATGAATTCACCGCCTTGCTCGGTGGCCGTTCTCCCACGCTGGTCGTTCAGCAGTGCGGTTCGGGCGTCACGGCCTGCCATAATCTGCTGGCGATGGAACTGGCCGGACTGTCCGGGTCGACCTTGTATCCCGGCTCATGGAGCGAGTGGTGTGCCGACCCGTCGCGCCCGGTGGCCAAAGGCTAGCGATTTTCAGCATGGCGTTGCAGCGCCCATGTCACATGTTCGCGCACCAATGCCGATGGATGATCCTGACGTGAGCGCAGTGCGCTGAGGGCTTCCTTGTCGGGCGCGGCGTTGCCCAGAGCCACGGCGATATTGCGTAGCCAGCGCTCGTAACCGATGCGCCGGATCGCCGATCCGGCCAGCCGTGCATTGAAATCGTCTTCATTCCAGGCGAACAGATCAGTCAGGCTGGCCTCGTCGAGGCCATGTCGCGGCGCGAAATCGCTCTCGCGTGTCGACACTGCGACGCGGTTCCACGGGCAGGCCAGCTGGCAGTCGTCGCAGCCGTAGATGCGATTTCCCATCAGCGGTCGCAGGGCTTCAGGAATGCTGCCCTTGAGTTCTATGCTGAGATAGGACACGCACAGCCGCGCATCGAGGCGATAGGGTGCGACGATGGCGGCAGTCGGGCACGCACTGATGCAGGCCGTGCAGGTGCCGCAGTGATCTGTTACCGGCGTGTCTCCCGCCAGCGCCAGGTCGGTGAATATTTCGCCGAGAAAGAACCAGGAACCGGCATCGCGGTCGAGCAGCAGGGTGTGCTTGCCGCGCCAGCCCAGCCCGCTGGCCTGTGCCAGCGCGGCCTCCATCACGGGTGCCGAATCGGTAAATACCCGATAGGCGAATTGGCCGATCTCGCTGGTGATGCGGTCGGCGAGCTTCTGCAGCCGGGCGCGCAGCAGTTTGTGATAGTCCCGCCCCAGGGCATAGCGCGAAATGAAAGCGCGATCGCCCGCGGCAAGCGTTTCAAGGGCATCAGCGGCGTGCGGAAGGTAATTCATGCGCGCAGTGATGATGCTGGCCGTGCCCGGAACCAGTTCGGACGGCCGTGCCCGCTTGTTTCCCGCATCGGTTTCATAGGCGGCCATATAATCCATTTCGCCATGACAGCCGGCCGTAAGCCATGCCCTCAAGTTCTCTTCGGCGGCGGCGATCCGAACCCCGGAAAAGCCGATCGCATCGAAGCCGAGGTCGGTACCCCAGCGTCGAATGTTTTCCCGTAGCCCTGCGGATTTTTCTCCATTGCCATGCATGCCGAACACTTTACCTTAGCCCTGCCCAGCGAAGCCGATACCCTGGCATTGGGTGCCGCGATGGCCGCAAATCTGATGCCGGGCATGGTGATCTGGCTCGAAGGCGACCTCGGCGCGGGGAAGACGACGCTTGTGCGCGGACTGTTGCGCGCGGCGGGCGAAACGGGGCCGGTCAAAAGCCCCACCTACACACTGGTTGAACTTCATGCGGTTTCTGGATTAAACTTCTATCACTTTGATTTTTATAGATTCAATCAGGCGGAAGAATATCTCGATGCAGGGCTCGATGAATATTTTTCGGAAAATGCAATTTGTCTGGTCGAATGGCCAGACAAGGCCACGCCTTATCTGCCTGCAGCCGATATGCGAATCGAGTTGCACGTGGAGCCGGGCGCAGCAGGCGAGGGGCGCAGGGCGCAAATCACTGCTGGCACCGCCAGGGGACGAACATGCCTCGCCGGCGTGATGTCCTCAAGTTCGCCGCCGCCAGCCTGACGCTGCTGGTCTCGAGAGCTGGCGCCGGCGCCACGGCGGCCAGCAGCATCCTCGCCGTGCGCGTCTGGCCGGCTCGTGACTACACGCGGGTGACCCTGGAACACGATCAGGCGATCCGGTATTCTCATATGCTGGTGAAAGACCCCGAGCGACTGGTGCTCGACCTCGAAGGCGTCGAGTTCAATTCTGTGCTGCAGATGCTGCCTTCCAAAATTCTCGATTCCGATCCCTACATCAGGCTGATCCGGGCCGCACGCAACAAACCGGGCGTGGTGCGCCTCGTCATCGAACTCAAGGGCGAAGTCAAGCCGCAGGTGTTTTCCCTCAAGCCGGTCGGTGAATATGGTCATCGCCTGGTGCTGGACCTCTATCCGGCGGAGCCGATCGATCCCTTGATGGCCTTGCTCGACAAGTCCGGCGAGCGTCCGCTGAAGGCAGAGCAAGCGCTCGACAACCACGCCAGGGCAGCAGAAACGCCGGCCGAGCGGTCCGCCGAGAAGCCGGCAGAAAAGCCTGAGATTGCGCGCCTCGTCACCATCGTGCTCGATCCCGGTCACGGCGGTGAAGATCCGGGTGCCATCGGACGCGCTGGCAGCTACGAGAAGAACGTTACGCTCTCGGTGGCAAAACGCCTCAAGGAAAAGATCGACGCCACGCCCAACATGCGTTCCGTACTGACGCGTGATGGCGACTATTTCATTCCCCTGAATCAACGCGTGCAGAAAGCTCGCCGGGTGCAGGCCGACCTCTTTGTTTCCGTCCACGCCGACGCCTTCATCAAGAGCACGGCGCGCGGTTCCAGCGTGTTCGTCCTGTCCGAAACCGGGGCATCGAGTTCGGCCGCACGCTGGCTCGCGAACAAGGAAAACTCGGCTGACCTGGTCGGCGGGGTGAACCTCGGCGTCAAGGATCCGTATCTGGCGCGCACCCTGCTCGACTTGTCGCAGACGGCAACCATCAACGACAGCCTCAAGCTGGGCAATCATGTTCTGGGCGAACTGGGCCGCATCAACACCCTGCACAAGGCCCACGTCGAGCAGGCTGGTTTCGCCGTGCTGAAGGCGCCGGACATCCCTTCGATCCTGATCGAAACGGCCTTCATTTCCAATCCCGAGGAAGAGGCGCGGCTGAACGACGAGGCCTATCAGGACCGCATGGCCGAGGCCATTCTCAAAGGCATACGTCGCTACTTCGCCAAGAATCCGCCCCTGGCCAAGTCGAAGCTGGCGCGGCTGGACTGATCGAGCGGGCGGTCCCGTTACGGTGAAACAACTCGTTCGGAGCGACTGGTGATAGCCGAGCGAAGCGAGCCGAATGGTAGCCCCGCCCTGGGGCGGGGATGGGGGTGGGGGGCCTTCAATTCGCCTTTCGCGTGTTTCATCTTCGGCGGGTGGCGCTCGGTACCATGAGCGTTAGCGGTACCTGCGGGTTCAGGTCGCACCGGCTTAGCTTGATATAATCGCCCGCTTTCCCCGCAGTCTCAAGCCCATGCAGGTTTTTCGAGGTGTTCCCGAACGCGCGACGACGTCCACGGTACTGACCATCGGCAACTTCGATGGCGTGCATCGAGGTCACCGCGCGCTGCTCGCCGAACTCACCGCCAAGGCACGCGATCTGGCGCTGCCGGCAACGGTGCTCACTTTCGAGCCGCATCCGCGCGAACTGTTTGCCCCCGATCAGGCGCCGGCACGCCTGGCCAGCCTGCGCGACAAGATTGAACTGCTGGCCGAATGCGGCGTCGACCGGGTGCATGTCTGCCGCTTTAACCGAAAACTCGCTGGCCTAAGCGCCGAGCAGTTCGTCGAGCGCATCCTGGTGCAAGGCCTGTCGGTGCGTCACCTGATCGTCGGCGACGACTTCCGTTTTGGCAAGGCGCGTGGCGGCGACTTCGGCCTGCTGCAGCAGATGGGGCAGCAACATCGTTTTGTGGTCGAGGCCATGCACACCGTTGATTTCGGCGGCCTGCGGGTTTCCAGTTCGGCAGTGCGCGAGGCGCTCGCGGCGGGAAATCTGGAGCAGGCCGAGCAATTGCTGGGGCGTGCCTTTGTCATTGCCGGGCGCGTCATGGACGGCAAGAAGATTGGTCGCACCATCGGTTTTCCGACGGCCAATATCCAGGTCAGGCGCAAGCGGCTGCCCCTGTCCGGCGTATTCGCCGTTACGGTCTCGGGCGTCGCCGCGCAGCCGCTTCCCGGTGCCGCCAACATCGGCGTGAGGCCTACCGTGGACGATGGCTTGAAGCCGGTGCTGGAAGTTCATCTGCTGGATTTCGATCACGATATCTATGGCATGCACGTCGATGTCAATTTCATGCACAAACTGCGCGACGAAGCGAAATTCGATTCGCTGGATTCACTGAAGGCACAAATCGCCCGCGATGTCGCGGATGTGCGTACCTATTTCAACACCCGCTTACCTGATGGCACGACCCATGGCTGACTATCGCAAGACCCTCAACATGCCCGACACGTCTTTTCCGATGCGCGGCGACCTCGCCAAACGCGAGCCGGGATGGATCGCGGCCTGGCAGGAGCAAAGGCTTTACTGGAAAATCCGTGAGGCCGCCAAGGGGCGTCCGCGCTTCGTGTTGCACGATGGGCCGCCTTACGCCAACGGCGATATCCACATCGGCCACGCGGTGAACAAGATCCTCAAGGACATCATCGTCCGTTCCAAGACCCTCGCGGGTTTCGATGCGCCCTACGTACCCGGCTGGGATTGTCACGGCCTGCCCATCGAACACCAGATCGAGAAGACCCACGGCAAGCACCTGCCTGCCGACAAGGCGCGCGAGCTGTGCCGCAGCTTTGCCGCAGAGCAGGTCGAGCGACAGAAGAAAGACTTCATCCGCCTCGGCGTCTTGGGCGACTGGGACAACCCCTACCTCACCATGGCCTTCCGCACCGAGGCGGACGAGATCCGTTCGGTCGGCGACCTGTACCAGACCGGCTACCTGTTCAAGGGCTTGAAGCCCGTTAACTGGTGCTTCGACTGCGGTTCGGCGCTGGCCGAGGCCGAAGTCGAATATCAGGACAAGAAGTCGCCGGCGATCGACGTCGGCTTTCGTCTCGACAACGCCGAGCGCGGCCGCGTTGCCCATGCCTTCGGCATTGCCGCGCTACCCGACGGTGATTGCTACACGGTGATCTGGACCACGACGCCCTGGACCATTCCGTCCAACCAGGCACTGAACATGCATCCGGAATTCACCTACGAACTGGTGAAGACGGCGCGCGGCTGCATAATCCTCGCCGCCGAGCTGCGTGCTTCGGCGCTGCAACGCTTCGACCTCGAAGGCGAGGTGCTGGGCGCCTGCCAGGGTGCGGCGCTGGCCCAGGTGGCTTTTCGTCATCCATTGTATGACCGCGCCTCGCCCGTCTATCTGGGCGACTACGTCACGCTCGACGCCGGCACCGGCATCGTCCATAGTGCGCCGGCCTATGGCCTGGAAGACTACGATTCCTGCAAGAAGCACGGCATGCACAACGACGAGATCCTGACCCCGGTGCAGGGTGACGGCGTGTTCGCGGCGAGTCTGCCCTTCTTCGGCGGCATGTTCGTCTGGAAGGCCAATGCATTCATCATCGATAAGCTGGCCGAGGTCGGCAGCTTGTTTGCCAAGAGCGAGATCGTGCATAGCTACATGCACTGCTGGCGGCACAAGACGCCGATAATTTATCGTGCCACGACGCAATGGTTCGTCGGCATGAATAGGATCCCGGCTGAAGGTGGCGGCACGCTGCGCGACAAGGCACTTGCTGCCGTGGAAGCCACCACCTTCTACCCCGACTGGGGTAAGGCGCGCCTGCACGCAATGATTGCCAACCGTCCCGACTGGTGCGTTTCGCGCCAGCGCAACTGGGGCGTTCCGATCCCCTTCTTCCTGCACAAGGAAACCGGCGAGCCGCATCCGCGCACGCTGGAACTGCTCGAATCGGTGGCGCAGCGTATCGAGAAGGAGGGAATCGACGCCTGGTTCAGGCTCGATGCGGCCGAACTGCTGGGTGAGGAAGCCAGCCAGTACGACAAGATGCGCGACACGCTGGACGTCTGGTTCGATTCCGGCACCACGCACCGCACGGTATTGCGCGGTTCGCACGCGGGCGACCTGGCTTACCCGGCCGATCTTTATCTCGAAGGCTCCGACCAGCATCGCGGTTGGTTCCATTCCAGCCTGCTGACGGGTGCCGCCATCGACGGCCGCGCGCCCTACAAGGCCTTGCTGACCCACGGTTTCGTGGTCGATGGCAAGGGCATGAAGATGTCCAAGTCCAAGGGCAACGTGGTCGCGCCGCAGAAAATCTCCGACACCCTTGGCGCCGAAATCCTGCGCCTGTGGGTGGCCAGCACCGACTACTCGGGCGAACTGTCGATCGACGAGAAGACCATCCTGCCGCGCGTGGTCGAGGTCTATCGCCGCCTGCGCAACACCCTGCGCTTTCTCATGGCCAATACGGTCGATTTCGA
>CAMBRI010000048.1 GCA_945870205.1 Sulfuritalea hydrogenivorans sk43H | reverse complement strand
TATCGCCGCGGAAATCGAAGCCGCCGAGGTAGCCGCGCAGATCCTGCTCGCGGGTGCGCGGCTCCTGCTTGATCATATGCCACAGCGGCGATTCGGCCGGACGCAGCTGCTCGAGCTGGTGCTGGGCGAAGTAGCCGAGCTTGAGGTTGCGGCCTTCCTCGCGCACGCCGGCTTGCGGCTGCAGTTCGCCGGCGAGCAGCTTCATCAGCGTGGACTTGCCGGCGCCATTGCGCCCGAGCAGGCCGATGCGGCTATCGGGGCGCAGCGTGAAGCGGAGCTTTTCAAAGATCACCGTGTCGCCATAGCCGACTTTTGCATCGTCGAGCAGCAGCAAGGGATCTGAGAAGCCGCTGGGTTCGGGGAAGCTGAAGGAAAACGGCGTGTCGATGTGGGCGGCCATGATGTCGCCCATCTTCGCCAGCATCTTGATCCGGCTCTGTGCCTGGCGCGCTTTCGAGGCCTTGGCACGGAAGCGGTCGATGTAGCTTTGCAGGTGCGCGGCCTCGCGTTTCTGCTTGGCGGCCAGCGCCATGTCGTTGGCCAGGCGCTCGGCGCGCGCTCGTTCGCAGGCCGAGTAGTTGCCGGTGAACAGCTGCATCTTGCCGGCTTCGATGGCGAGGATGTGGGTGGTGATGACATCGAGGAAGTCTCGATCGTGCGAAATCAGGATCAGCGTCCCGGCATAGCCCTTGAGCCATTCCTCGAGCCAGATGATGGCATCCAGATCGAGGTGGTTGGTCGGCTCGTCGAGCAGTAGCAGGTCGGAACGGCACATCAGCGCACGGGCCAGGTTCAGGCGCACGCGCCAGCCGCCGGAAAATTCGGCTACCGGGCGCTGGAAGTCGTCGTCGGCGAAGCCCAGCCCGTGCATCAGGGCGGCGGCTCGCGCCGGCGCTGCATAGCCATCGATCTCGCCCAGGCGCGAATGCAGAAGTCCGATTTGCTCGCCGGCATGGTGGTCGTCGTGGTGAGCTTCGGCGGCGACCAGGTCGCGTTCGATCTGGCGCAGTTCAGTATCGCCGTCGAGCACGAAATCGAGTGCGGCATCGGGCAGCGCCGGCGTGTCCTGCGCGACGTGGGCCAGCACCCAGCCGGGCGGGCGCTCCAGATCGCCACGGTCGGCGTGCAATTCGCCGCGCAGCAGGCCGAGGAAGGAGGACTTGCCGCAACCGTTGGCGCCGGTAAGGCCGACTTTCCAACCGGGATGCAGTTGCATGGAGGCGCCGGTGACGAGCGCGTCGCCGTTGCGGGAAAAACCAAGGTCGCGAAGAAGAATCATAGTAGCCGGATAGGTGAGGCGTTTTCGTGGTGATAGCCTGTGCGGCCTTCGTAGCAGGCGGCAATGGCGGCCATGTCGGCCGCTTCGTCGCCACTGAGCTGGATGCTGCCCAACAGGCCGACTTCACGCTTCCCGTAATCTACGGTGGCCATGATCACCGGCACTCCGGCGGCCAGTGCGATCCGGTAGAAGCCGGATTTCCAGCCGGCCTGGAGGCGGCGCGTGCCCTCGGTGGCAATGATCAGGTGGAACTCATCCCGTTCGCGGAATTCCTCGGCCACGCGCTCGACGAAGCCGGTGCGCTCGCGCCGGTTGACCGCCACGCCGCCCAATGCTCGCATGATGGGCCCGAGGATGCCGCGAAACAAGGTGTCCTTGGCCACCCACTGCGCGCCATAGGGCAGCGCGGCGAGTGCCAGCAGCGTTACCGGGAAGTCCCAGTTCGAGGTGTGCGGATAAGCGATTACCACGGCTTTCGCCGGGCGCTGCGACAGGTCGAGCAGCTTCCAGCCCAGGAGCTTGAGGATCATTCGGGCGAGGCCGCGCAGCAGATTCATAGGCTGCGGGTCGCCAGGTGGAATCGTTTGCGGCCGGGCAGCCGATAGGTCTCGAAGTCGTTGCGGTCCAGCGTCCACACCGTGTGGATGCCGGTGCTCATGGCGGCGACCACCAGTGAGGCATCGGCCAGGTCCATCGGCCGGTCGGCATACTTTTCGATCCAGTCAATGGCGCGCACCAGTTCGTCGCGCCCGAGCGGCAACAGTTCGAGACCGCCCTTGTCGATCCAACGATATAGCGGCAAGGTGGCGGCGACCGAGGGTGCCAGATGCGAGAACTCGGTAAGAACTGCCCAGGTCGTGACCAGGCGGCCGCGATAGTCGGCGAGGAAAGACCGGCATTCCTCGTGGGCATGGTCGCGCTTGTCCGCCAAAGCCACCAGTGGCCCGGTGTCGACCAGGATTGCGCTCACCGTCCGTGCTTTTTGCGGATCGCGGCGGCGACACGCTCCTTGATGCCGCCGGACTTTGACTTGCTCGCGGCTTTGCCGGCGTTTTTGCCACTCACACAGCCGATAAACCCGGCTTCCTGCGCCAGTTCGTAGGGCGTCCTCTCGGTATCGGTTCCCATTAAGCGTTGCTCAAGAAGTTCGACGATGACTTCCGACTTGGTGCGTTTTGCTTCAACGCAATACGTCGTCAGCGCCTGTTCAACGCGCAGGGGAAGACGAACGGTAGTGGTCATGACGGTAATTCCTCGAAAAACTGTGTATTAACTGTAATACAAGTTACTGCATCCTGCAAGCGAGTCGATCACCCGAGCCCCTGACTAGCCAGATATTCCTCATAGCTGCCGCGGTAATCGATGATCGTCCGGTCCGGTTTGATGTCGATGATGCGCGTCGCCAGCGAGGAGACAAACTCGCGGTCGTGCGACACGAAGATCAGCGTGCCGGGAAATTTTTCCAGCGCGGTGTTGAGCGATTCGATGGATTCCATGTCGAGGTGGTTGGTCGGCTCGTCCATCAGCAGCACGTTGTTCCTCAGCAGCATCAGCTTGCCGAACAGCATGCGGCCCTGCTCGCCGCCCGAGATCACATTCACCGGTTTCTTCGCTTCGTCGCCGGAGAACAGCAGACGCCCGAGGGTGCCGCGGACCAGGGTTTCGACGTCGCCGCCGTCGTAGCCGCCGGCACGCACCCACTGCACGATCCATTCGGTGAGCGGCGTCTTGTCGGCGAAGTCGGCAGCATGGTCCTGGGCGAAGACGCCGGGGCGGGCCTTTTCGGCCCATTTCACCTTGCCGCCGAGTGGCGCGAGCCCCCCCAGCTTCTCTCCGGCCAGCAGGCGCAGCAAGGTCGTCTTGCCGACGCCGTTCTCGCCGATGATGGCGACCTTGTCGCCGGCTTCGATGCTCATCGACAGCGACTTGATGATCGGCACCTTGGGCTCGTAACCGAAGCCGAGCTTCTCGATTTCGCAGGCCAGACGATGCAGCTTTTCCTTCTCGTCGTAGTCGAAACGGATCCACGGATACTGGCGGGACGAGGGCTTGATGTCTTCCGGGCGGATCTTCTCGATCAGTTTGAGGCGGCTGGTGGCCTGGCGCGCTTTGGACTTGTTGGCGGAGAAGCGGCGCACGAAGCCCTGCAGATCGGCGACGCGTTCCTTGGCCTTGGTGTTGGCCGAGACCTGGCGCTCGCGCGCCACGGTGCTGGCTTCCATGAAGTCGTCGTAATTGCCGCCGTAGACCTTGATCGTGCCGTAGTCGAGGTCGGCCATGTGCGTGCACACCTGGTTCAGGAAGTGGCGGTCGTGCGAGATGATGATCATCGTCGACTCGCGTTCGTTGAGGATGTCCTCCAGCCAGCGGATGGTGTTGATGTCGAGGTTGTTGGTCGGCTCGTCCAACAGCAGGATGTCGGGGTTGGCGAACAGCGCCTGCACCAGCAGCACGCGCAGCTTCCAGCCCGGTGCCACTTCGCTCATCGGCCCGTTATGCTTTTCGATCGGGATGCCGGCGCCCAGCAGCAACTCGCCAGCGCGCGATTCGGCGGTGTAGCCGTCGTACTCGGCGAAATGTGATTCAAGGTCGGCTGCGCGCATGTAGTCGTCCTCAGAAGCCTCCGGGTTGGCGTAGATCGCGTCGCGCTCGGACATGCAGGCCCACATGTCGCCGTGGCCCATCATCACCACGTCGAGCACCCGTACTTCCTCGTAGGCGAACTGGTCCTGCTTCAGGTAGGCCATGCGCTCGCCCGGATCGAGCGAGACGTTGCCGGCGGAAGACTCCAGCACGCCCGCCAGGATCTTCATGAAAGTGGTCTTGCCCGAACCGTTGGCGCCGATCAGGCCGTAGCGGTTGCCTTCGCCGAACTTGACCGAGACGTTTTCGAAAAGTGGCTTGGCGCCGAACTGGATGGTGACGTTTGATGCGACGAGCATGGCAGTGCAACCGATTGATGCGCCGGGGAATTTCGGCGAGGGCCGTATTCTACGCGGAGCCGTGCAAAAGTACTCCCAACGCCGGCCGACGACGCGATCGAGAGGTGGCAGCAAGCGGGTATTTGGCATATTCTGCGTGCTCCGCCTTCATCTGTCGTCAGGCAGGAATCTTCCGCCGAAAACCGCATGCGTAGCCACTGACCGGAAATGCCCGTCACTCCCTTTCACATCGGCGCAGGCCTGCTCTTCAAGGCTTATGCCCCGGCGCGTGTCAGCTGGGTGGTGTTCGCCCTGGTCAATATCCTGATCGACCTCGAACCCATCCTCTGGTATCTGTTCACCGGCGATCCGGCCCACCGCCAGTTGCACAGCTATCTCGGTGCCACCATCGTCGCCGCCCTCGGCGTCTGGCCGGGGCGAAGGCTTGCCGAAGCCTGGCTGCGCTGGTGGAACCGCCAGTTGAACCCGGCCCAGGCCCGCTGGCTCGGCACCGGCACGCAGATTTCGCTCGTCGCAGCCTGGGCCGGTGCTCTGCTCGGCAGCGGCTCGCACATCGTGCTCGACAGCTTCATGCATCCGGACATGCAGCCCTACTGGCCGTGGGCGGCTGACAACGGCCTGCTGCGAAAGATCCCGGTCGACGGGTTGCACGCAATCTGCCTCGCGGCGGCGGCGTGGGGCGGGCTGCGGCTGGCTCTGCTGGGCTGGATCAAACTACCGGCGAGTTTCGTCGGCAACAAACTGCGTGATGCCGCCCGCCTGGCCGAAATCATAGTGCTCGTCACAGCCCTCTGGGTTGCGGCGTCTTTCTCGATCCTGCCGCAATTGCTGGATGGTGACCCGCGCGATGCCGTCGCCTTCGATGCCGCCGTCTGGCGCGGAACAGCGGCGCAACAGTGGCGGGGCAACCCGCGCGCGCCGATGGCGCGGCCCGCCGTGCGCCATCTGGAAGCCCTGCATCCCAACCGTGCCACCGCCCTGGTTCTGCTCGGCACGCCCGATGCCAGGGATCGGCCGGCTTACATCAGTTACCACCTCGGCTTTCTCGGCTGGCTTGCGATGGACGCGGATACGCTGGACATCGAGTTTCAGCCTGACGGAACTTTCGTCGCCGCCCGCATTGTTCAGCATTGAGCTCATTGCGAGCCGGACTTCGATCGGCAAGAGACTGCTGGCGGTACCGAATGGCCCGCCCGATGCGCCGTCCTCTGCGCTGCGGATTCGTGTCGTAGCGGATGGCAAACAGGAGGGCCGCTGGTAACCCTGTCGCGCTGCAGGCCCTGAACCTACCACGCCCGCGTGCCATTCTGTCCCGGGCCCTCCGTCATCTGACGCCCCTATGCAGCCCACCGCATATTTGAATCCATGTTCACTTGTGAAATCATTCCCCGACCAATTGTTGGAGGTCCAGCAATGATGACCGCGGCGTAGCCGCCCAAGGGAACCCATGAAGACTATTCTCAGACTCTCGGTGAATGGCACGCCGCGCGAAGATGCCGTGGCCGGCAATGCCCTGCTGATCGACTATCTACGCGACGGGCTCGGCCTGAGCGGCACCAAGCAGGGTTGCGACGGCGGCGAATGCGGTGCCTGCACCGTGCTGGTCGACGGCCTGCCGCGGCTGGCCTGCGGCACCCTGGCGCACAGCGTCGCCGGTCGTGAGGTTGAGACCATCGAGAGCCTGAGCCACGAAGGAAACATCTCGCGCCTGCAGCGCGCCTTTCACGAACACCTGGGCGCCCAGTGCGGCTTCTGCACCCCCGGCATGATCATGGCCGCCGAAGCCCTGCTGCGCAGCAATCCGCAGCCGGACAGGGCGCAGATACGCGAGGCGCTGGCCGGCAACCTGTGTCGCTGCACCGGCTACGTCAAGATCGTCGATTCGGTCGAGGCCGCCTGCGGCACGGAGCACGCGCTATGAACGCACCTGAACGCAAGCTGACGCTGACGCCCGCCGCAACAAAGTCGGATCGTGGTGTCGGTGCCCGCATGCCGTTGGTGGATGGCATCGAGAAGGTGACCGGCACCGCGCGCTACACGGCCGACCTGCAGGCCAACGGTGTGCTGGTTGGCAAGATCCTGCGCAGCCCCTATGCCCATGCCGAACTGCTGGAGGTCGATGTCAGCGAGGCGCTCAAACTGCCGGGTGTGCGCGCCATCGTCACCGGGGCGGACTGCGACGTCCCCTACGGCGTGATCCCCATTGCGCAGAACGAGTTTCCACTGGCGCGCGAACGCATTCGCTACATCGGCGAACCGGTCGCCGCGGTGGCGGCGGTCGACGAGGCCACGGCGGATCTGGCGCTGTCGCGCATCCGCCTGCGCGTGCGCGAATTGCCGGCCTACTTCAAGGCGGCGGATGCGCGCGTAGCCGACGCCGTGCTGTTGCACGAGAACAAGCAGGGCAACATCGAACGTGCGGTGCATAACGAGTTCGGCGACACCGCCGCCGGTTTCGCCGCCGCCGACCTGATCCGCGAAGAAAACTATGACTGCGCCGAGGTTCATCACGCCATGATGGAACCGAACGCGGCCCTGGCCACCTTTGAACCGGAGCGAGGCCACCTGACGCTGTGGTCGGTGACGCAGGTGCCCTATTACGTGCATCTGACGCTGGCGCAATGCCTGAAGATGGCGGCGGCGCACATCCGCGTCATCAAGCCCTTCGTCGGTGGCGGTTTCGGCCACCGCGTCGAACCGCTGAATTTCGAAGTCATCGTCGCCCTGCTGGCGCGAGCCGCGCGCGGCACGGTGCGTCTGCTGATGACGCGCGAGGAGGCCTTCCTGACCCATCGCGGCCGGCCCGAAACGCAGATCCGCATCAGGCTCGGATTGATGCGCGACGGCCGCATGACGGCCTGCCAGGCAGAGGTGGTACAGCGCGGCGGCGCCTACGGTGGCTACGGGCTGGTCACCATCCTTTATTCCGGCGCCCTGATCAACGGCCTCTACAACCTACCGGCGGTGAAGTACGACGGCTACCGCGTGTATTCGAACACCCCGCCCTGCGGCGCGATGCGCGGCCACGGCACGGTGAATATCCGCTTCGCCTTCGAGTCGCTGCTCGACACCATGGCGGCCGAACTGGGCATCGACCCGATTGCGATTCGCCGCAGGAACCTGCTGCAGGCGCCGACCGAAACTATCAACGGCCTCAAGGTCATGTCCTACGGCCTGCCCGAGTGCCTGGACTGGGTCGAGGCGGCCAGCGGCTGGAAGGCGCGCAAGGGGCGAATGGGTCGACAGGGACACATCGGCAAGGGCCTGGGCATGGCCTGTTCCCATTTCGTCAGCGGCTCGGCCAAGCCCGTGCATTTCACCGGCCAGCCGCACGCGACGATTGCTCTGCGCCTCGATTTCGACGGCGGCGTGACGATACTCACCGGCGCCGCCGACATCGGCCAGGGCTCCTCGACCATCATCACGCAGATCGTCACCGAGGTTCTCGGCGTGGATTACCGCCGCCTGCGGCTTATCGCCAATGATTCGGCGATCACTCCCAAGGACAACGGCTCGTATTCGTCGCGCGTCACCTTCATGGTCGGCAACGCCGCCGCCGATGCCGCACAGAACCTGAAGACGCTGCTGGTGGCCGCTGCCGCGCGCCGCCTCAAGGTGACCGAAGCCGACGTCGAATGGTTCGGCGAAGGCGCGGCCGTAGCGGGGGACCCGGCCCGGCACATCCCCTTCGAGGACATCGCCGAGGAAGCGCTGGTCGGCGTCGGCATGCTGACCGTGAATGGCACGTTCACCTGCCCCATCGAGTTTCAGGGCGGCAAGCAACGCGGCGGCGCGGTGGGCTCGACCATGGGCTTTTCCTACGCCGCGCAGGCGGTCGAGGTCAGCGTCGATCTCGATCTGGGCAAGATCACCATCGACAAGGTCTGGTGCGCGATCGACTGCGGTTTCGCCATAAACCCGATGTCGGTCGAAGGCCAGGTGCAAGGTGCCGTCTGGATGGGCATGGGACAGGCCATGTCGGAGGAAACGGTGTACGAGAACGGCCGCCACCGGGCGACCAACTTCATGGATTACGGCGTACCGACCATCGTCGATTCACCGGAAATCGAGGTGCATATCGTCGAGAGCATCGACCCAAACGGCCCGTTCGGCGCCAAGGAGGCCAGCGAGGGCCCGCTCTCCGGCTTCATGTCGGCGCTGGCGGCGGCGGTCGAAGAGGCCACCGGCCACCGCTTCAGGATGCTGCCAATCACGCCCGAAAAGATCTTCGCCGTGCGGCAGGAACAACTCGCCGCCGCTGCCAACGAGGTAACTGCCCAATGAACTCCCTGCCCGATTTCCAGTACCTGCGTCCGGCAACGGCCGCCGATGCGCTGCGCATGCATGCCGCCAACCCGGCCAGTCACTACATCGCCGGCGGCACCGACCTGATGCCGAACATCCGACGCGGCCTGGTCACCATTGGCGCGGCCATAGATCTGGGCGGCCTCGGTGAACTGGCCGAGATCGTCGAGCAGGGCGGTGCGCTGCGCATCGGTAGCGGCGTCAGCTTGGCGCGCATCGCAGCGCATTCAGAGGTGCAGGTACGTCTGCCGGCGGTGGCACAGGCCGCGTTGAGCGTCGCCGGACCGACGCATCGCGCCGGCGGGACGCTGGGCGGCAACCTGTGCCTCGACACGCGCTGCAACTACTACAACCAGAGCGAGGCCTGGCGCGCCGGCAACAACTACTGCATGAAGCGCGACGGCGAGGGCTGCCGCGTCGCCAAGAAGTCCAAACGCTGCTACGCGGCCTTCAGCGGCGACGTCGCGCCGGCCCTGATTGCGATGAACGCCGAGGTCGAAATTCTCGGTGCAAGGGGAGTGAGGCGGCAGCCGCTGACCGAGCTCTACCAGGACGACGGCATGAAATGGCTGACGCTGGCGCCTGGCGAGTTGCTGCTCACGGTATCCGTGCCGCTCGACGACGTCTGGGTCAGCGCCTACGAAAAGGTCCGCATGCGCGGCGCCATCGATTTCCCGCTGGCCGGTGTTGCAGTCGCGCTGCGTCGCGAGAAGGATGTGCTGACCGGTCTGCGCATCGCCTGTACCGGCGTGGCGTCCCAGCCCTTGCTGATCGACGGACTCGACGCGGTTTTGGGCAAGCCTCTCGACGACGCGTCGTTGGCGCTCATCGCGGAGCAGGCCGACCTGGCCAACCGCTCGATGAAGACGACTCTGGTCGACGTGCTCTACCGGCGCGGTGTCAGCCTGGTGCTGGCCAAGCGACTGACGCAGCGGCTTTGGGACGCTGCCGCTTGACCGAGCCATGTCGCCGGAGGATTCGCTAGGTGCTAAAGTAATTCGGTCCGAAATTCGGGAACTGCACGTTTCGTCAATCCAGGGAGCAAGCCATGAAGATCAGCGCGCGCAATGTTTTCAAGGGGACCGTCAAGCAACTGACGATCGGTTCGGTCAATGCCGAGGTCGTCGTCGAGTTGCCGGGCGGCACCGAGATCGTCTCCATCATCACCAAGCACTCGGCGGAATCCATGGGCTTGGCCGTCGGTAAGGGCGTCTACGCCGTGGTGAAGGCGTCCGACGTTCTGATCGGAGAGCCACACGAGCCGCACTAGCTTCATTCGTTCCCGGTGTTTTGTGTCCGAGCGGCGTCCTCGGCGCACAACTCAGCCCATTCGGCATCGGTGAATACCCGCGACCGCGTATGGAAGGCTTTCCCTTCCGGCCCTTCGAGCGAGAAGGTGCCACCGGTGCCTTCGATCACGTCGATGATGAGTTGCGTGTGCTTCCAGTATTCGTATTGGGACTTGCTCATGTAGAACGGACTGCCGCCGATGTCGCCGAGGTACACGTCGCCGGCGCCGATGGTCAGTTCGCCGGGCAGATAGCAGTTGGCGGCGCTGTTGTCGCAGCAGCCGCCGGACTGATGGAAGAACACCGGGCCGTGCTTGGTCTTGAGGAACTCGATGAGTTCCAGGGCCACGTCCGTGGCGATGACTTTTTCAACCATGTTCGTCTCCATGCAAAAGGGGGCGCCAAAAAAAATTGGCCGCCCCCCTGGTTTGACTCGCCTCAGGGCGAACGAAGGATCAGAAGAAGCCCAGTTTCTGCTCGGCGTAGCTGACCAGCAGGTTCTTGGTCTGCTGGTAGTGGTCGAGCATGACCTTGTGCGTCTCGCGGCCGATGCCCGATTCCTTGTAGCCGCCGAAGGCCGCATGCGCCGGGTAGGCGTGGTAGCAGTTGGTCCACACGCGACCGGCCTTGATGGCGCGACCCATGCGGTAGGCGACGTTGCCGTTACGGCTCCAGACGCCGGCGCCGAGGCCGTAGAGGGTGTCGTTGGCGATCGCCAGGGCGTCGGCTTCGTCCTTGAAGGTGGTCACGGCCAGCACCGGGCCGAAAATCTCTTCCTGGAAAATGCGCATCTTGTTGTGGCCCTTGAACAGCGTCGGCTGGACGTAATAGCCGCCCGCCAGATCGCCGTCGACTTCCGCCTGCGCGCCGCCGGTCAGCACCTGCGCGCCTTCCTGTTTGCCCAGGTCGAGGTAGGAGAGGATCTTGGTCAGTTGTTCCTTCGAGGCCTGGGCGCCGAGCATGGTGTCGGTGTCCAGCGGATTGCCCTGCTTGATGGCCTTGACACGGGCCAGGCAGCGTTCCATGAACTTGTCGTAGATGGATTCCTGGATCAGCGCGCGCGACGGGCAGGTGCACACTTCGCCCTGGTTGAAGGCGAACAGCACCAGGCCTTCGATGGCCTTGTCGAGGAAGCCGTCGTCCTTGTCCATGACATCGGCAAAGAACACGTTGGGCGACTTGCCGCCGAGTTCCAGCGTGGCCGGGATCAGGTTGTTGGCGGCCGCCTGGGCAATCACGCGGCCGGTGGAGGTGGACCCGGTGAAGGCGATCTTGGCGATGCGCTTGCTGGTGGCCAGCGGCATGCCGGCTTCGCGGCCATAGCCATTCACGATGTTGAGCACGCCCGGCGGCAGGATGTCGGCAATCAGTTCCGCCAGGATCAGGATGCTGATCGGCGTCGATTCGGCGGGCTTCAGCACCACGCAGTTGCCAGCGCCGATGGCGGGGGCGAGCTTCCAGGCGGCCATCAGGATCGGGAAATTCCACGGAATGATCTGGCCGACGACGCCCAGCGGCTCGTGGTAGTGATAGGCGACGGTGTTCTCGTCGATGTCGCTCAAGGCGCCTTCCTGCGCCCTGACGCAACCGGCGAAGTAGCGGAAATGATCGACGGTAAGCGGGATGTCGGCGTTCAGCGTCTCGCGGATCGGCTTGCCGTTGTCCACCGTTTCGGCGTAGGCCAGCAGTTCCAGGTTTGCTTCGATGCGGTCGGCGATCTTGAGCAGGATATTGGCGCGCTCGGCGGGCGCGGTCTTGCCCCACTTGTCGGCCGCGGCATGGGCCGCATCGAGCGCCAGTTCAATGTCTTCGGCGCCGGAGCGGGCCACCTGGGTATACGTCTTGCCGTTGATCGGGGTGATGACGTCGAAGTACTGGCCCTTGACCGGGGCGACCCACTTGCCACCGATGAAGTTGTCGTAGCGGGCCTTGTAGGCGATTTTTGCACCGGCGGTACCGGGGGCGGCGTAGAGCATTTGGTTTCCTCCAATTGTTGGATTGACAGAAGCGATTCCCTTGCGGGTTACAGCTCCTATCAAGCGCCGTGCCAACTTGTCCGCGCATTGATTCAGAAAGGTTTTTGCAGATCGTCCGCACTCGCCGCCGGCTGGCATTACGTTCCACCCCTCACCAGGTGTCACGAAACTTGACAGGTCGACATCTGGTCATCGGCAACCTATTGCGTGGCCTTGCCGTCGCTCTATATCCTTAGGGACCGGGCGGCGACCCGTGGAGGAGACACAATGCGAACATCATTACCGGTGCCGGCCTTGCGCCAGGCGCGCCTGCATCTTTTGGAACACGGCGACTGTCCTTCGGGCGGCGTCGACGAGCGCGTCGCCCGTTCGTGGCGCCGCAGCATCGATGCGGGCCTGCTGCCCACCGGGCGGCTGCCCGACTGCGCGCATGCCCGCGGCAGCGAACTGCGCCACCTGCTGGCGCGCAGCCACGATCTGCTGACCCATTCGCGGCCGGTGATGGAGCACCTGTTCGAGCACGTGCACCACACCAGGAGCATGGTCATTCTGGCCGACAATCACGGCACCCTTATGCACACGCTGGGCGACGCCGATTTCCTGTGCAAGGCGGAGCGCGTCGCGCTGACTTCCGGCGCGTCCTGGCACGAGCAGCATCGCGGCACCAACGCCATTGGCACGGCGCTGGCGGAAGCCAGCGGTGTAGAGATTCACGGCGCCGAACACTTCCTGGAGCGCAACGGTTTTCTGACCTGTTCCGCGGCGCCGATCATGGCGGCCGACGGCAGCCTGGCCGGCATCCTCGACATTTCCGGCGACCAGCGCAGCCGGCATCCGCACACCCGGGGACTGGTCGGCATGGCCGCGCGCATGATCGAGAACCGCCTGGTCGTCGCCGGTTGCAGTCGCAACATCTGCCTGCACCTGCATCCCGACGTCGCGGGCATTGGCACCATCGCCGAAGGCATCGTTGTCCTCTCGCCAGACGGCAGGATCGTCGGCGCCAACCGCGCCGGTCTGCACCTGCTGCGGCTCGCCGCGGGCGACCTGGGCAGCACGCCGCTGACACGCGCCATCGACGTGACGCTCGATGAGTTGATCGCGCATGGCCGGCGGCGCCAGGCGCAGCCGATGCAGGTGCGCCTGCATGACGGCACGGCGCTGTTTGTCCAGGTGGCTGCCGAAGCCGCGACACTGGCGGCGGCAAGGCCCGCCGCCCGCCGCGAGAGCGAGCCGGAGGATGCGCTGGCTGCACTCGATACTGGCGACGAGCGTTGGCGCCGGGCGGCCGACCGGGTGCGGCGCGTATCGGGGAAGCCGATTCCCTTGCTGATCCAGGGCGAATCCGGTGTCGGCAAGGAACTGTTCGCCCGCGCCACACACGACAGCGGCCCGCGTCGAGATGGCCCTTTTGTCGCCATCAATTGCGCCGCGGTACCCGAGAACCTCATAGAGGCGGAATTGTTCGGCTATGCCGCGGGCGCCTATACCGGCGCGCGACGCGACGGCAGCCCCGGTCGACTGCGCGAGGCTCAGGGCGGAACGCTCTTTCTCGATGAAATCGGGGACATGCCCCTGGCCATGCAAACCCGCCTGTTGAGGGTGCTGCAGGAGCGTCAGGTCACGCCGCTCGGCGGTGGGCGAGCGGTCGATGTCGATTTTGCGCTGATCTGTGCCAGTCACCGCAATCTGCGCCACGAGGCCGAGCAGGGGAGCTTTCGCAGCGATCTGTATTACCGGATCAACGGCCTCACGGTGAATCTGCCGGCACTGCGCGAGCGCAGCGATTTTCTGGTGCTCACGGCGCGCCTGTTGACCAGCCTGAATCCCGAGCGAGCAGTAAATCTGGAGCCGGACCTGCTGCTGCGACTAGGCCAGCATGCCTGGCCCGGCAACCTGCGCCAGTACGCCAACGTCCTGCGCACCGCCAGCGCCATGCTTGACTTGCATGAGGAGTGCATCGGCTGGCAGCACTTGCCCGACGATATTGCCGAAGAATTACTGGACTCGCCGCAACGGTCACGCTCGACGACGACGCCGCTGCAGCCAGAGCCGGAGCGGCTGATGGAAAACCTCAAGGAGCTTTCCCGTGTGGCGGTCCGTCAGGCGCTGGAGGCAAGTGGCGGCAATATGTCCGCAGCGGCCCGGCGCCTGGGCATCAGCCGTCAGACCTTGTATCGCAAGCTCAAGGACTGACGGCATTCAATTACAGCGTCATTTGTCGTACTGGCGAGCGTAGGCCTCGTCGTTGTACAGCCCTTCGCCGAAACGGTCGCGGCCGTAGCCGGCGATAATCTTCTGGCCGTCGGACGAAGCGACGAAGGCGATGAATTTCTGTGCCGTGTCCTGCCCCGGCGTGGCGCCCGGCGGCGAGGTCAGGGCGTGATAGGTGTTGACCAGGAACTTGTCGCCGCGATACAGGATGACCAGGTCCGGCGCGACGTTCTTCTCCATGATCCAGGTCGATGAGTCGCTCATGAAGTAGGCGCCTTCGGCATTGGCACGTTTGAGGCTGGCGGTCATGAAGTCCTTGGTCACGATGTACCAGACACCCGCCGGCTGAGTCCCTGCCTTTTGCCAGATCTGCATTTCCTTCTGGTGCGTGCCCGAATTGTCGCCGCGTGACACGAAGCGCGCGCCGGCCTTCGCCACTCGCTGGTAGGCGTCGGCGGCGCTGGTGGACTGGGCGACGCCGGCCGGATCGTTTTTCGGCCCGACGATGTAGAACTCGTTGGAACCGATCAGGGTCTTGCCGGCGGCCCAGCCGTCCTCCAGTGCCTTGTCGACCTGGGCCGGTGCATGCACCATCGCCATGTCGACCTTTTTGTCCTGCAGCAGCTTGAGCGAAGCGCCGGTGCCGGCCTTGACCCAGACCATCTGGGCATCGGCACGTCGGGCGAATTCCTCGCCCAAAAGCTTGAGCAGGCCGAGTTCTCCGGGGCTGCCGGTGGCGAGCGAAAAACGGTTTTTGCCGCCGCCATACGTGGCGCCGGCATCGTCGGCGGCGAAGGCGGGCAGGACAAGGCCGAGGGCGCTTACGGCGGTGAGTTTGAGCAGCAGGCGACGCATGACGTTTCCTTTCATCGCGTGGCGTTGGGGAAGAACAACTGCTCGCCGCCTATCTTGTAGTCGGCAATCGCCTTCTGGCCGTCGGCGGACACCACCCAGTCGATGAACTTCTGGCCATCGGCCTGCTTGACATGGGCATGTTTCGCCGGATTGACCAGAATCACGCCGTACTGGTTGAACAGCTTCGTGTCGCCTTCGACGATGACGCCCAGATCGCCGCGATTCTTGAACGACAGCCAGGTGCCGCGGTCGGCGAGGATGTAGGCGTTCATCGAGGCGGCGGTGTTGAGCGCCGGGCCCATGCCGGAGCCGGTGTCGCGGTACCAGGGGCCCTTTGCCTTGTCGAGATCGACGCTGGCGGCTTTCCAGTAACGCAGTTCGGCGGCGTGGGTGCCGCTCTTGTCGCCGCGCGAGACGAATGGTGCTTTCGCGGATTCGATGCGGCGCAGGCCTTCGAGAATATCCTTGCCTGCCGCCTTGGCTGGATCTGCCTTTGGGCCGATCACGACAAAGTCGTTGTACATGACTTCCTGACGCCTGACGCCGAAGCCCTCACTGATGAATCTTTCTTCGGCCGCCTTGTCATGCACGAAGACCACGTCGGCATCGCCGCGCCGCGCCATGTCGAGTGCCTGGCCGGTGCCCAGGGCGACGACGCGCACCTTGACGCCGCTGGCCTTCTCGAACAGCGGCAGCAGGTGCCCGAAGAGACCGGACTGTTCGGTCGACGTGGTTGACGAGACGGTGATGAAGCGCTCCTGGGCATGGCTTGCCGCAGCCGCAAGCATGCTGCATGCGGCGAGGGCGGAACAAAACTGGCGACGGCTGATCATGGGGTTTCCTCCTTAAGAAAGCGTTGTGCCGCCTCGGTTTGCGGCAGTTTGAAAAACTGTGCCACCGGCGTCTGTTCGACGATCCGGCCACGGTCGATGAAAACAATCTCCTCGGCGATGCGCCGTGCCTGACCCAGGTTGTGGGTGGTCATCAGGATGCGGGCGCCGCTTGCGGAAATCTCGTTGATGATGCGTTCCACCTCTCGGCTGCTGGCCGGGTCGAGGCTGGCCGTCGGTTCGTCGAGTATCAGCAGTTCGGGTTCGAGCGCCCAGGCGCGGGCCAGTGTCACACGCTGCTGTTCACCGCCTGACAGCAGTCGCGCCGGACGCAGCGCGATCTGTTCGAGCCCGACGCGCGCCAGCGACTCCATGGCGCGCCGCCGGGATTCGTCGGTCGCGTGGCCCTTGAGCTTGAGGCCGTAGATCACGTTGGCCAGCGCCGTGGTGCGCAGCATCACGGGGCGCTGGAAGACCATGGCCTGGGTCAGCTTCCGGGGCCAGTTCAGCGCGCCGCCGCTGGGGTGCAGCAGGCCATGGATCAGCCGCAGCAGTGTGCTCTTGCCGGCACCGTTGGGACCGAGCACGACGGTGCGCTGCGCCGCCAGTTGCAGCGATGCGTGATCGATGATGCGCGTGCCGCCCTCGGTCAGGCTCAGGCGATCGATTGCCAGCCAGGGACTCACCCCCACCGCCTTTCCGCCCAGCCACGCAGCGCATAGGCGACCGCATTGATGGATAAAACCACGACGATCAGGATGCCGCCCAGGGCCAGCGCCAGAGGCAGGTCGCCCTTGCTGGTTTCGAGCGCGATGGTGGTGGTCATGACACGCGTCACGCCGTCGATGTTGCCGCCGACGATCATCACCGCGCCGACTTCGGCGATCGCCCGGCCGAAGCCGGCCAGGGCCGCTGTCGACAGTGAAAATCGCCCGTCCCACAACAGGGTGGCGGCCGCACGGCCGCGGCTGGCGCCCAGCGAACGCAATTGCTCGCGGTACTCCGTCCATTCGTCGGCGATCACCTGCCGCGTCAGCGCCGCCACGATAGGTGTTACCAGCACGGCCTGCGCAATCACCATCGCGGTCGGCGAAAACAGCAGGCCGAAACTGCCCAGCGGTCCGGCGCGAGACAGCAGGAGATAGACCAGCAGGCCGACGACGACCGGAGGCAGGCCCATGAGGCCGTTGAACAGCACGATCAGCGCGCGACGGCCGGGGAAACGGCCAACGGCCAGCAGGGCGCCGATCGGCATGCCGACTACGCAGGCGATCAGCGTTGCGGCAACACTGACGCGCAGACTCAGCATGACGATGCCGGACAGGCGTGCGTCGGCTCCGGCAACCAGGTGCCAGGCAATAAGGAAAGCGTCGTTGAATTCGATCATGGAAGAGGTGCTTCTTATGCATTGCGCTGCATAAGGAGCGAGGAGGTTAAAGTAGACAAACAAAGGATCAAATATGTCATCTACTGCAACAAGGGATCGCGGTGCCGTGCCACGCCTGCGCTGGGCATGGGACTTCGGCCCGCTGCTCGGCGACATCGACACATCGCGCCTGCTGCCCCTGCTCAACGCACTGGCCGGCGGCGGCGCACTGGGTGCCGCGGCGACATCCGCCGGAATGTCCTACCGCTCAGCCTGGGGCTTGCTGCGCCGCTGCGAAGAGGCGCTGGGCGTGGCGCTGGTCGTCATGGAACGCGGGCGCGGGACGCGGCTCACCGAACTCGGCGAATCCATCGTCGAGCTCGACGGCGCGGCGCGCCTGACGCTGGGCGTGGCGCACGCGCCATGGGAGCGCCGACTGCGCGATCTGCTGGCGCCCGTGGTGCGCGCCGTGCCCGAGCGCCTGCGCCTCGCGGCCAGCCACGACCTGGCACTCGCCGACTGGATCGAACACGGACGCGGCATCAGCTTCGATCTGTTCTGGCGTGGCAGCGAGGATGCGCTGGAAGGGCTGGGGCGCGACGAATGCGACATCGTCGGCTTCCACGTACCCGAGGCATGGACGCAGGAGCAACTGCTCGGCTCGCTCGGCCGCTGGCTGAAGCCCGCCGTGCATGTCTGCCTGCCGCTGATGCGACGCTGCCAGGGCCTGATCGTCGCTCGCGGCAATCCTCATCGCTTGCAAACGCTGGCAGACGCTTCGCGGCGAGGCCTGCGCATGGTCAACCGGCAACGCGGCTCCGGCACGCGCAGCCTGATCGACCAGCTGCTGGCCGCCAACGGCTTGCGCCCGGAAAACATCGACGGCTATGCCCGCGAAGAATTCACCCATGAGGCGATTGCCGCCACCGTGGCCGCCGGACAGGCCGATGTCGGCTTTGGCATCGAGGCCGCCGCTGCGCGCTATGACCTGGGTTTCATCCCGCTGGTCTGGGAGCGCTACGGCTTCATGATGCGCAAGACGACTGCCGACAGCGTCGAGGGCAGGGCTTTCCTCGCACGCCTGCACGGCAACACCTTCCGCCAGCGCCTGATCGCGATGCCCGGCTACGAACCGCTGCCGGTACGCGCGCCGGGCGCGTGGAGCGGGTTTCTGGTTTGACACTGGACACCGTCGCCAGTGTGCAAGAGCGCACTTGCCCGCTCCTGCAAAACCTCAGCGACCCGTGAACCGCGGCGGCCGTTTTTCGAGAAAGGCCGTCAGCCCTTCAGCGTAATCTTCTGTGTCGAGAAAAGCGAAGGACGCGCGCTTTTCCTCGGCACTGAGCGAACGGCCTTCCAGCAAGCGCGCTATCCACTGCTTGTGCCAGCGCGCAACCAGCGGCGCACCGGCGGCAATGCGGGCCGCCGTGGCTTGCGCTTCCTGCTCCACCGCGTCGTCCGCCACCACTCGCGTCAGCAAGCCCTTGGCATAAGCCTCGGCGGCATTCAAGAGGCGCCCTTCGAGCAGGATTTCCTTCGCTACGGCGGGTCCGGCCAGGCTGAGAAAACCCGCCAGTTCGCCGGGATACATGGAGAAGCCCAGCTTCATGATCGGCGCCCCAAAGCGCGCGCCCTCGCCAGCAATCCGGAGATCGCAGGCACAGGCGATTTCCAGCCCGCCGCCGACACAGGGGCCGAGGATCGCCGCGACAGTCGGATGCGGGCAGGACTCGATCGCCGCCAGCGCCTCGCCCACGGCCTCGTGGTAGGCGAGCGCCAGATCGACGCTGGCGCGTGCGGTGCGGAATTCTTCGAGGTCGCCGCCGGCAGCGAAGGCCACGCCTTCGCCGCGAAGGATGATGCAACGTAGCGATTTATCGGCGGCCAGTTCGGCCATGACTTCACGCAGCCGCGACCACATTGAAGCATTCAGGGCATTTAGCTTGTCGGGATTGAACAGGGTAACGGTGGCGATGACGCCGTCACGCTCACAGAGAATGTTGGCGTTCATATCAGTCGTGCATCTGCCTGCAATGACTCTCGCGAGCGAAAATTAAAATGACGCCGGCAAGCGCCATGGCGCCGACCATCAGGGTGAAGCCGGCGCGATACGCCGTCGCATCGTAGAACCGCACGCCGGCGGCGAGGACGCCGTTCCAGCGCTGGTCCAGCATCCATCCAACCGCCGGCTGCAGCAGCATGCCGCCGACCAGCGGGCCCATGTTGCACACCCCCGAAGCCGTGCCCATCAGTCGCAACGGCACCGATTCCTTGGCCCAGGCAAAGCCGATGATGATGTTGCCCGAGGCAAAGCCGGTCGGGATCAAGAGCGCCACCAGAACCCACAGCGGCAGCGGCAGAAAGATAATCGCCGACCAGCCCAGCATGGCCACGCCGGCCGCGATCAGGTACAGCGGCTTCCTCATTCCCATGCGCTCCGACCAGTTGCCCAGGAGCGGCCCGCCCAGCGCCCAAGACACCAGCAGGATCGAGGTAATCGCCGCCGCCGCCTTGGGGTCCAGCCCATGCACCTGACGTAGAAAAGGCACGCCCCAGAGCCCGGCAAAGGTCAGCACCGCGCCACTGAAACCAATCGGCACCGCCGTCAGGATCCAGATATTGCGATAGGACAGCACTTCCATCAGGCCGCGCAGCACCGAGGTCCCCGCATGCGATCCGTGCGCGCCCTGAAAGTGGCTGGCGTAGCCGCGCTCGACCGGGTCGTCGCGCACACGCAGCCAGGTGGCGACGCAGAGCACCGCCGTCAGGGCCGCCGACACCCCCATCACCGGACGCCAGCCGAAAGCCTCGACCAGAAAGCGCAGCGGCACGCCCGCCACCACGCCGCCGACCACGCCCATCAAGAGCGCCATGCCCGAGGCCAGCGCGTACTGCTTCGGCGCGAACCAGTGACTGGCCAGCTTCAGCATCGAGACGAAAGCCACCGCCACCGAAGCGCCGATCAGGAGCCGCCCCATATTGGCCCAGAAGATGGTGGGCGCAAAGGCGAACAGCGCCGTGCCCAGCGCCGCCACGCCCGCCCCGGCGGTAAGCAGTCGCCGCGGCCCCCAGCGGTCGGCGATCATCCCGGTGGGGATCTGCATCGCCACGTAGGAATAAAAATAGAAAGCCGAGAGATTGCCCAGCGCCGCGCCGGTGATGGCGAATTCGGTCATCAACTGGTCGGTGATCACTGCCGGCGCCACGCGCAGGTAGAAGCCGATCAGGTAAAGCAGCGCACCGAGGCCCCAGACCGACCAGGCCAGACTCGCAGGTGGAAAGTTTTTTGTATCGCTCACGCCGGAAAAGTCTCCGCCCACCACAGTCGCGCCTTCAGGCCCCAGGTCGTCGCATAACCGACCACGCGAAAGCGGATGTTGCCGGCCGCATCGACGACGAAATGCGTCGGCACCCCGCGCACCTGCCAGTTGGTGGCGTGGCGACCATCGGCATCGATCAATTGGGGCAGGTCGATGCCGCGCTCCTTCAGGTGCTTCATCACCGTCGCCGCATCGCCCGACTGCATGGCCACCGAGACGACCCGGTAATCCTTTGCCACAGAAACGATGTTGCCTTCCTCGGCCGAGCACACCGGACACCACGTTGCCCAGAAGGCGACCAAAGTTGCCGCGCTGTTCGCCGTCTCACCAGCGCCAGCACGGTGCGTCCC
>CAMBRI010000047.1:0-21111 GCA_945870205.1 Sulfuritalea hydrogenivorans sk43H | reverse complement strand
TGTCATGGATTCGCTCCGCCGCTGGCCGGCGGGACAGGCGGCGCGGGCGGCGGCGTGGTCAGGTGGCTCAACGCGCGCTGCAGGTAAGGCGGAAGGCTCTTGAACAGATCCTCGCCCTTTCCATAGTCACCCGAGGACAACAGCTGGGCAGCATACTGGGCAGTGATGGCCTTGGATCCTTCTTTCTCGTAGAGCGGACGATAAATTAGGGCGGCGAGTTTGTCGGGCGCATGTCCTGCTGCTTCGAGTATCTTCCAAGAGTCAAGGGCAGCGGCCATCGCTGCTTTCTCGTCCTCCTCGATCAGGCGCTCATCCTTACCCGATGCCATGACCCCGAGCGCAATGGCGACGTGCATGAGCTTCGCGCAGCCATAAATCGCCAAGTCGTATTCCAAGGTCCATCGGTCAGAGACGCACACGATGGTTTTGCCGCCCTCCGCGCGAGCGACCTTGCGCTGGACAACCTCTCTCATGCCGTCAGCGTCATAGTCAGCCTCGAACCTTTTTCCTTTGGCGGGCTTCGGGACATAGGTGACCACGTCAGGGACGATGTCGCGATCAGTCAAGCAAACGGTGGGTACCGGATATTCCGGGCCGGCACCTTCGCGCTGGAGGATGCGCGCATAGTGGTAGAGACCGGTGTGCCCGACGTTGACGATTGAGACGCCATGCTTCGAGAAAGAGCGCTCGCAAGTCTCCGCGAGCGTGGGCAGTAAAATCGCCTCGGCTGGCCCTTCAACCATCAGCACACCCCTGGCGAAGAACAGATTTGCCTTAGTCGCGTCGATGAAGCGCTGCAGGAAGGAATAGTCGGTCTTTTTGAGCTTAGTGTGTCCAGAGGACAGAGGAAAGGTTTGTGCTTTGTGCACGAGCGTCATGCTCTCAATGTCAGCGCTCGATACCAACGACGGGCTGTGCGTGGTCATGACTACCTGGACCCTGCGCTCTCCGTCGCCCAGCGGCTCGGAGTGCTGCTCGAGTAGATCCATCACGCGGTCCTGCAACTGAGGGTGTAAATGAGCCTCCGGCTCCTCGACCAACAGTAACGCCAGTTCATCGCCATCCCGAAGCAGAACGAGTTCAGTTGCCATGAAAAGCGCGTTGTTGTAGCCCAGCCCCCGGACGCACCGTTCATCGGGATGAACCGCGCCGTCGGGTAGCAACCCTAGCTCGAACTTCTCAAGGATTGGGGTCAGTGACAGGTCAGGAGCGATGCGGATCCGCGATTCGAGCTTGGCGCCAGCGAACGAAAACTCGCCGAGGTAGTTCTTGTTGATGTCGTCCTGGACACCTTTGATGACCTTGTGCTCGCCGAGATGATGTTGAGCGAACGCCATGAGGCCGACCAGGTTCTGCGGCACCGTGCCTGGAGAATCCTTCAGGAAGTCATTGATCTCTTGACCTGCGATGTCGTTGTGCGCAGCAAGAATTTGCGACAGCCGAGATTGCCGGCCCGGTCGCAGCTCCGCTTCGGCATTACGCAACGGACGCAGGTAGGTTGCCCGAATCAATTCTCGGACCGCGTAGCCGATTTCCGGCCCTGCACCGTTCCTCCCTGCGCGAACAACAATGTCTACCCGAGCTCGCTTTGACGCCTGCGCGGCGATGAATTTCGCGTGTAGATGGACGACAAGAGAGCACGTGCCGTCGTTCTCCAGAGTTAACCATTCTATGACATTGGCCTGTTGGTCTTTCGACAAGTCACACAGCGTTACCTCAATCCACAGACTGTTTGCTCGCTGTGAGCCGTGGATGTGGAAGTCCTCCTCGAAAAGGCGGATGGTCTCGTAGCTGGTCGTGAGCAAGACTTGTCTGATGGCGTCGACGATGCAAGTTTTCCCCGCATCGTTCTCCCCGACCAGAATATTCAAGCCCGGGTTGAGTTCCCAATTCAGTTCAGGCGCAGTGGCTCCATCACCGAATGCACGGAAGTTGCGCGCGCAAATGCGTTTCAAGTACATACTCGATATCTCCCAGACAATGTCTATCAATGGAACGCCATCGAGCTGGACTCTTGCGCGCCAAATCGCATGATAATGCCATGGTCCGACGCGAAGCCCACTGAGCTACAGCAAAAGAGCGCTTTGCGGTCATTCGCCATGAGGCAGGCGACCGTCCGCAAAAGCCGACGGAGAGCCATTGACGTCGTCACTCCGAACGTCAGTTATCGCGGGCTAACCTGACCAAAGGCAAATTCGCAGAGTGCTGGCGCACGAACGCAGCAGTGCAGCGAATTTCATGTGGCGTTGGTGGATCGGAATCACTGGCCGACTTTCGATTGGAACGACTGGTAGGCTTTCCGTCGGAATCGGCGGCTGGCTTGGGGTGGAATGGCATCGTAAGGGGTCGGATGCGCACCAGATAGACAGGGTGGAAATTCACAGCGTAACCACGTTTAGGTCAGCCCCAAGAACCTTCTTCGCCAATGGCACGAGATGATCATGGTGGGTCAAGAAAACCACCTGCATACGACGAGATAGCTCACCAAGAACCATTAACCCAGCCGCAGTACGGGCATCGTCGAAGTTGATAAAAAGATCATCCGCGATCAGCGGCATGTTGAATCCTTGGTCGATCTGCATTTCCAGCGCGGCCAGGCGTAATGCCAGATACAACTGATCTCGCGAGCCCTCGCTCATACCGGCAACATCGACTTGCTGGCCGTCTGGGCGCACGCCGAACAGTCGCGGTGTTTGGCCTTCCGCGTCCACCAGTAAGCGACTGAATGAGTCCAGTGTGAGCACCTTGAATATGGAGGATGCTTTGGCAAGCATCGGGCCTTGTTTGGTCTCACGAAACTTTTCCATCGACCATTTGAGGAGCCTTGCTACGGTGTGTGTGCGCAGATAGCGTTCAACCGCATCAGACATCCTGGCAACCGCCTCGTGCTTTTGCGCTTCCGCCTTGGCCGCTAGATCTGCCCCAGCAAACGCATCGAACGCGGCTTTTTGAGCGCCATGCTGATTGCTCAACGAAGACACCTCTTCCATGACGTCCTCCGCCAGCTGGTTGAGCCGTTCGAGATCAAGCACTAGGGTTGCAGGATCCTGACCGGATACCTCTGCACGCAGTTGTTCTATCAACAGACCGTCGGCGCCTGTCTTGAGGTCAGCGCTGGCCTGCGAAATCGCTTTTTCGAAGTCGCGACGCTGTTCAGACTGCGTAATCGCTTCAGCGAGCAGCGACACCTCGTCGACACCAGCCGTAGCAATGAGAGGAGCGAGTTGAGCCTGGACTGTACGCTGGGCCCGGTTAGCTGTATCCAATCCGTCGTTTGCCTTCTTTACCTTCGCTTGCCACTCGGTCCATTCGACAAGTGCGCGCCGTGCTGCGTCAAGCCGATTCAGCAACTCGATCGTGATTTCCTCCGCGACAGCAGTATCCAGATCGGGAGCTAATCGTTCTCCCAATACCTTCGCTGTACGATCCAGATCATCCAGATCGGCTTGCATCTTGTCGATACGCTCAGTCTGGATGCCGCGAATCTTGATTAACAGACGATCGATTTCCTCCATGACATCCAATTCTGCCTCGACCCGATCGGCGAAAACAGTGTCGGGGTAGCCAGCGGCTCCTACGCCATCCAGCCACGATGCCTCCCACTCTTGCCAAGCACTGATCGCGGAATCCACCGCATTTTGGAGAGTGGGCAGAGTGGCGGTCGCCTCTGCGAGTTGTTTCTCTATGGTTCTGCGCTGACCACGTGCCTGGTCGGCCAGAGTGATTTGATCGCGAGCAATGCGCAGGCATTCATCCAGGTCAGGAGCATCCTCGGCCTTGGCCTCTGGCTTGATCTGATTCCACAGGGCCTTGCGAGCGGTTTCTGCGACATCAATTCTCGTTTTCCTTTGGCGTTCGACATCACTCTGATCACGCAACAGGTCTAGCGCCTTGCGTCGCTGCTCCAACCAATGAGGCGCCACCTCCGGTGGCATCTGCGGTATTCCGCAGGCATCAGCCAATGAATTCCACCGGGTCTCCCTTTCGCTGATACGAGCGTGGACGGCGTGGAGCCTAGCTTGCATGGCCGCGAACTCTTGTTCCAGTAGTTCCAATCGTTGAGCTTTGGATTGGCGCTCCGCTTCGTGCTGTAATTTATCCAGGCGGGTATCGGATAGGCCATCGGCCTGACTAACATCGCGCTCATAGTCAGGGGCCAAAACCAGCAATTCCTTGGGAGCGGCCTTGATGGAGGTCCAGCGTAAATCTCGACTAGCCCTGGCCTCGACTACTTGCTCGACTGAAATTGGCTGAAAAGTGCGAACAAGCTGATCGAGTTCCACACGCGTGCGGTCGCACTCAGATTTCTTGCCCTCCAGGGCAGACTGCAAGGACTTTTCTTCAGCGGCGTCGGCGCGCTGCTCGTTCAGTATGTTCTGAACAGCGGCAAGATCAGGAACGGACATCGAGGCAAGTGTCTCTGGCGACGATCGCCAAGCACCTAGTTCAGCCAGTGCGGACTCGATTTCATCCCCAAGTCGCTGCAGACGAGAATCAAACTCTGCTATCGACTCCTCATAGTCGCCAAGCTTGAGTGCCTGATCTACGACCGACATGAGCTTCGGATTAACCGTATCGGATCCAAGGCCCTGCAATGTTTCCTTGAACGCCGCTATTTCCTGTTGGCGCTTCAGTAAATTGTCGTCAGCGGTTTGACGCTGATTGATTAACGAGCCTCGCACCTTGAGTAAACGATTCAAGCGCGACCGGATGCTTTGTGCCGGAACGCGATTACCCATTGCGTCGATCGTCGTGCATGTCCAGCCAAGACCCGACGCCTTCTCCCCAGCGCGTTGCCACTCCAGTCGCAGCTCTTCCTGCCGCTTGACGATATCAGTACGATGGGCACGGTATTGCAGTCGGCGTTCGTTCAAATCGTTGATGTCAGAGGCCAATGACAGCAACTGATGATCCACCTGAATTTTTTCCAACTCAGCTTGGGCCTCAGCTATCACTGATTGGTGGCGCTGGACGTCAGCGTTCGCCAATGCCATCGCCTGGTTCGCCTTGTTCAGGATTGCCGCCGCATCTTCCGGAAGCAACGGCGCTGGCCCCTTAGCAAACAGGTCATCAAGCTGACGTTGGCCAGCATCAAGCGAGAGCAACAACGGTTGAACCCGCCGAATACGCTCCAAGCGGCTAATTTGCGATCGAGTCTCAGCATGTCGCTGTCGCGCCAAAGCCAAGGCCTGTTCACATTCGATCAGCGCCTCATGCTGCGCTTTCCAATCACGGGTTCGCAGGGTTCCCTTTTTGAGATCGTCATGCGCCTTATCGAAGGCATCTAAGGCGATGTAGTATTCGCGCGATCCTGATTTCCGTGGCGCCCAAAGCGAATCTGCCTCTTCTTGCAGTCGTTGCAGAACGCTCCCTAAATGTTCCATGCCTGACGCTGACTGGAAAAGCATTCGCCCTAGGTCATCGGAGGCAGACAAGATTCCGGCGCCTCCCTCAACGAGCGTGGAATGGTCCAGTGCATACATCCGATTGAAGGCTGCCGCGTCGAGTCCGCCAAGCCACTGTTGCAAGCCCGCGTCCGGCATCAAAGCATCCTGCTGGGTGCGAAGCGTATTTTTGTTTCCCTTCGTCCGTTCGAACGTCAGCGATGATTTCGCGCCGTCACCACTCTCCACGCGCTCAATCGACCCCCCAATACGTAGCTCGGGCATTGGGTGAAGAAAGGCCAAGGGGGTTCGCATCGGAATGCCAAATAGCCAGTCGCCAATCGCGGAGCGTACTGTCGATTTCCCCGCCTCATTGGGTCCGACAATGACATGGATGTCCTGTCCGCCGAATGGTAGTTCAACGCGACGATCGGTGAATTTTCCGTACCGGATCAGATTGAGTTCGCGAATTCGCATCGTGTTCGGCTCCGATTAGGATTCACGTCCGGCAATCGGATCGGGACTCTCTTGTAGTTTGGCCATCAATACCGCCACGGATTGCACCAACTGGCCTGGAAGATGACTTGCGGGGTCTTGGCGCAATTCCTTCAGATCAGGCATGGCTTGCAATACCTCGTGGGGCAACTTTTCCAACAGAATCTGGATATCTTGTTGCAGCGAATTCATGAAGTCGGAATCGCTGATCGCAGTTTTCGCCAAACTCTCGAGTTCCATCAGCGCGTCAGCTGATTCCTCGTCGAGAATCCTGTCTGATCCTCCGTTCGGTGATTGACTGGCTATCTTGACTTTTTCAATCCAGATTCGGTCTGGATCCAATGCGACGGCCTGGGCGATAACTTCTTGGCGCAACTGAGACTCTTGACCCAACAACTCTCGGTGGGCGATCGACTGTCCAGTGAATGTCACGCGAATGGCCATTGGCAGATCACCTGCTACTGAATCCAGTAATCGTTCAATGTCCTGACCGGCCTGGCGCGCGGCGGCCTTTAGGGTTTCAGCTTGTGAAATATCAACATCTAGCGCATGCCAACGCAGCACGTCGACTTCAAACCGTTCCAGATCGGTGATCTCGCCGGCCTCGGCCGTTACCAATAGAGCGCCGCGAGGTCCACATTCACGAATATGGCGGCCCTGCAAATTACCAGGAAACGCAATCGTGACGTCCCCCCGCTGAATCCAATGCTCGTGCACATGCCCGAGGGCCCAGTATTGGTATCCCTTTGCTTGCAATTCACCAATCGAACATGGGGCATATTTGGCATGCTCTGAATTGCCTTCGAGGGCGGTATGTAGAACCCCAATATTGAGCCACCCAGGCGTTGGCTCGGGGTAACTCGGCAGAAGACTATCTGTGGTTGCAGCAACCTTAAAACTGCGGCCATGCAATGCGACTTTCAGGGCATCAATCCGATACGTCTCGGCTTTTCTTGAGGAAAATACATGGACGTTGTCAGGGAGATCAAGACCCTTGGTCATCTCGCTTTCGGCGTCGTGATTGCCATACAGCAGGTAGACCGGTATTCCGGCCTGACGCAAACGGCCCATTTGCCGCACAAAAAAGAGCCCGGTGTTGAAATCCTTCCAATCACCGTCATAAACGTCGCCCGCGATTACGACAAAATCAACAGCCTCATCGATTGCCCGCGAGATGAGGTTGTAGAAAGCGTCACGAGTCGCTGTACGAACTCGGTCTGCGGGTGCATCTGGATAGGCGGACAATCCACGAAGTGGGCTATCCAAATGAATGTCTGCGGTATGTACGAACTTCACGTGGCGTTTGCTCCTTGGATTAGTGTGCTGGGGATGGTGATCTTATGCGACGACGGACTCACTCAGATACTGCACACGGGTTTCGTAACAATGTCGCCATCCTATCCAAGGAGGCATTTCAATGGCTGGACACCTACTCCAGCCCGGTAAAACGAGCATGCATTCCATGGCCCCGCCACAGCGGAACTGGGTCTTCATTTTCTGACTGAAATGGTTGCCCCATGCTTACAACCGCGACAGATGCGAAATGCCCGATCGGGCTCATCCTCGCGCTGCCTGCTGCGATTGCCTCCCAATTGTTCGGTCGCCTGGCTTCGTTTTCAGGGAACTTCGTGGAGCGAACCACAACCCATTCTGGCTTCTTGCTATCACCAATGAACCAGATCGATGGATCGACTTCCGGATTCCCCTGCCACGACATCAACTTGTACCCCTGACGCTCCAGATGGTCTCGAACCACCTGGACAGCCATGTCGTGAACTTCCCATGAGGTCATCTCGATCTTTTCTTCGGTGACCAGTGACACCGGATCGACAGGTTTCCGGGTGTTCGCATCCAGCAGTCCCCACCCAAGGTTATCCGGAACCCACTTCCCGCCAAGAAATTTCTTGCTCATAGGCAGGATGCAGGCATGACCGTTAGCACCTTCGGCAACGGCATTTAGTCCCCGCATACTTCCCGGGCCTTCTACCTTCCCGTCCGCATCCACAACGCGTATGAACAGCAACTGATTCCCCAGCCGAAAAGACAGGTGCTCCAGGAATGGCGCATAGGGATGTGCCCGCAGCCACGACTGTATCCCTCCGTCTACCTGTTGGTTCAGATGCACTCCAGCCGCTTGCCAGCATTTCAAGAATTCCTGCGACATCTCGTGCATTTCAACGTCGTACATAAGCGTCCACTCCCTCTACTTGGCTCGCGTCTCAAAATATGAACTAGCCTCTGGTGACACCACCACCAGTTCAACAATCCCATAGGGCTACGGCATTGCAGCGCGGAACTCCTCTCCAAGCGCACTCCAAAGCTCGACGCCCGATGTGTAGTCAAAATACGTTCCCACAGCGATTGACCTTTTCGCCCTACTTATAGGGCATTTATTGATCCTCCGCGCGGCCAGGCTCACTCAGTGCGCCCATCGACTCGGAGAATCGATGCATTCTGTGCAAAGGACGGCGCTATGCATCACCAGACAGATAAACCTCGCAGCCCCCTGCGTTCTTTCCGAGAACGCAACTACCACTCAGGGGGCATCCTTCTCGTCCCATCATTTCCGTGCCATGATGCACTATCTCGGGCTCATGGCGTAAGCCCGTCATTTTTGGCAATTCCGCCGGAGATCGGCATGAGCGGGATGGAGCGCATCTATCAGATTGACCAGATCCTGGCCGGACGGAATTTCGTCCCGCGTAAGGAGCTACAGGACCGACTTGGTGTGTCGTGGGCCACCTTGAAACGCGACCTGGCTTACCTGAAAGACCGGCTCAACGCCCCGATCATCTTCGACCGCGATCTAGGAGGATACCGATTCGAGACAGAGAGCAAACGAATCGGCCCACAATACGAACTTCCGGGACTATGGTTCTCCGCGGAGGAAATTCATGCCCTGCTGACCATGCAGCACCTGCTATCGAACCTGGACACGGGCGGGTTGCTCGGGTCACAGATCAAGCCGCTGCTCGCCAGACTAACTGGCCTACTGGGTTCAGCAGACAACCCTGCCGAGGAAGTTCAGAAGCGCATCCGCATTCGGACGGTCGGTGCTCGACAATTCCACCTCGAGCACTTCCAGGCAGTTGGTTCTGCTCTGCTACGCCGCAAACGACTTGTCATCCGCTACCACGCTCGTGGAACGAATGAGACTACCGAGCGAGAGGTTTCGCCCCAGCGACTCGTCCATTACCGAGACAACTGGTACTTGGATGCCTGGTGCCATCTTCGCGATGGCGTACGCGCCTTTTCCGTGGATGCGATCAAGCATGCCGAGATCCTCGACAAACGCGCGAAGGATGTCGCCGACAAGCGGCTCGATGAAGTGCTCGGTTCAGGCTATGGCATTTTTTCTGGCACGGACGTGTCATGGGCGACTCTTCGCTTTTCGCCGGAACGATCAAGATGGGTCGCATCGGAATGCTGGCACCCGAATCAAAAGGCCAAGATCAGTAAAGACGGTTCATTTGAGCTCAAAGTGCCCTATTCCGACGACCGGGAACTCATCATGGACATCTTGAAGTACGGCGGCGATTGCCAGGTAGTTGGGCCGAAAGAACTGCAGGAGCGCGTTGCGGCAGAGTTCAAGCGTGGTTTGGCGCAATACGCCTGACCTAACTTTCGTTCCGGTCTCAAAATCGGCTTGAAAATCGGCATTATTGCGGGCGCATTCTATGAGCCCAAGCATCGATAGCATGGCATCTGTCATCACTACATTTGGGGAGACAGGACCATGCTAACGATCACCCATCATGCACAGACCAGGCTTCAGCAAAGGGGGATTCCAGCACTTGTTGTTGAAAGCCTCTTGGAGTTTGGTCACCAGGCGCATGATCACCGCGGCGGAACAATTATCTTTTTTGACCATCGTGCCCGCAACAGGCTTCGCCGGCAGATGGCCAACGACGCCTACAAGCATATCGAGTCACATCTCGACACATATGCTGTCCTTGGCGCTGACGGGGCCATTGTGACTGTGGGCCACAGGACGCAGCGGATCAATCGTCACTGACCTTTCGTCAGCACCGAGCGTCCTGCGGCGCAAGAAGTCTCAAGGCAAGGCTCAGTTCGAGCAACGGCCAGACGACACCAACCGATAGTAAACCGCTGAACGGGAGTATTTCGCCCTCCGCCAATTAGATTTTGAGCACGATCCACCGAAAGGCATCAGAACGCGTTGTCATTTGTACTGGTTTGCACTATCTTGACGTTTTTTCCAACTGGCGACCGCTATGCCTACAAAGTCCAGCGATGGCTCAATCCTGACCATCAAGGAGGTTGCGGAGTACCTAAAGGTCAATGAGCGAACCGTTTATCGGTTAGCCGGGGCCAAGAAGATACCGGCCTTCAAGGTGGGGGGAACATGGCGCTTTTTACGGTCGGATATCGACCAATGGATCAAGAGCCAGACCACTGGTGGCTAAGGGGAGAGCATGGAACTGACACAAGAATCAAAACAACACGTCGAGCGAGTCGCCCGGGATGCGCTGGATCAGTTCGACAAAGTCGCGGCTGCTGCTCATAACGCGATTCGCAATGCGCCGAACCTGGGCACCGACGCTCTGGTAGTAGCCCAAACTTTTACAGGCGGAGCTGCGGTTCAACGACTCGGGCAAATTAGCCAGGAAAACCTAGAGAGCTACCAAATCCTGGCACGGGAGCCTGCGATCGCACGGGTTGCCGTGGTTGATGAAGATGGCCAGCAGCGGGTCTATTACATCTGCCGCACCACCCCTATCACCGGCGTAGCAAACCTCGCCAGTTACCGTGCACCGGTTGGTCGCCTAGCGTCCCTGCCCGTTGGCTCTGAGTTTTCTCTGCCTAACGGCACCGTTGTCGAGGTCGTCGAGCGAGCCCAATTGCGCCCATCCCACATTACTGATGGGTGGGATTCTCACGACACAGTCATCGATGGGGAAAGCTTTGGCCCCATCACGATCGAATCACTTCGTTCTTTGCTCTACAAGGTCGTCGGCGAGGAAGTCACAGAAGATCTGCTCGATCAACTGCTCGCCGAGGAAAGTGAAACCGCCAACGTTATCGAAGGCGTCCGGCGCAGCGTTATCACCAAGATGGGACTTCGGGATCAGCCGATTCTCGACCAATACCAGGATGAGATCTTCCGGCTACCCCTGGACAAGCGTTTGCTGATCTTGGGGCCACCCGGAACCGGCAAGACCACCACGCTGATCCGTCGCCTCGGTCAGAAGTTGGATACCGCCTTCCTTGAGGAAGGCGAACTCCGCACGGTCGAGAGTGTTGGCGGTACCACCGGTGTATCGCACTCAAATAGTTGGGTGATGTTCACACCAACCGAGCTACTGAAGCAGTATTTGAAAGAGGCGTTTGCTCGTGAAGGGGTGCCTGCCCCAGACATACGGATCCGCACCTGGACCGACTATCGTCGGGAACTCGGTCGAAGCACGTTCGGTGTTTTGCGTACCGCCACCGGCGGCGGTACATTTGTCCTTAAGGAAGCGATCGAGACGCTCGTCCTCGACGCCTCAGATACGCCCATCGCCTGGTTTGATGATTTCGAGGCCTGGCAGAAGACCAGTTTCATTAGTGATCTGCGACAGGCTGCACTCGGCCTAAGCGAAAACCCAACGTCGAATATTGCTGCCGTTGGGAAACGGCTGATGGATATCCTTGAGCGCGCAAGCGGCGCCAGCCTGACATCGACGTTCTCCTCGCTCGTCGGCGAGGTTGCCGGTATCCAAACCCTGGTGACCGGTCTCAAGGAAGTCACGGACAAGAAGATTCACGGCTCACTGAATCTTCAACTCAACCGGAACAAGGTATTCATCGACGAGTTGGCAAAATTCATCGATGGCCTGCAGCAAGCACCGGATATCGATTCGGATGATCCAGACGATCTGGACGCTGACGAAGAGGAAGCCGCCGCACCGCGTACTGGACGCGCCGCCGCAGTAAATGCCTATATGCAGGCGGTCCGGGCGCAAGCCAGAACTCAGGCGAAAAAACGCAGCCTTGGCAAAGGCACGCGCAACGGCAAGATCATCGAGTGGCTCGGTGATCGAGGACTCAGCGAATCCGACCGAACTGAAGTTGGTGCAAGCCTCCTGATTCAAGCCGCTGCCCGACGCTTCACTAACCCGGTAAAGCGCTATCTGGATGCAATTCCGAGGCGATACCGCGCATTCCGTCGCTTGAGGCAAGACGAAGGCAAGTGGTACCGGAAAGACGGCTATGCGCCGACAGATCTGCACCCGCTGGAGTTGGATGTCATCCTCCTGAGCATCCTGCGGGGTGCCAACGAGCTACTGAGTCGAGCAACGATCGCTCGGGATGTCGATCTGCCGGTTTGGTCTGTGCTCAAGTCAGCATTTGATCTGCACAAAAACCAGGTGGTGGTCGATGAGGCCACGGACTTTTCACCGGTACAACTGGCTTGCATGGCAGCGCTGGCGAATCCGAAGATTCGCTCGTTCTTTGCGTGCGGTGACTTCAATCAGCGTCTGACCACTTGGGGCAGCCGGTCCATCGAAGATGTGAAATGGGTGTTTCCAGAAATCGATATCAAGGAAATCACCGTTTCCTATCGCCAGAGCCGGCGACTCAACGATCTAGCCAGGGCAATCATTGTGGCGGCGGGCGGGACTGATAGCGGGGTGACGCTCCCCGCCCATGTCGACAACGAAGGTGTTTCGCCGACGTTGCTGGAACATGCTCAGGACCAGAGTCAGATAGTCGATTGGTTGGCCCAACGCATTCGAGAAATCGAGCAATTTCTCGGACAGCTGCCATCAATCGCTATCTTTGTCGAAAGCGAAGCGGAGGTTCAGCCGGTTGCCGATGCACTCAACGATGCGCTGGCAGCAGAAAACGCGCAGGTTATTGCTTGTCCGAAGGGGCAAGTCATGGGCCAGGACAATGATGTCCGTGTCTTCGACGTTCAGCATATCAAGGGGCTTGAATTCGAAGCTGTGTTCTTCATCGGCGTAGACCGATTAGCTTCGATTCACCCACAACTCTTCGACAAATATCTCTACGTTGGAACGACGCGTGCCGCGACTTATCTCGGCTGGACTTGCGACGGTGCTTTGCCAGACAAGATTTCCACGCTGCGCCCGATGTTTGTTGCCAACTGGTAGAGGCTGAGAGTGATCGAAAAGCTCAAGCACCTGGTCGATGAAGTCGGAGCGCTGCAGAGCAAGCTCGTCCTGCTCATCGGGCCACCCCATTCGGGGAAGACGGCATTGCTGCACACCCTCGCGCAAAACAAGGGCGTCACGCCACTGAATGTCGGGGCTAAGTTGGGCGGTCGTCTGGCGAGCATGCCGCAGAGACAGCGCCACCTGCAGACCACGACGATCCTGCGCGAGCTGGCGGATCAGCATGCCTCTGGTGACTTGCTGCTGCTGGACAACATCGAACTCTTGTTCGACCGTTCTCTCCAGCTCGACCCACTCGATCTGCTGAAGCGTCACGCACACGCGAAACGCGTCGTGGCAGTTTGGCCGGGTGAGTTGCATGGCGACACAAGAACCGGCCGGCTGACTTACGCAGACATGGGGCACCCAGAACATCAGGACTACAGCCTTGCTGGCGTGGTCCCCTTTGAAATTCAGTAAATAGGGAAGAGAGAAAAATATGCGTTACGGCGATCTCATTCAATTCGAACCGATCGAATCGGTCATCCAACTGCTCGACGCCAATCGTCCGGAAGAGGCCAAGAAGCTCATCTCGACCTACGTCATGTCCGACGACATGGCCGAGCGAATCGCCAAGCAGATGATTCCGCAACTCTCCTTCGACGAGTCCGTCGACCACATGGGCGTGCTGGTGGTCGGCAACTACGGCACGGGTAAGTCACACTTGATGTCGGTGCTGTCCCTTGTTGCCGAGGACGAGGCCTACCAGCCCATGATCCGCCACCCCAAGGTTGCAGAAGCGGCAGGAAAGATCGCGGGCAAGTTCAAGGTCCACCGTATCGAGATCTCCAGCCAGATGTCGCTGCGGGACATCATCACGCAGGAGCTTGAGCTCTTCCTTGAAAAAAACGGCGTCAGCTACTCGTTCCCGGCCGCCGACAAGGTGGTCAACAACAAGGCGGCGTTCGAGGAAATGATGGCTGCGTTCGCCGAGGTGCACCCCAACCACGGCGTGCTGTTGGTGGTCGACGAGTTTCTCGACTACCTGCGCTCCCGCAAGGATCACGACCTGGTGCTGGACCTGTCGTTCCTGCGCGAGATCGGTGAAGTCACCAAGCACCTGCGTTTCCGCTTCGTGGCCGGCGTGCAGGAAGCCATCTTCGACAGCAACCGGTTCCAGCACGTCGCCGACAGCCTGCGTCGTGTAAAGGACCGCTTCACGCAAGTGCTGTTGGCCCGGCAGGACGTCAGCTTTGTGGTTGCCGAGCGCCTGTTGAAGAAGACTGCGGACCAGCAGAACAAGATCCGGACCTACCTCACCAAGTTCGCCAAGTTCTACAGCTCGATGAACGAGCGCATGGACGAGTACGTGCGGCTGTTCCCTGTTCATCCGGAGTACATCGGCACCTTCGAGCGGCTGATCTTCACCGAGAAGCGTGGCGCCCTGGTCACCCTGCGCGACCAGATCCAGGCGGTCTTGAACGACGAGGTTCCCCACGATCGCCCAGGACTCATCGGGTACGACAAGTTTTGGGAGACAGTGACCTCCAACTCGGTGCTGCGCTCCGACCCCAGCATCGGCCCCGTCCTGAAGGTCTCCGAGGTCTTGGCCGAGCGCGTCCTGAAAGCCTTCACCCGCCCGGCTTACAAGCCCATGGCGCAGCGCGTGATCGCCGGCCTGTCCGTGCATCGACTCACTACGGGTGGCGACATCTACGTTCCGGTTGGGCCAACCGCTGCCGAGTTGCGCGACACGCTGTGCCTGTACCAACCCGGCATC
Source organism: Sulfuritalea hydrogenivorans sk43H (assembly GCA_945870205.1). Classification (GTDB taxonomy): domain Bacteria; phylum Pseudomonadota; class Gammaproteobacteria; order Burkholderiales; family Rhodocyclaceae; genus Sulfuritalea; species Sulfuritalea hydrogenivorans_A. The sequence continues at coordinate 6,334 of CAMBRI010000047.1, read as the reverse complement.
GAGGACATGGGCGGCGACCCCGCCGACGATTTGCTCACCGCCGTGCAGACCACGCTGCGGGAGATCGTCAAGACGGTCAACGGCCAGTTCATCTCCAAGGCTCCGGACACTGAGCAGTATTACCTCGACCTCAAGAAGGACGTCGACTACGACGCGCAGATCGAAAAGCGTGCCGAAGCCCTGTCGGACGACGCCCTCGACCGTGCCTACTACGGGGCCATCAAGCAATTGATGGAGCGCACCGACGAGAGCACCTATGTCACCGGCCATCAGATCTGGCAATACCAGATCGAGTGGCAAGAACGTCGCGTCGACCGCAACGGTTACCTGTTCTTCGGCGCCCCGAATGATCGACCCACCGCCCAGCCTGAGCGGGACTTCTACGTCTACTTCATCCAGCCTTTTGAGCCTCCGCGTTTCCGCGATGAGAACAAGTCGGATGAAGTGTTCATTCGGCTCAAGGGACTCGATGACGCCATCAAGCGCCATCTGGCCTTTTACGCAGCCGCGCAGGACCTCGCCTCCACCGCGAGCGGCGGCGCAAAGGCCGTCTACTTGGACAAGGCCAAAGACGCCCTGCGCGACATGAGCAAGTGGCTACAGGAAAAGCAGATGACTGCTTTCGAAGTTAGCTACCAAGGCAAAACCAAAACCCTTCAGGGATGGGCCACTGGGGTCAACATCCGAGACAGGCTTCGTCTTGGCGGCGACGAGCGCGCCAACTTCCGCGACATCGTCAACGTCGTCTCTGGCCTAGCGCTCAGCCAACAGTTTGCAGAGGTGTCGCCAGAGTACCCAACGTTCCCGGTGCTGGTGACCGAGTCCAACCGCAAGCAATTGGTGGGCAATGCCTTGAAGGCGCTGGCTGGCGGTACCCGCACCAAGGACGCCAATGCCATTCTCGATGCGTTGGAGATGCTGGATGGCGACCGCATCGAGCCGGGGCGCTCGCGTTACTCGCAAGAAGTGCTCAGCCGCCTCAAGGCCAAGGGACACGGCCAGGTGCTCAACCGCAGCGAGCTGCTAAACGGTCAAACCGACGTGGAGTACTTCCACCCGGTGAAATTCCGCTTGGAGCCTGATCTGCTGGTGGCCGTGCTGGGCGGCCTCGTCTACTCCGGCGATATCGTGTTGGCGATCACGGGCGACAAAATCGACTCAGGCAAGATCACGCTGCTGGCCGAGCGCGGCCTTGAAGAGCTCAAGCAGTTCAAGCATGTCGAAGCACCGAAGGAGATCAACGTCGCCGTTCTGCGGTCGTTGTTCGAACTGCTCGGCCTGTCACCCGGCTTGGCGCAGTTGGCCACGCAGGGTTCCGAGGAACCGGTCAAGCAACTTCTTGAAGCCGTTTCCAAGCTGGTCGGCCGCGTCTTGACGGCGGGCACCGATCTGCAAGGCAAGCTTACCTTTTGGGGCAAGCCACTGCTGACGGATGACGAAATCCGTGACTGGCGCACCCGCCTCGAAGCGCTCAAGACCTTTACCGAGGGGCTGACGCCGTACAACACGGTCGGCAAACTGAAGAACCTGCGTATCGGCTCCGACGACATCGACGCTCAGAAGAAGAACCTCGAGGTTCTGGCCGCTGTCGAAAAGCTGCTGGAACTGGTGACGGAGTTGGGCAGCACCGCCGCCTACCTGTCGCAAGCCGAGATGGTTCTGTCCAGCGATCACGCGTGGGTCAAGCAGGCGCAGAGCGCCCGCAAGGACATCCTGGACAAGCTCGCGCTGGACCGCAACGCACAGCATGCTGCCGAATATCGGCTGACCTTGGCTCAGCTCAAGAAGGACTACCTCAACGCCTATATCGCTCAGCACAGCAAGGCACGCCTGGGCGTGGCCGAGGACAAGACCAAGTCTGCCTTGCGCAAAGACTCTCGTCTGGTCGCGATGCGTGCCCTGGCCGGCATCGCACTGATGCCAACCAGCCAACTCACCAACTTCGACGACAAGCTCGACAAGCTCAAGAGTTGCGCGTCTCTAGTGGAATCGGAGCTGTCTGCCAGCCCCTACTGCCCACATTGCAGTTTCCGCCCTGCCAATGAACAAGGCGACTTCCTGCCGGCAGCCAACGTGCTCAAGCAACTGGATGAGGAACTGGATCGTCTGCTCGACGGCTGGCAGCAAACACTGCTCGACAACCTGGACGACCTTGTCGTTCAGGCCAACCTTGACCTGCTGAAAGCGTCCGCCCGCGAGTTGATCAAGAAGTTCGTCGCATCGAAAAAGCTGGCCGACCCCGTCACGCCGGACTTTGTCAGCGCCGTGCAGGAAGCCCTGTCGGGACTGGAGAAGGTTCGCATCAGCGGCGATGAAATCAAGGCAGCGTTACTGCGAGGCGGCTCTCCCGCCAAGCCCGACGAGCTGCGTGAACGCTTCGAATCGTTGCTTCGTGAGCAAAGCAAAGGCAAGGACGTCAGCAAGCTGCGGTTCGTGGTGGAGTGATGCGCTTGGCGGCCAATAATAAAGTCGGCGCTGGTGAGACGGCGATGACAACCAGAATTTAAGGATGAACTGATGAGTGATCTATTCCAGAACCACGCGGCCATATCAGGCCCGGTTGAATGTCTTGGGCAAACGTTCCCAAGTGATGAGGCGCGTCGCGAGCACTACTTGAAGTTGCTCGCCGAGAAGCTCAAAGACCCCATGTTCCGGAAGATTGAAGGCTTTCCTATCGGGTCGGACGTAGACATCCTCGCGCTCTCTGACCCGCCGTACTACACCGCTTGTCCGAATCCATTTATTGAGGATTTTGTTCGTCACTACGGCAAACCTTACGACTCATCTACTCCGTACAGCAAAGAGCCCTTCGCAGCGGATGTCAGCGAGGGGAAAAACGACCCAATTTACAACGCACATAGCTATCACACCAAAGTACCTCACAAGGCAATCATGAGGTACATCTTGCATTACACGCAGCCCGGAGATCTAATTTATGACGGCTTCTGCGGGACGGGAATGACTGGTGTTGCCGCGCAAATGTGCGGCGATCGTTCGGTCGTGCAATCAATGGGGTTTCGAGTGGATCCGGATGGCACGATTTTTGAGCAGAGTAATGAAGATGGCCGTTCGGTATGGAAGCCATTTTCAAAGATTGGGGTTCGGCGAGCAATTTTGAACGATCTCGCACCCGCTGCGAGCTTTATTGCCTACAACTACAACACACCGGCTGATGTTGTCGCATTCGAATCGGAAGCTCGGAAATCACTAGCTTCTGTCGAGAGCGAATGCGGATGGATGTATCAAACACTCCATGCAGCTACGCCGGCGAAAATTGAAGAAGCGATGCGTCTTGTGGACTCGGAAGCTCGGCCGGATCTAAGGGATGTTGGATCGACAGGTCGTATCAATTACACCGTATGGTCTGACGTGTTTACCTGCACAGAGTGCGCTGGTGATGTTGTCTTCTGGGACGCAGCCGTGGATGAGAAAGCGGGTGCTGTCCGTGATGAGTTTGATTGCCCTCACTGCTCGTCAAAGTTGACGAAGCGAGGTATGGAGCGAGCTTGGGTGAGTAAGATTGATGACGCGACCAAGCAAACAATTCGACAGGCAAAACAAGCGCCCGTGATGGTCAACTACAGCGTTGGCAAAAAGCGCTTTGAAAAGCGCCCCGACGCAGTCGACAAAGCACTCGTAGCAAAGGTAGAAAATCAACCTCTGGATAACTGGTGTCCAACTGATCGAATGATGGAGGGCGGCGAGTCCAGGCGAAATGATCCAAGTGGGATCACCCACGTTCATCACTTTTACACTAAGCGGAATTTGGCGGTACTTTCGAGCTTGCGTGCGCGCCTAAAGAAGTCATCGATGGAGGGGCAGCTTCTATGTTTGGTAGGCGATCAACTGCCACGTGCGAGCAAGATGCACAAAATCGCAGTAAGTCGTCTGAATACAAATTTGTCGAAGACAGCTGGCATTTTGGCTGGGACTCTATACGTTCCCTCCAACCAAATTGAATACTCGGTGCTAGAAATGATCTCGTACCGGATAGCAGACGTAGCCTCTTACTTGGGGAAGCGAGACAAAACCACGCGTCAGCTGGTGTTCACGGGTTCAACCGCTTCAACGCTAATACCCGATAGCAGCCTCGATTACATTTTTGTAGATCCACCATTTGGTGCAAATATTAGTTATTCGGAGCTAAATTTCCTCTGGGAGGCCTGGCTCAAGGTATTCACCAATATCGCTCCTGAGGCCATCGAAAATCGCTCTCACGGGAAGTCGCTTGATGATTATCGATCGCTCATGTCCATCTGCTTCAAAGAAGCATTCAGAAAGCTGAAGCCTGGAAGGTGGATGACCGTTGAATTTTCTAATACGCAAGCCTCCGTATGGAACACCATCCAAACATCTCTGCAGGAGGCTGGATTCGTTGTTGCGAACGTTTCGGCTCTCGATAAAAAGCAGGGCAGCTTCAAGGCGGTAACAACGACCACAGCCGTTAAACAGGATCTGGTCATTTCCGCTTACAAACCAAATGGTGGTTTAGAAGAGCGATTCACCAAGACTGGTGGAAGTGAGGATTCAGTTTGGGATTTCGTTCGTACACATCTGAAGTACCTGCCAACGATTAAGGTAAAAAACAATACTCTGGAGTTCATCGCCGAACGCGATCCAAGAATTATTTTTGATCGCATGGTGGCTTGGTTTATTCGCCACAACGTCCCCGTTCCCATGTCTACTCATGAGTTCCAAGCAGGCCTTTCGCAACGTTTCGTCGAAAGAGATGGAATGATTTTCCTGCCAGATCAGGTCACCGAGTACGACAAGAAACGGATGCAGGTTGCAGTTGCTCCCCAGATGGAGATGTTCATTTCCGATGAGCGTAGCGCGATTGATTGGCTGACCGATTTCTTAAAGCGCCGACCGTCAACCTATCAAGAGGTCCACACCGACTTCATCAGCCAGCTAGGTGCCGGTTGGAAGAAGCACGAATCAAAACCGGAACTCGCCGCGTTGCTCGAAGACAACTTCATTCAATACGACGGTACTGGAGAGGTTCCGAGTCAGATTCACAGCTATCTCTCTACCAACCACAAGGACCTGCGCAGTCTGGAAAAGAACAGTCCGGCCCTCGTGGCCAAAGCCAAGGATCGCTGGTATGTGCCCGACCCGAACAAGGCACAAGATCTGGAGAAGAAGCGAGAGAAGGCTTTGCTGAAAGAGTTCGAGGGATACCAAGCAGCGACAGGCAGGAAACTTAAGGAGTTCCGCCTTGAGGTGCTGCGTGCCGGTTTCAAGGCCGCTTGGGCCGCCAAGAACTACAAGTCCATCATCGCGATCGCCCACAAAATTCCTGAAGAGGCGCTGCAAGAAGACGAGAAGCTGTTGCTTTGGTACGACCAGGCGCTGACGCGTACCGAGGCCGGGGCTTGATGGCAGAGAACGGCCAATATTCGGTTGGGCATGATGTGGGCGCGTGGTGCTGGCACGCGCGCCACGCCGCGCCCTGCCGTGTGTTGGACAGGCAGGACATGTGGGGCGAAACCGCCTACCGCGTGTGGCTGCCCACCAAGGATGCGGTCGTGCGTGCACGTTCGCAGGACTTGGTCACGCTCGACAGCGTTCAGCCAACGGTTGCGCACATCCTTCACACCGCAGCTGCGGCTAAACTGCTGGACGCCTTGGAGGACAACCTGCTGCTGGCGCCCATCCAGTCCAGCGTGGTCCCGTTGCCGCACCAGCTCTATGCGCTCAACCGCGCCATGAGTCAGCACCGCATTCGTTACCTGCTGGCAGATGAGGTCGGCCTGGGTAAGACCATCGAGGCCGGGCTGATCCTGCGCGAACTGAAGCTGCGCGGCATGGCCAAGCGCGTGCTGGTGGTGGCGCCCAAGGGGCTGGTGCGCCAGTGGCAGGCCGAGATGCGCCTGCACTTCGGGGAGAAACTCCAATTCATCGACCCGGCGGAACTCGCCGCGTTTCGGCAATGGCGCAACGATGAAGAAAACCTCTGGCGGCTCCACGACCAGGTGATCTGCTCACTGGACTCGGTCAAGCCGATCGAAGGCCGCAAAGGCTGGAGCCTGGAGCAACTGAACAACTACAACCGCGAGCGGTTCGAGGATTTGATTTCGGCGTCGTGGGATCTGGTGATCATCGATGAGTCGCACCGCATGGGCGGTAGCACCGACCGGGTGGCGCGGTACAAATTGGGTGCCGCCCTGGCTGAAGCAGCGCCCTACCTGCTGCTGCTGTCGGCCACGCCGCACCAGGGCAAGACCGACCAGTTTATGCGTTTGATGCAGTTGATCGACCGCGACTCGTTTCCGGATGATGGTAGCGTTAGCCGTGATCGTGTACGGCCGTTCGTTATCCGCACCGAGAAGCG
>CAMBRI010000046.1 GCA_945870205.1 Sulfuritalea hydrogenivorans sk43H | reverse complement strand
ACCTGCGACGACCTCACCTGGCAGTTCGGCGACTGGTATTCGGTACAGCGTGTCGGCGTCACTTCGCTGGCCAAGCCGGGTTCGGCGGCCTATCAGCGCTGGCACAAGGCGGTGCTGGACTACTACAACGGCGAACTGCCCAGGCATGGTGCGATCTGGTTGACCTACTATCCCAACATCATGGTCGAATGGTATCCCCACGTGCTGGTGGTGTCGACGCTGATTCCGCAGGACGTGGACAGGACGCTGAACGTGGTGGAGTTTTATTATCCGGAAGACATCGCCCTGTTCGAGCCCGAATTCATCAAGGCCGAGCAGGCTGCCTACATGGAAACGGCGCTCGAGGACGACGACATCGGCGAGCGCATGGATCGCGGCCGCCGCGCGCTGATGAAGCAGGGGCGCAGCGAAGTCGGCCCCTATCAATCGCCCATGGAAGACGGCATGCAGCACTTCCACGAGTTCTATCGGCGGGTGATGGCCAACCACATCAGATAGAGCGATGGCCGCAGGCGCGCCCGACAGCCGACTGCGCGCCGCACGGCTCCTGCCTAGCGCTCATGGCGGCGAGAGCCATCCGTCAATGATGAAACACGCGAAAACGAAGTTTCAGTGGAGGCTAACGCCGGCATCATCGGCGTTAAGCGCAGCGGCCGTAACTAAAAGCGAATTGAAGGCCCGCCCCTCCCATCCCCCAATCGCAAACGTCGCATGCGACCTTCCCCTCTCGGGGAGGCTTCCAGTCGGCTCGCTTCGCTCGGCTATCACCCGTCGCTCGGAACAAGTTGCTTCACGTTAAATGGGCTTCCCATGCAGTCACTCTGGATGATCGCGGCAAGCCTGTTGTTCGCCTGCATGGGCGTTTGCGTAAAGCTCGGCTCGCTGCAGTTCTCGGCCGCGGAACTGGTGTTCTGGCGTGGTTTCATCGCCACCCTGATCATCGGCGGCTATGTCGCGGTGAGGCGGCTGCCGCTGGCCACGCCGCATGCGCGAACCCATGCCACCCGTGGCCTGGCCGGATTCGTCTCGCTGGTGATGTACTTTCAGGCCATCAGCCTTATCCCGCTGGCGGCTGCGGTGACGCTGAACTACACCTCGCCGCTGTTCCTGGCGCTGCTGTTGGCACTATGGTTGAAGGAACCGGTACGGTGCGGGCTCTACGCGGTGCTTGCCGTCGGCTTCGTCGGCGTGATCCTGCTCCTGCAGCCGACGCTGGGCGGCGAGCAATGGCTGGGTGCGGCATACGGCCTGGGCTCGGGGATCATCGCCAGCATCGCCTATCTCAATGTGAGGCGACTGGGCGAACTGGGCGAGCCGGAATGGCGCACGGTGTTCTATTTTTCGGCCATGTCGGCTCTGGGCGGCTTGCCCTGGATGCTCGTCGCCAGCCCCTTCCATGCCATCGACCTGGGTGGCTGGATGCTGCTCGTCGGAGTAGGCGGCTTCGGCGTGCTGGCGCAACTGTGCATGACCGCCGCCTACAAGCGCGGCAAGACTCTTGTCTCAGCCAGTCTGGCCTACAGCACGGTGGTCTTCTCCAGCGCCTTCGGCGTGCTGCTGTGGGATGAGGTTCTGCCGTGGCTGGCGTGGGCAGGGGTGTTGTTGATCGTGGTCAGTGGCTTGGCTGCCACCACGCTATCGGGTCGCGCGGATACCGAGGCCGTTACGGAGTGAACGACCGGGCGTTCCGCTCGCTCCCGAGCAAACCTGCGCGCCGGGGTTTCGCTTCGTCGGCAGGCGTCAACCGGTAATCTTCCGCTTCACCGCACGCGTCACCATGCGCAGGCGCTGGGCCAGCGGCAGGCGCTTGAAATTGGTCTTTACCGCGCCCTGGGTGAATGCGGTGCGTTTGGAATAGTCCATGATCAGGTCGACGATTACCGCCCGTCCGCCCGCGGCGGTTTCGCGGGCACGGGCAATGGCATGCGCCACGTCGGCGTTCGAAGCAACCAGAATGTATTCGGCGCCAGTGGCGATGGCGACGCCGCTGAAGTCGATGGCGCCCAGCGCCGTGCAGGGTTTGCGGTTGAAGGGAATCTCCTGGGCCTGGGCGATCTGCGACAGTTCGCCGTCGTGGAAGACATAGAACACCAGTCCCAGGCCCAGGCGTGTGGCGGAAACGATTTCCATGCAGGTCATGGTGAAGGCACCATCGCCGACGATGGCGAAGACCTCGCGATCCGGATTCGCCAGTTTGGCGCCGATGGCAGCCGGCACGGCGTAGCCCATGCAGTTGAAATCGGTCGGCACGATCAGTGCCTTGGGCTGCCGCACCGGGAACAGTTCGGCGGTCAGATAAGTATGGTTGCCGTCATCGACCACGGCGATCGCGTCGTCGGGCACCGCCGCGCGCAGCGCATTGAAAAACACCGCCGGATTGACCTTGCCATTACTGTCGTGACGCAGCCATTCGTCATTGTAGGCGCGCTTGTCCCGTTGAATGCGCTGTTGCAGGTCGAGGTTCGCCGGGCGTGCGGTGCCGAGCTCCTGCAGTTGCTTCAGCAGCAGGCTCAGCACCGCGGCGGAATCGCCTTCAAGCGCGACGGCCGCCGGATAGTTGGCGTTGAACACGGCAGGATTGATGTCGACGTGTATCAGATTCGGCGGCACCGTGACGCCAAAGCTGCCGGTGGCGATTTCGGCAAAGCGGGTACCGACCGCCAGCATGCAGTCGCAATCGGCAAAGGCGTTGCGTGCGGCGGGAACCGCCGAGGCGCCGAAGCTGAATCCGGTATGCAGCGGATGGGCGGCGGAGAACACCGACAGGCCTTGCAGCGTGGTTGCCACCGGCGCTTGCAGGAACTCGGCGATGGCGCAGGTTTGCGCATGGGCATCACGCGCGCCCCAGCCGATGAACAGCGCGGGCTTCTTCGCCGCGAGCAGCATTTCCGCGGCGCGGCGGATGTTTTCCATGGCGGCTTTTTGCGGACGGGAAATCACCGGTCGCTGGGGTATTTCGTCCACCTCGCCGGGAAACATCTGCAGATTGACGGGGATCTCGACGAAGACCGGGCCCGGCTCATTCGAGTTGGCAATCTCCCAGGCCTTGAACAGGGTCGGCACGATGTCGGCGTGGGTGGCGACGCGAAAGCTCGCCTTGGTCAGGGCGCCCAGAAAGGCGTGCTGATCCATTTCGTGCAACTGGTAGCGCTTGTCGAGATCGGTGCGGATGCCACCGCAAATCACCAGCATCGGGATGCCGTCGAGAAAGGCCTCGCCGATACCGCTGGCGGCATGGGTGGCTCCGGCGGCCGGGACGATGACCAGGGTCCCGGTATGGTCAGAGGTTCGGCTGACGCCATCGGCCATGAAGGCCGCACCGCCCTCGTGGGTGACCAGTATCGGCGTGATCAGTTCCGAACTGTTGAGTTCGTCATACAACTCGGTATTGTGCACCCCGGGGATGCCGAAGGTGAATTTGATGCCGAGGGCTTCGAGGGCTCGTACTGCGATCCAGGCGCCGGTTCGTTTCATGGTCGGGTCTCCAGGGGTTCGTCAGCTTGTCGCGGCCGCGGCCTGGCCGGCGATCCGTCCGCTGAGGATGCAGCCACCGAGGAAGCTGCCCTCCAGTGCGCGCAAACCATGCATGCCGCCACCGCCGAAGCCGGCAGCTTCACCGGCGGCGTACAGCCCGGTGATCGGCAGTCCGGCATGGTCCAGCACGCGGCATTGCAGATCGGTCTGGATACCGCCCAGGCTCTTGCGGCTGATGATGAATTCGCGCACCGCAATCAGCGGGCCGGCCTTGGGATCAAGAATCTTTTGGAACTTGCAGGTGCGGATGCGGTCGCCCTTCCAGTGCCGCACGTAGGCGATGCGGCGCAACTGCTCGTCGTTGTGGAAGGTCTGGCCACGCTCGATCTGCGCATCGTAGGCCTCCGCCGTGGCGCGTATTGCGTCGAGGCTCACTGCATCGTCGCCTTGCAGCGCATTCATCCTGTCGACAAGTTCGGGCAGGTCGCGGCCGACCACGAAGTCCTCGCATGAACTCGTCATCTCGTCGTAGAGCCACTGATTGCCGAAAATCAGGTCGCGCAGGAAGGACAGCTTCTTCTTGTCACGTATCGAGGGGTTGTACTCCGCGCCCGAAACCGCGAGTTCCTTTAGGGCGATGCGCCGGTTCATAAGCTGCCAGGAATACTGCCGTTCCTGGGCGCAGACCTGCGCCACCAGGTCGCGGGTGTCGAAGCCGGTTACCAGCGGCATCGGGCCGATACGCTCGCCCCGCCAGTTGAGCCACAAGGCGGAGCGTGGCGGCACCAGCGATAGGCCATGGCCGGGCTTCCGCGGCCGCGGATGGCGCACGCCGGCTGCGTAGTTCCACATGGCGTCGAGGTGCGTGAGATTGCCGCCCACCGCGCCCACGGCATCGTGCAGCAGGCCGTCGGCATAGCGGTGGGAGCCGTTGAGGATCACCGGCGGCGGCGAACCCCAGTCGCGATGCCAGTGCTGCCGTACCCGCTCGATGTTGCCGTTGAAACCGCCGGCGGCAACGATCACGCTGCCGGCATGCAGTTCGAACGGCTGCCGTGTTTCTTCGACGATGCCGCTGCAGCCGCTTACCGTGCCGTTCGACGCCAGCAAACTTTCGACGCGATGACCGAAGCGGACCTCGAGCCGTGCACGGTTCGCGTGGCGTTCGAGATGGTCGATCAGGCACAGCGCCAGTTCGCGCCCGGTGCCCCAGACAATATGGAAACGGGGCACCGAATTGCCCGGCGTGAACAGCCCGCGTTCGACCCAGTGCGGAGCTGGGATGAAGCCTATGCCGCGCTTGCGCAGCCAGACCCCCACTTCATCGTGGCAGCGTTGCACATAGGCTTCGGCCCAGGCGCATGGCCAGCGGTCATTGGGGTCATTGGGGTCCAGTGCGCCGAAGGCATGCCAGTCGGCCAGCGCCAGTTCGGGCGTGTCGCGAATCCCGGCGCGGCGCTGTTCGGGTGTGCCGACCAGGAAAATGCCGCCAAAGCTCTCTTTCGCCAAACCGCCGAAATTCTCGGCCGTATCCCGTTCCAGCAGCAGCACCTGACGTCCGGCGTCGAGCAGTTCCAGCGCGGCGCAGATACCCGCTATGCCGCCGCCGATGACGATGACTTCGCTCACGTGTTGCTCCCCCGTCGTTTGCGCCGAGTTTAGCCCGAAATGATGTTCTTGCGATTGGCATCCCTGCCAGGCATGCGCCTTCAACCATTGGCTTGCGGCGTGGCTGGCATCGCGGTAGCAACTCACGGAAGGACAGCAGGGAAATGGCCAACGCCCATGGAACCGGCTAAGCTCTCTAATCGAAAGGAACCGTGGATGCACATTCGAAACTTGCTGATGATTTGTGTCACGCTCGGCCCGTCCTGGGTCGGGGCGCAAACAGCCGTCGTGCCGGCGGCCCTGTCGGTTGAAGATGCGCGCACACAGCGGCTTAACGCCAAAGCGCTGAAGGAGGAAACCGAGAAGACCTACGACGCCGAGAAAGCTCTCTGCCGGGACGCCACGCTCACCATCCGCTGCATGAGCTTGGCAAAGGAGCGGCGTCTGGACACATTGCGGCAGGCTAATGCTCTGGAGCAGGCGGCGCGCAAGGTGGAGCGTGAATCCCGTCTCAAGGAGGTCGAGGCCAAGGCAGCGATCCGCGCTGCCGAGACACCGGAGCGTGAGGCGAGGCAGCAGCAGGATACGGCTGATTTCCGGCAGAAGGAAGCGCAAAAAGCGGCAGAGCGCGAGCGGAAGCTGGCCGAGAAGGAAACTCAGGTTGAGAGCAGGCGCAGCAAGGCGGCGGCTGCCCGGCTCGCGCAGCGCAACAAGCTGGACGAGAGGCGCAAGGAAGACGCGGATAGAGCCAAGTCAGCGCCGGAAAAGGCGCAGAAACGCATGGAGCGGCAACGACAACATGCCGAACGGGCCAGGAGGATCGACGAGCGCAAGCAGCAGTATGCCGATCAGCTGAAGCGGCGGGAGGCCGATCGGGCGGCGCAGCAAGGGCTGCCTTCAGCCGGAGCGGGAGCTCGTTGAAGACCGGTCGCGGCGCATGATTTTGCGCAAATACTCTGGCTGATCACGCTGGCGGGCGAGAAGCATAGCGGTCGCGCTGAGGCGGCTTTCCATGTCCCGTCCTCCGCGCTCAATCAGGAATATCCTGAATATGACTAGGTAATCGCCCCAATTGTCCAACGCAGACTCCCGGTTTATGTTGGGGGCGGTGATGAGCTGTCTTGTTGCCAATGTGTCCCTATCGGGGAGGAGGAAACAATTCATGAGCAATACCGTAATGATTCACCCGTCCATAGACGCCGGGATAATGCCGGCACTGCCTGGCTTTGCAGGAGATGTACTGCGCTGCAAGTGTCCTGCGGATCGTGTCGAGGTAACGATCAGCGCGCAGACCGCGCACAATCATGCCTGCGGCTGCAGCAAGTGCTGGAAGCCCAACGGCGCCGTGTTCTCGCAGGTTGCCGTCGTTTCGCGTGACAAGCTAAAGGTGACCGCTCACGAAGAGAAACTGAAGATCGTCGATCCCAATGCGGCCATTCAGCGTCACGCCTGCACCGGTTGCGGGGTTCACATGTTCGGTCGGATCGAGAACAAGGCTCACCCGTTCTACGGCCTCGATTTCGTTCACACCGAACTTTCGGCAGTTCGTGGCTGGTCGCCACCGGAGTTCGCCGCTTTTGTTTCGTCCATCATCGAGACCGGCACCGATCCGGCGCAGATGCCGGCGATTCGGGCGCGTCTGAAACAATTGGGACTGGAGCCCTATGACTGCCTGTCGCCGCCCTTGATGGACGCAATTTCGACCCACGTCGCCAAGAGCAGGGCAGCGGCGTAAACAGCGGATAGGCTGAGTCCGGCGCCAACTCTCCCGGCGCCGGGTCCAGCTTGGAACTGTTCAGGGTTATGCGGTGTCCGCACGCTCCTTTGCGTCTGGCGCAACTCTGCTATTCACGAGATTGCCTGCGTGAAAGCGCAGATGCTCCTCGATGAAGCTGGCGATGAAGAAATAGCTGTGGTCGTAGCCCTCGCGCATGTGCAGTTCCAGCGGCACGCCGGCACGCTGGCAGGCTTCCCGCAGAAGTTCCGGTTGGAGCTGGGTGTCGAGAAACTGATCCTTCGAACCCTGGTCGACCCGTAGCGGTGGCCCCTTCCATCCGCGCGATTCAATCAACGAAGTCGCATCGTAGTCCCGCCATGCCGCCCGATCCGGTCCGAGATAGCCACCGAGTGCCTTCTCTCCCCAGGGGCAGCGCATGGGCGACGAGATCGGCGCAAAGGCCGAAACCGACTTGTAGCTCTTGGGATTCCTCAGGGCCAGGACCAGGGCGCCATGACCGCCCATTGAGTGGCCAAATATGCCTACGCGTGCGGGATCGACCGAAAAGTTGGCGGCGATAAGCCAGGGCAACTCCTGCGTTAAGTAGGAATACATGCGGTAGTTCTGCGACCAAGGTGCCTGCGTTGCGTCCACGTAGAAGCCCGCACCGCTGCCAAAGTCGTAGGCGTCGTCCTCTCCCGCAAGGCCAAGACCGCGCGGGCTGGTATCCGGAGTGATGATGGCCAGGCCCAGTTCGGCGGCGACGCGTTGCGCACCGGCCTTGATGATGAAGTTCTCTTCCGTGCAGGTCAGACCCGAAAGCCAGTAGAGCGCAGGTACCGGCCTTGCTACGGTGGCCTGCGGCGGGAGGAAGACGCCGAAGCGCATCGGCGTCCCGGTTTCCGGAGAATCATGCGTGTAGACGGCCTGTACGCCGCCGAAGCAGAGGTTGCTGGAGATCGTGGTAAGCGGCATGGCGTTCATGGTGCGCGGCGGGACGGCACGGCCGCTCAGAACGTGACCACGGAGCGGATCGACTTGCCTTCGTGCATCAGGTCGAAGGCCTCGTTGATGCGCTCCAGCGGCATGACGTGGGTGATCAGGTCGTCGATGTTGATCTTGCCTTCCATGTACCAGTCGACAATCTTCGGCACATCGGTACGCCCCCTGGCGCCGCCGAAGGCCGAGCCCTTCCAGACGCGTCCGGTGACCAGTTGGAACGGCCTCGTCGAAATTTCCTGTCCGGCACCGGCGACGCCGACGATGGTGCTGGTGCCCCAACCCTTGTGGCAGCACTCCAGGGCCTGCCGCATCAGCTTGACGTTGCCGACGCATTCGAATGAGTGATCGGCGCCGCCTTTGGTCAGGCTGACCAGGTACTCGACGAGATCACCCTCCACTTCTTTCGGATTGACGAAATGCGTCATGCCGAATTTTTCGGCCAGCACCTTGCGACCCGGGTTGATGTCTACGCCGATGATCATGTTGGCGCCGACCATGCGCGCGCCCTGAATCACGTTGAGGCCGATTCCGCCGAGGCCGAAAATTACCACGTTGTCGCCCGCCTGCACCTTGGCGGTATTGATCACCGCGCCGATCCCGGTGGTGACGCCACAACCGATGTAGCAGACCTTGTCGAACGGCGCATCCTCACGGATTTTGGCCACCGAAATCTCGGGCATCACGGAATAGTTGGAGAAGGTTGACGTGCCCATATAGTGGAACACCGGTTTGCCGCCGAGGCTGAACCGACTGGTGCCATCCGGCATCAGACCCTTGCCCTGAGTGGAGCGAATGGCCTGACACAAATTGGTCTTCTGCGAGAGGCAGTATTCGCACTGGCGGCATTCGGGCGTATATAGCGGAATCACGTGGTCGCCCGGCTTGACGCTGGTGACGCCGGCGCCTACCTCGACCACGATGCCTGCGCCCTCATGGCCGAGAATGGCCGGGAAGATGCCCTCGGGATCGTCGCCCGATAGCGTGAAAGCGTCGGTGTGGCAGACACCAGAGGCCTTGATCTCGACCAGTACCTCGCCGGCGCGCGGCCCGTCGAGGTCAACGGTTTCTATGGTGAGCGGTGCTCCCGCTTTATGGGCGACGGCGGCTTTGACTTTCATAAATACTCCTTGGTGATGGATGTGTCGTTCCGTACCTACTGGCCCGAACTAACCGACGATCGCGGGCCAATGCCCGCTGGATGAGAGTCCGAATTTACCCAGTCGCCGACCTCGCGTGAATCGGGATCATTCCCCTGAATGCTAGGGGTTATCCCTGAATCGCGGCTCGGCCGGCTGGCGCAGTCCGACGGCCTGTCCGCTTGGCGTGGCTCCGGCGCCGACTCTTGCCGTGGGCAGCAGGGCACGTGTCGAGTTCGCCACCACCAGCAGGCTGCTGGCCGACATAGCCACCGCCGCGACCAGCGGACTCAGCAAGCCGGTCATGGCCAGCGGAATGGCGATCGCGTTGTAGCTCAGCGCCCAGGCCAGGTTCTGCCTGACACGTCGTTGGGCGGCGCCGACCAGCGCAAAGGCGTCAAGCACGCGATCCAGCCTGTCGCCGGGGATCACCATGTCGGCGGCCTCGGCGGCGAGTTGCGTCGGTGCGCCGAAGGCGATGCCGAAATCGGCTTCGGCCAGTGCCGGAGCATCGTTGCTGCCGTCGCCGATCATTGCCACGCGGCCCTGCGTCTTGAGCCGCCGTATGACAGCGGCCTTGGCTTCCGGTGGCACGCCGGCATGAGCCTCATCGACGTGCTCGGCATAGCCGCTGGAATGTTCGGCGCCGGTCAGCAGTACCACGCGGCAACTCCTGCGCAACGTGGCGACGACGTCGATCCACTCGGGGCGGGCTCGATCGCGGGTAATGATGGCGCCTTCGGCGCGCCCTTCCCAGCCGACCCAGGAGACGACGCTGTCGCCATCGCGACATTCGGCGACTCGGGCCTCGATATCCGTCGGTATCTCCCAGCCGAGGGTCGCGAACAGGTTGCGGCTACCCACCGCGATGCGGCGTCCGCCGACGCTGGCCACGGCGCCACGGCCCGGGTGAAGTTCAACTTCACTGGCAGTACGCGTCGCATCGAGGGCGGCGATCGCCTTCGCCACCGGGTGTGCCGAATGGCGCTCGACCGCCGCCGCGCGCGCCGCGGTATCGGGCGCCCCGATGACATCGACCACGGCCATTGCGCCGGAAGAAAGCGTTCCCGTCTTGTCCAGTACGACAATGTCTATGCGCGGCGATTTCTCGAACAAGTCAGCGCTGCTGACGACGATGCCGCGACGCAGCGCCGTGCCCACGGCCGTCGCCGCGGTCAGCGGAATTGCCAGGCCAAAGGTGCAGGGGCAGGAGACGATCAGGGTCGCCAAAGCGGCCAGTAGTGCCCGCTCCGGCTCTGCGCCGGCGAGGAGGAGGCCGACCCCGACCAGTGCCGCCAGCAGCATTACCGCCGGCACGAAGCCGCGAGCCAGGCGGTCGACGCGACCCTGCAAGCCACCGCTGGCGCTCTGCATGTTCCACAGCAGGTGCGAAAGGTTGGCCATGCGGCTTTCCACTCGTTCGCCGACCTCGATCTCCAGGTTGCCTTCAAGCAGGATGCTGCCGCCCATTGCGTGCTCACCCGCGCCGCGCGACGCCGGAAATGCTTCGCCGGTCATCAGCGACTCGTCGATCGCCCCCTGGCCGGCTACGATATTGCCATCGACCGGGATTGCTTCCCCAGGACGCACGAAAACCCTGTCGCCAGGGACTAGTTCTTCGAGCCCGCACACCAGGTAGCGGCCGTCACGCAGCACGCAGGCACGGTCTGACCACGCACGCAGGATGCCGGTGAGCTCCTGGGTGGCCCTGCGCCGCGCGCCGCGTTCGAGGAAGCGACCGATGGTCACCACGGCGACCAGGGTGCCGGCGACTTCGAAATACAGGTCGAGCGGATCCCGAAACAACTGGACGGCGCTGTAGATATAGGCGGCAAGGATCGAGATTGCGAGCAGCAGGTCCATGTTGGGCACGCCGACGCGCAGCGCTGTCCATGCGCCACGCAGGATCGGCCAGCCGACATAGAAGACCAGCACCGTCGTGAATGCAAACAGGGCCAGTGGCGTTGCCTTGAAAGCCAGCCAGTCGATCGCGGCGTAGTCTTCCGGCTGGGCGAAGCCCGCATGCACCGGGTATACAAAGAGCAGCGTCAGCATCATCACTGCCGAGGCGAGGCAACCCGCGGTCAGCAGGCGCAACAGTTCGGGACGCTCGTCATACTCTGGCGGGGCTTCGTCGTGCAGGCGCGCGGGGTAGCCGGCGCGACCGATGGCCGCCGCCAGTTGCCCTTCATCGATCAATGCCGGATCGTAAGTGACTTTCACCGTGCCGCTGGCATAGCTCGAGGTCGCGGCGAGGATACCTGGCGTTCGCGGCGCCAGCCTTTCGATCAGATATTCGCACGAGGCGCAGTGCATGCCCTCGACCCACAGGAAAGCCTCGCGGCCCTGCGGCGGCGTAGCGACGGTGGTGACGGGAGGATCTTTCGCAATCACCGCATCGCCGAAGCAGCGATAGACCTCGCGGCAGCCGTGACAGCAGAACTCGTGACCGGCATCGCGCAAGGGCGATCCGGGATTCGGCAGGCCGCAGAGCTTGCAGTACATGACGCTCCTTCTGCCGCAGTTCACGTGAAAGACGGCGGGGCTCGCGCCACCGCCGTCACCGGGGATATCTCTGATCCGCGCCGCGCCATTGGCCCGCGGCGCGACAGCCCACTATGTGGCGCCTACGCGTTGCCCGATCGCTTCGTTGAGCTCGCGCGACTGCAGCAGATTGTACAAATAGACCACGAAGGCTGCACCCAGGATAAGCCCGAAGATCACGATCAGGTGGCCGTAAATCATCCAGCCTTCCTGGTTCCAGTCGGCAAAACGTCGCGGCATGCCAGCCGCACCACCCGCCAACATCGATATCGCCGCGCCGAAGCCGCCGACAGTGAATAGACGGATGAACCAGGTGCCGAGCACGGGGTCGAGCTTGCGCCCGGTGATCACCGGATAGTGATGGTAGAGCACGCCCATCCACATCACGGACATCGCCAGGATCACCGTCATGACGTGCCCGCTTTGCCACATCGTGCCGTGCAGCACATAGGCCCAGGCGATGTTGGAAGTCACCATGGCGCTCGCGCCGTCGAGGATGTAGAGCACCCAGCCCAGCAGCGCCATGATGATCCCCGGCTCCGCGCGCAGGCCGTGCTGCCAGATCGTCGCCAGCACCGTGAAGATGCTGAGTGCGGCACCGATGCCGGTGCCCCAACTCATGATGTTGCCCCAGTAGGCCAGCGCCGCCGGCTGGGCGGGATAGGAGGTAATGAAGTGATGAAGGAAGGATGTGATCGAGGTCAGCAGCAGTATCCACAACCCAGCGTTGGCCAGCTTGTCACTGAACAGCTTGCGCGTACCGTCGGCAAGGTAAAGCGGCAGCGTCGCGTACATCGCACTGGTCACCATCAGTGCCATGGCTTCCATCAGGTTGTGGGCGAAGATGAAAAAGACGTACTGGAACACCACCGGCTCAGCGGCCCAGGCCGCCATCGACATCGGGATCACGCCGTAGAGCGCGAGCAGCAGCGTAGTGCCCACAGCCACCAGCGGCAGCCCCGAGATCAGCAGCGTCAAGGCTGACAGCGTCATGCCCAGCATGCCCGGATCGTTGAGCGAGCGCTCGGCAAGCACCAACTCGGGCCGCTTCTTGCCGTGGAACAGCATTTTCAGAACCAGCAGCGGATAAAGCAGGATCATGCAGGCGAGCACCAGGTAGATGCCGGTGAAGCCGACGATCACCGTGTTCATGCTCCAGATACCCATCTGGGCACCGACCAGCGGCAGCGGGAACATCACTACCAGGCTGACCTTGAATCCCATCAGGATCGCCACCGTCAGGATCGCGGCGCCAAGGTTCATGGTGATGAAGGTCATGGCCGGCAGCCAGCCGGTGATCGCCTTGCCGACGCAGCCACCAGAACGGTGCAGACCGACTCCGATCATGAGTTGGAAGGAGAAGGGAAAGGCCAGCGCCGCGCCATGCAGCGTCAGCGTGGTGTAGAAGTGACCGGTATCGAGGTTGAATATCTGCGTGGCCGGCATCACCAGGCCGAGCACGCCTGCGACGGCCAGCCAGATGAAGGAAGCCATGATCATCAGGGCCGGCCAGGCATTGATTTCCTCGAGGCCGGTACTCTTGTCTACGTTGAACATCCGGCCAAAGACCGGGGTGCTGTTGACTATTGCGGTGGCGATTGTCATCTTGGATTCTCCTCGGTTCAGGTGGCGACTTTGCTCTTGACGACGATCAGTTCGTCCTGCATGCCATGGTGGGCGATGCCGCAGTATTCGAGGCAGCGGATCTTGTAGGTGCCCGTTTCGGTAAAGGTGCGCACGACGCTGGTGGCTTTCGACACGCCCGGCATCATGAGCATGGTGAACAGCATGCGGCCGTCGGGGTGATACACGGCGAAACCGTGCTGGGTGTCCTTGGCTCGGCCGGAAAAACGCACCGGCTTGCCGGCTTCGACCTCGCGTGTGGACATCTCGTATTTCCATGAGGTGGCCGTGAGTTCGACCTCTTGCACCGGGCCGCCGCCGGTCGCGGCGAGCGCCGTGGCCATGATGGGCATGAACTTGAGGCTGGCGAGATTGATGGTGACGAAAATGACGAAAACCGCGGTCAGCCAGTAGCTCTCGATGCGAGACATGGCTGCGGGCAGCGTGGTACTTGGCCCGCAATCCACCACCGACTTGCGGTGGATCACATACCAGAACATTCCGGCGAACGGCAGCAGCATGGCCATCGTCATCCAGAATGCACCCCAGCCCGAAAACAAAAAGTCCAGCATGTGTGTGCCTCCTCCAGATCCGTTATTGGGGCGCCGTGCTGCCCGGATCGCTGCGCTCGGCGTCGCGTCGGATGACATCTCCATCGCGTTGCCGAGACAATAGACCCTTGGGCATAGGGCAGCAATTAGGATGTCTACCTACCTCGTGTAAGGTTATTCCCGATTGCTCGCGCGCTCGCGCCGCTTCAGACTGGTGCCATCGATTCCGAGAGCTGGGGGTGTTGCCATGGCTGAAACTATCCTGATCAGGCCGAATACGGGCGAAAGGCTGCAGCGCTACATCCGCCTGACCAAGCCGCGCGTCGTATCCCTCATCGTGTTTTGCGCCGTGATCGGCATGCTGCTGGCCACACCGGGAATGGTGCCCTTGCCGACAATGCTGGCCGGCACGCTGGGTATCGCGCTGGTGGCGGGCGCCGCTGCGGCGGTGAATTGCCTGATCGAGCGCAAGATCGACGCCATCATGGCGCGCACCAAAGGACGTCCGCTGCCACGCGGGGAGGTGGACGTAACGGAGACCTTTTTCGTTTCAGCCGTGATCGGCAGCCTTGGTCTGGCGCTGCTCCACGCCTTTGTGAACCCGCTGACCATGTGGCTGACGCTGGCGACCTTCATCGGTTATGCGGTCATCTACACGGTGATCCTGAAGCCGCTGACGCCTCAGAACATCGTGATCGGCGGGGCCTCCGGCGCCATGCCGCCGGTATTGGGCTGGGCGGCGGTAACCGGGCAAACGCCGGAACAGGCCTGGCTGCTGTTTCTCATCATCTTCGTCTGGACGCCGCCGCATTTCTGGTCGCTGGCGCTTTACCGGGCCCACGAGTACGCCGAAGCCAATCTGCCGATGCTGCCCGTCGTGCATGGCCGGGAATACACGCAACGCAGTGTTTTCGCCTATACCATCGGCCTCGCGCTGGTGACGCTGATGCCCTTTGCCATCGGCATGAGCGGCTGGTTCTATCTCGCTGCGGCCGCGGTGCTCAATGCGATGTTCATCCGCCATGCGTGGCTGGTCTGGCGCCGCTACAGCGATCGAATCGCGCAGAAGGCCTTCCGCTTCTCGATTATGTACCTGTCACTGCTGTTTGCCGCGTTGCTGGTCGATCACTATCTTCCCTATTGAGACGGGTTGAGACGGCGCAGTGGTCTGGCAGGGACCGCTGACCGGCGGATGTCGGCAGGGACAACCCCTAGCCAGTGCGGAATCATCCCAATACCGACTTCGCCGGATTTCGTTCACATTGAACCACAACAAGAAAGCGGTCCCTGCCGGGAAAATGCCGACCGCTCGAATACAACTTGTAACGGCCAGACAAGGCAGAGACTGATGGCCAAGCGTATCAATCCAACCTTAGGAGAGAGAAAATGTCGCAAGCCAGCTTGAAGGAAGCACTCAGCAAAACCGTAGCCGGCATTCAGCAGAACCCGATCATGTCGCGCGTCGTTTTCGAAGCCGAAACAGCGCTGGTCGAAGGGGTCCGCTGCACGGCCAAGGTGCGCAATTTTGCACCGATCATCGTGGACGAACCCCCTGAACTCGGGGGACAGGACAAGGGAGCGAATCCAGTGGAACTGCTCCTGGTCGCTCTCGGCTCATGCCAGGAAATCATGTATGCCGCGATGGCATCGATGATGGGAATCAAACTCGACGAAGTCAAGGTCAATCTCAAAGGCTCGCTGGATCTCAAGGGACTGTTCGGCATGGACCCGGCGATTCCGCCGGGCTACCAGAAGATCACCTACGAGACCATCCTCAGGAGTTCCGCGCCAGAGGAAGAACTGCGCAAGCTCATCGACGCTGTCGAAACTCATTGCCCGGTGCTTGACACGCTGGTCCGGCCGATTGAGGTGACTGGCAAAGTGACCATCAACGGCGCCGCCGTGATGGTACCTGCCTGACATGGATTCGTCGGCGCATTGCGATGCGCCGACAATCTACTTGAGGCGGGAGGGTTGAGATGACTCAGGTCCATGAAGTTGCCGTTCCAGATGTCGGTAGAAAAGATGCATTGTCTGTCGCTGAAATCCTGGTCAAGGCCGGGGATCTGGTCTGGGCCGACGATCCGCTGCTAACGGTCGAGTCCGGCAAGGCGGTCGTGGACGTGGCGGCACCCGTAGACGGCACGATCACAGAAGTCAGAGTCGCCACCGGCGACAACGTGACTCCCGGCAGGGTAGTGGTCGTGATGATCGCAAGTCAGGAACAGAGGCCGAAGCACCAAGCGACCGATACCGCCCCTTCTTTTGCACCACGTCATTTTTCCCTCTTCGCCGCGTTCGCCGCCGCCTCCCAAGCCGATACGCTGCCGCAGGAACTCTCCTGTGAGTTACTGGTATTGGGAGCCGGGCCGGGCGGCTACTCCGCCGCGTTTCGCGCCGCCGACTTGGGGCTGGACACAATCATGGTGGAGCGCTATCCGATCATGGGGGGGGTCTGCCTCAATGTCGGCTGCATTCCATCCAAGGCTTTGCTGCATCTGACCATAGCCATGGAAGAAGCTTCTGGCATGGCTGCGGCGGGTATCGACTTTGCCCCGCCTCACATCGACATCGACAAGCTCCGCGCGCACAAGGCGAAAGTGGTGGGCAAACTCACTGGAGGTCTCGCCGGCATGGCCAAGGCGCGCAAGGTCCGCACCTTGTTCGGCACGGGCCGCTTTCGTGATGCACACAGCCTCGAGCTCGAACTCGCCGATGATGCAGGCAGAAAAACACAGGGAGCCAGGCAGGTGATCCGCTTCAAAAAGTGCATCATCGCCGGCGGCTCGCAGCCGGTGCAGCTGCCATTCCTGCCCAAGGACGACCGTATCGTCGACTCCACCGGAGCGCTGGAGCTTCGCTCCCTACCACGCAGGATGCTGGTAATTGGCGGCGGCATCATCGGCCTGGAGATGGCCACGGTCTATTCAGCCTTGGGCGCCCGCATCGACGTGGTGGAGATGCAGGACGTGCTGATGCCCGGCCCCGACCGGGATCTGGTGCAAATCTGGGGAGGGCAGAACCGGCATCGCTTCGACAGCGTCATGCTGCGCACCCGGACAGTGGCGGCACATGCCGCGGATGACGGAGTGTGGGTGAGGTTCGAAGGCGAAATGGCACCGGCGGAAGCTCAATGTTATGACATGATCTTGCAGTCGGTCGGACGCAAGCCGAACGGGATGCGGATCGACGCGCACAAGGCAGGCATCGCCGTCAGCGAGGCCGGCTTCATCCCCGTGAACACCCGGATGGCGACCAATGTTCCGCACATCTTTGCCATCGGCGACATCGTTGGCATGCCGATGCTGGCCCATAAGGCGGTACATCAGGCTCACGTGGCTGCCGAGTCCGCCGCCGGACTGGAAGCCAGCCACGATGGCTCGCTGATACCCGGCGTGGCTTACACGCATCCGGAGATCGCCTGGGTCGGCCTCTCCGAGGATGAAGCGCGGCGGACCGGTGTGGACGTCGACGTCGCGAAATTTCCATGGGCGGCCTCGGGACGGGCCATTGCCAATGGTGCCGACTATGGCATGACCAAACTGGTGTTCGACCGCGCCGGCGGCACGATATTGGGTGGCGCCATCGTCGGTCCCGGCGCCGGTGACATGATCGGTGAAATCACCCTCGCAATCAGCCAGAAATGCGACGCCGCCGCCATCGGCAAGGCGATTCACCATCCCCATCCCACGCTGGGAGAGACGATAGGCATGGCCGCGCACGTGGCCCATGGTACGTGCACCGATCTGCCGGCGACACAAAGGAAGCGGGTCTGAGGCGGGTGCCTGCCCCATCGCGAGCCGAAGCTTTTCGATTATGTCTCCTGGTTTTGCATTGCCATTTTCACCAGATCCGCAACGGAGCGGGCATGCATTTTCTCCATGACTTTAGCGCGGTGAACTTCCACGGTTTTTGCACTGAGGCCCAAGGTGTTGGCTACCGCCTTGTTGGACATTCCTTCCACGACTAGATTCAGCACCTCGCGTTCGCGCGGCGTCAGGCTGGCGAGCAACGCGCTCAAGCGAGCGCGCAATGAGTCGCGTGCGCGCTGCTCGGAATCGAAGGATATGGCGCGTTGTATGCGGTCAAGCAGGTCCTGATCATTGAAGGGCTTCTCGATGAAGTCGAACGCGCCGGCCTGCACTGCACGCACCGCCATCTGCACGTCGCCATGGCCGGTGATGAAAATGATCGGAACGCGAATCCTTTGCACGGTCAAGCGCTCCTGCAGTTCTATGCCGCTCATGCCCGGCATGCGCACATCGAGTACCAGGCACCCGGGTTTCGTCGTGGCGTAGCCGTCAAGAAATGCCTGGGCGGAGGCGAAGGTCTCCACCTTGAGTTGAACGGACTCGATCAGCCAGCGCAAGCTGCGCGCAACGGCCTGATCATCGTCAACTATGAAGACTGTCGGCTCGTTCATGCTTTGTTGTCTGCCCCTCGCTGGTCGGCAATGTGAAGCGGAAGCTTGCCCCGGTGCCGCCCGATTCGGCCCGGACGTGTCCGCCATGGGATTCAATGATCGATCGACTGATCGATAATCCCATACCGACTCCATCCGGTTTGGTGGTGAAAAACTGATCAAATACCTGGTCCATGATTGCTTCGTCGATACCGGGCCCGGTATCGCCAATTTCGATTTCGATGGCGTCATTGCCGAACAGGTGCGTACGAATGGTGATCTCGCGGCGGGGCGAATTGGCCTCGGCCATCGCCTCGACGGCATTGCGCACCAGGTTGCAGATCACCTGCTCGATCATGATCGAGTCGGCCTCCACTTTCGGTAGCTTGGGGTCGAGCTGGAGGTGCATCATCGTGCGATGGTGCCGCGCTTCATGCTCGGTGAACTTCACCACCGCGCGGACAATCTGATTGATGTCCATTGGCTTGGTTTTCAGCTCGCTCTTGCGCACAAAGTCGCGCACGTGGCGAAGAATCTCGCCGGCGCGTTCGGCCTGCTCGCATACTTCCACGAGCGGCTCGATCATTTCTTCGGTGGTTATTTCGCCGGAGCGCAGGCGGCGAATGCAGCCGCGGGAGAAGTTGGCGATAGCGGAAAGCGGTTGGTTCAGTTCATGGGCGATTCCCGTGGCCATCTCGCCCATTGTCGACAGGCGTGCCACGCGTGCCAGTTCGGTCTGGTGACGGCGCGCCTGCTCTTCGGCCTGCTTGTGCTCCGTAATGTCGCGGGTAATGCCGAGCAAGGCGTAGATATGGCCGCGCGCATCGCGCAGTGGGGCAGCGTGGGTTTCCATCCAGCGGATCCGGTTGGTGAGCGTGATCGCGCGAAACTCGTAAACGACCGCCTCGCCGGCAAATACTCGCCTCATGTTTTCCCGATAGATCTCGATGTACTCGGGTGCGACGACAGAATAGATCTTGCGGCCGATGATGTCGGCCGGTTGATTGGCGTCCACCAGTCGCAGGCCGGCCGGGTTGATCTCCAATACGGTTCCGTCCTCGGCCTGCAATTTCACGCATTCGGGTTCCGACTCGATGATCGTGCGCAGGCGAAACTCATTTTCCAGCAGGCGATCCAGCACACTCTCGTGTCCCGATTCCTTTTCCGGGATTCTCTGCTCTACTTCGCGCAGGCGTAGCAGCAATACGCCCACCAGCGTAAGTGCGACCGCAAGGGAGCCGCCAAGGACCACCAGTGCCAGCCACAGCATGTCGCTTCCCGTGTTCATGGTGTCCACATCATTTCATCCATTGTGCAATGCGACTCTAGCAAAGGGGGCCCGAGGATCAATCAGGGACAACCTGTGGCAACCTAGGTAATTACCCCTATTGTTTGCACCCGCAGTCTTGCTGGATAGTACAAGTCTTTGAGAGAAATACATGAACGTAATATGAGCAAGCCCGACGCGCCTTCCTGCGCGCGCAACCGCGAGCCTATCCTCGCCGTGCTGCGTGATCATTTTGTCGACCGGTTCAAGGTGCTGGAAGTAGGCAGCGGCACGGGTCAGCACGCGATCCATTTTGCCGCCGCGCTGCCCCATCTGACGTGGCAGACTTCGGAGCGGTTGGAACACCTGAGCGGCATCCAGGCCTGGCTGGACGCGGCTGCTTTGCCCAACACGCCGGCCCCGCTCGAGCTTAACGTCCTGGGTGCGTGGCCTATCGTGCGCTACGACGCGATTTTCAGCGCCAATACGCTGCATATCATGAGTTGGGCCGAGGTCGAGCGCCTGTTCGCCTGTCTGCCCGGGGTCATGACCGACGATGCCAAACTTGCGATCTATGGTCCCTTCAACTACGGCGGTCGTTTCACCAGCGAGAGCAATGCGGCGTTCGATACATGGTTGAAGGAAAGAGCAGCGCATCAGGGCCTGCGCGACTTCGAAGCGGTGGATGCCATGGCGGCCAAGGCCGGATTGAAATTGGTCGAAGACTGCGCCATGCCGTCGAACAATCGATGCCTGGTCTGGCGCACAGACAGAAGTCCGCCGCGGCAAGTGCAATAGCGCCTCATCGGCGATCGACTTTCGCGCACCCGAGCGCGTCGGTGTCGTAAGTGGCTCGCGGCAGAATGTTCGAAAGAATGCGAATATCCACGTTTGCCGTTTCTTTGGCATGGCCATCCTGAATGATCTCCCGCAAATACCTCTACCTGATAGCCTTGGCCCGAGAGAAGCATTTCGGTCGCGCGGCAGCGGCCTGCCATGTCTCGCCCTCCACGCTGTCCTCGGCGATCCGCGACCTCGAAACCGAACTCGGCGTCGCCGTGGTCGAGCGTGGCAAGCAGTTCGCCGGACTGACGGCCGAGGGGCGCAGCGTGGTGGAGTACGCCCAGCGCATGGCGGCGAGTGCCGAGGGCCTGAAGCAGGAGTTGTCCTCCTTGCGCGATGGACTTACCGGCCGCCTGAGGCTGGGTGTCATACCCACGGCGCTGACGGTAGTCGCCGCGCTGACCGCCTCCTTCGCCCGACGCCATGCGCGAGTCACGGCCGAGGTGCTGTCGCTCACTACCGACGAAATCCTGGCCCGGCTGCGTCGCTTCGAACTCGATGCAGGCATTGTCTATGTCGAATCGGCGCAAGCCGCCGGGCTGTCCATCGTACCCATCTGGCGCGAGCGCCATGTGCTGCTGACCGCTGCCAACGGCCGCTTTGCCGGACGCGAAGCGGTGTCCTGGGCCGAGGCGGCGACCGCGTCGCTGTGCTTGCTGACGCCCGACATGCAAAACCGCAAGACCATCGATGCCGTCTTTGCAGGAGTCGGCGCCAACGTCACGCCGATGCTGGAAACCAATTCCATCATCAGCATCCTCGCCCATGTCGGCTCGGGGCACTGGTCGTCTATCGTGCCGCGCAGCGTGCTGGAGCAGGTTGGTACGCCGCCGGGAGTCATCGCCATCGAACTGGTCGAGCCGGCCGTCGACTGGGCCACGGGGCTAGTCACGCTGGCGCGCGAACCGCAGGCCCCGATGGTGGCGTCGCTGGTCGCCGAGGCCAGGGAGCTGGCGGAAGCGTTCGAGAAACCCGCATAGGCCTTCGTTTTTTCCCGCTTTCGCTTTTGCCGCGAGGAGGGTAGAAAGGCAACATGGAGAGCCTTGCCACCGCCGAACGAATACTGGCCGCGAAGCGCGAACTGCCGGGCGCACTGCTGCCCGTGCTGCACGAAGTTCAGGACGCGCTTGGCTACATCCCTCCTGACACGGTGCCGCTGATTGCGCAGCGACTCAATCTGTCGCGTGCCGAGGTGCATGGCGTCATCAGCTATTACGCCCACTTCCGGCAGATGCCGCCGCAGCGCCACCTGGTCCGCGTCTGCTGCGCCGAGGCCTGCCAGGCAGTAGGTGGCGAGGCGCTGGCGGAACATGCGCGGGCGCGGCTGGCCGGCAGCGACATCACGCTCGAACCCGTGTATTGCCTTGGGCTGTGCGCCTGCGGGCCGGCGCTGCAGGTTGATGAAACG
>CAMBRI010000045.1 GCA_945870205.1 Sulfuritalea hydrogenivorans sk43H | reverse complement strand
GAGACACAGAGGCACAGAGAAAGTCAAAGAATCAATGGCTTGCCGATTCGATACCAATCACCCCACGGGTGAGTGCATGAAACACGGCAAGCACTTGTTTTTCCTCTGTGTCCTCGGTGCCTCTGTGGTTCAACTGAGGTTTTAAGGTTGAAACGTCGTATTCATTTCTGCCTGCCACGAAGAAGCACATCCTCTGCTGCCGTCACTGCGGCGGCGGTGCCGATCAGCACCACCACATCGCCCTCGATCAACTCCAGGCCGGGTTCGAGTTTGAGGCTGCGCTGCGAGCGACGCCGGATTGCGGTGATGCGAGTCCCGTCGCTTGCCAGATCGATGTCGCCCACACGACGCCCGATCGCCCAGGCGCCGGGCGTCAGCGTCACCGCATGCAGGCGCGGCTGGTCGGCATCGGCCAGATGGGCTCCCGCGTCGGTCGCACCGTGAAAGAAGCCACGCAGCAGCGAGTAATGCTGTTCGCGCATCTCGCGCAGGCGCTTGATCACCTTGTGCATCGGAATGCCGGACAGCGCCAGGGCATGGGTGGCCAGCATCACGCTCGACTCAAGCGCCTCGGGGACCACCTCGGCGGAACCCGCGGCGTAGAGCTTTTCCACGTCGTCCTGTTCGCGTGCTCGCGAAACGATGGCGACATCGGGGCGCAACTCGCGAACCCGATGAATCACCCGTAGCGCGGCGTCGATGTCGGCAAAGGTGATGATCACCACGCTGGCCCGCGAAAGACCGGCCGCCAGCAACGTTTCCTTCTTTGACGAATCGCCATAGGAAACCGATTCGCCGGCGGTGCTGGCTTCGCGCACACGCTCCGGATCGAGGTCGAGGGCCATGTAGGAAATGCCTTCGGCTTCGAGGAAGCGCGCCAGATGCTGGCCGGTGCGCCCGTAACCGCAAATGATCGCGTGCTTGTCCGAAGAGAGCGACTGGGCCGCAAGCTGCGTCAGTTGCATCGAGCGCAGCAACCATTCGGAGGCGACAAAGCGAAATACCAGCCGGTCGGAGAAATGCACGATCAGCGGCGCCAGCAGTAGCGACAGCACCATGGCCGCCAGCACCGGCTGCAGCGTTGCGGCATCGAGCAGATTCACGTCGCCGCTGCGGGCGAGAATCACAAAGCCGAATTCGCCGCCGGCGCACAGCCACAGGCCGCTGCGCAGTGCCGTTCCTGGCGGACTGCCGAAAAACCTTGAAAAGGCGCCGACAACCGCTAGTTTGAGGGTCAGCAGCGTCAGCAGGATGCCTGCCACCAATGGCCATTGGGTGACGATCTGCGGCACGTTGAGGCGCATCCCTATGGCGACGAAAAACAGGCCCAGCAGCACGTCGCGGAAGGGCTTGATGTCTTCTTCCACCTGATAGCGATATTCGGTTTCGCCGATCAGCATGCCGGCGGTAAAGGCTCCAAGGGCCAGGGACAGGCCCGCCAACTCGGTCAGCCAGGCCAGCCCGAGGGTGATCAGCAACACATTGAGCATGAACAGTTCGGCGGATTTGCGCCGCGCCACCAGGTAGAACCAGGCCGACAGCACGCGCTGGCCGATGAACAGCACCAGGCTGAGCAGCACCGCAGCCTTGATCGCGGCCAGCAGCAGTGCTTCGGCCATTGCCTCGAGCGGTTGCGACAGCGCCGGGATCAGCACCAGCAGCGGCACCACGGCGATATCCTGAAACAGCAAGACGCCAATCACCTCGCGGCCATGAGGCGCATCCAGTTCGCCGCGCTCGGTCAGCAGCTTGGAGAGCATTGCGGTCGACGACATGGCCAGCGCGCCGCCCAAAGCGATGCCGGCCAGCCACGGGATACCGGCAAAGCGGGCAAGTAGAGTGGCGATCAGCGTGGTCGCCAGCACCTGCGCGACGCCCAGGCCGAAAACAATGCGTTTCATGCTGTAGAGCCGCGCCAGCGAAAATTCGAGGCCGATGCTGAACATCAGGAAGACCACGCCGAACTCCGCAAGATGCCGGGTCTGCTCGGTATCCGGCACCCAGCCCGCGGCATGCGGTCCCAGTCCGGCGCCCACCAACAGGTAGCCCATGATCGGCGGCAAGCCCAGCATGCGAAAAAGGACGACCACAACCACCGCGGCGGCAAGCAGCAGCAAAATCAGGGGCAGGGTGTCGGTCATGGAACGGAAACGAGAGGAAGGCGGAACAAAGCCGGATGGCGTGGTTGCTATAATTTGGCTCCATCATAAACGCCAGCCCCCCGATGAACCAAGTCATTACGCCGACTGCTGCGCCCGTCCAGAATGCGGACCGGGCGGTGGCCATGGGTCGCCAGGTGTTGGAGATCGAGGCGGCGGCGGTCGCGGCACTGGCGCGGCGCCTGGGCCGCGAATTCCGCGCCGCCGTAACGCTGATACTCGAGAGCCGTGGTCGCGTGGTGGTCAGCGGCATCGGCAAATCGGGGCACATCGCCCGCAAACTGGCCGCGACCTTTGCCAGCACCGGCACTCCGGCCTATTTCGTCCATGCCGCGGAAGCCATCCATGGCGACCTCGGCATGATCACCCGCGACGACGTCCTGATCGCCATTTCCAACTCGGGCGAAAACGACGAACTGCTGACCATCGTGCCGCTGGTGAAGCGCTTGGGCGGAAAACTGATCGCCATCACCGGCAATGAATCGTCTTCGCTGGCCAATGAGGCCGACATTCATCTCGACGCGCGTGTCGACCAGGAAGCCTGTCCGCTCAATCTGGCGCCCACCGCCAGCACGACAGCGGCGCTGGCCCTCGGTGATGCGCTCGCCGTGGCCCTGCTCGACGCCCGCGGCTTTGGCGCGGAGGACTTTGCGCGTTCCCACCCCGGTGGCGCGCTGGGCCGCAAGCTGCTCACCCATGTCGGCGACGTGATGCAAGCCGAGGTGCCCACGCTGGCGCAGGACGTGCCCGTTCCCGCCGCCCTGGCGGCCATGACCAAGGGCGGCATGGGCATGGTGGTGGTGCTCGATGCCGCAGCGAACATCACCGGCATTTTTACCGACGGCGACCTGCGGCGCGCCATGGAACGGCTCGGCGACCTGCGGGAAACCCCGGTGTCCGCGGTAATGACGAGCAACCCGCGCAGCATCGGTGCGCGCCGCCTGGCGGTTGAAGCGGTGGAGATGATGGAAGCCTGCAAGATCAATCAGCTTCTGGTGAAGGATGATGCCGGCTTGTTGTGCGGCGCATTGAACATGCACGACTTGTTCCAGGCCAAGGTTGTCTGATGGATCAGGCCCTGGCCAAGGCGGCGCGCGTGGTACTGATGGGTTTCGACGTTGACGGCGTGCTCACCGATGGCACCCTCTACTTCAGTTCTGCCGGCGACGATATCAAGGCCTTTTCCAGCCTCGACGGCCATGGTTTGAAAATGCTGCAGCGGGCAGGCATCGAAGTCGCGATCATCAGCGGACGCAGCTCACTGGCGCTGGAGCTGCGCGCCAGGAATCTGAACATTGCGGAATTGCACATGGGCGTCGAGGACAAGCGCACGCTACTGACGGCGCTTGCCGCGCGGCGTGGAATCGATCTCGCCCAAACCGGCTACATGGGCGACGACGTGGTCGATCTGCCTATCCTGCGCGCCTGCGGCTTTTCCGCCACGGTGGCCGACGGGCACAGCGAAGTCCTCGCGCGCGCCGACTATGTAGCCACCCGGGGTGGCGGCCGCGGCGCGGCGCGCGAAGTCTGCGACCTGATCCTGCGTGCCCAGGGCAAGTGGGATGCGGCAATGGCGGAGTACCTCGCGTGAAGGATCGCGCCGCATCGCTGTTCCCGCTGCTGATGCTGGTATTGCTGGCGGCGCTGACCTTCTGGCTCAACCGGGTGATCGAGGGGGACAAGCCGCGCGGCCCGCAGCGGCACGATCCCGACTACTGGGTGGAACGCTTCGAGGTACGCCGTTTCGACCTTGACGGCAAACTGCAGCACACCCTGGTCGCCGACAAGCTGTTGCATTACCCGGACGATGACACGACGATCGTCACCGCACCACAGATCACCTATCATCAGAAAGCGCCCTCCGAGGTTTCTGCGCGGATGGCCTACGTCGGCCGGGACGGCAAGGAAGTGGACCTGGTCGACGAGGTACGAATCATTCGCCATAGCGCGGCAGGCGATTCGCCGCCCACTGTGGTTGAGACCAGGACGCTGAAGGTCTTCCCCGATGAAGAACGAGGCAGCACGCGAGACCCCGTAAGCATCACCCAGGGCAAGAGCGTCATGCACGGCAAGGGACTCGAGATTGACAACAGATCCGGCATCACGGTCCTGCATGGCCGCGTTACCGGCACACTACATCGCAACCGGACCGAGACACCATGAATCCTTTACTTCGAATCGCCGCCATTGCCTGCCTGGGCGGACTCATTTTCAGCGCAAGCTCGGCGCGGGCTGAAAAGGCCGATCGCGACAAGCCGGTCAATATCGAAGCCGACCGGGTCTCCGTCGATGACGTAAAGAAAGTCCAGGTTTTCGAGGGCAACGTGCAACTGGTCAAGGGCACACTGATCATTCGCGCCGAACGCATTGTCGTCACCCAGGACGACGATGGCTACCAGCGCGGCGTGGCCACCGGCACGCCCGGTCATGCCCCGCGCTTCAGGCAGAAGCGGGAAGGCCAGGACGATTTTATCGAGGGTGAAGGCGAGCGCATCGAGCATGATGCCAAGGCCGAAAAGACAGAGTTCTTCAACCACGCCTGGGTCAAGAGCGGGCTCGACGAAGTCCGCGGCCAATTCATTTCCTACGATGCAAGGACGGAAAACTACTTCGTCACCAGCGGCCCCAACGGCGGCCGCGCCAAGCCCGGCAGCACCGATCGCGTGCGCGCCATCATCCAGCCGAAGAACAAGGACGGCGCCGCGCCCGCTGCGACCCGTTCCGCCTCCGCGATCACCCCCGCGCTGCAGGGCACCCCTGACATTGCCATTCCCCGCCAGGAGAAATCCAAGTGAATTACGCCAACATCATTGTTGAAACCCGCGGCAAGGTAGGCCTCATCACGATCAACCGGCCCAAGGCGATGAACGCCCTGAACGACACCTTGATGGACGAGATCGGTGTTGCCCTCGACGGATTCGAAGCCGACACGAACATCGGCTGCATGGTCATCACCGGTTCGGAGAAGGCCTTTGCGGCCGGTGCCGACATCGGCGCCATGGCTGGCTGGGACTTCATGGACGTCTACAAGGCCAATTACATCAGCCGCAACTGGGACCGCATTGCCCGCTGCCGCAAGCCTGTCATCGCCGCAGTTGCCGGCTTTGCGCTGGGCGGCGGTTGCGAACTGGCAATGATGTGCGACATGATCTACGCCGCCGACACGGCCAAGTTCGGTCAGCCGGAAATCAAGCTCGGGGTGATCCCCGGGGCCGGCGGCACCCAGCGCCTGCCGCGCGCCGTGGGCAAGGCCAAGGCCATGGACATGTGCCTCACCGCGCGCTTTATCGACGCCCAGGAAGCCGAGCGCGCGGGCCTGGTGGCGCGCATCATCGCCGCCGACAAACTGCTCGATGAAACCCTGGCTGCCGCGCAGACCATCGCCGGCTACTCCCTCCCGGTTGTCATGATGATCAAGGAATCCGTCAATCGGGCCTACGAATCCGGCCTGCAGGAAGGGCTGTTGTTCGAACGCCGCAGTTTCCACTCGACCTTCGCCCTGGCCGACCAGAAGGAAGGCATGGCAGCCTTCGTTGAAAAAAGAAAGCCGGCTTTCCGGAATTGCTGACACCCGCCTTGCATTGCAGCATCAAAGGCCCTTATGGGCCTTTTTTTCTTTATCAATTCATTGTTTTATAAGTTTTTTATTGAACATTCAGTTTTTTGTTGCGTTGCACCAAAAAACTCTTGACACGTCGCGTTCGACCCCTATAATACGAACCATGATGCACCGCACCATCACTCCGGCGAATCGGGGTGGGCCGTACAAATACAAAATTTGCGTACTTACTTTTTGAATCCAATTCCAGGAGAAAACCATGAACGCCACTACCGAACAATTCGCCAGCGCCAACAAGGCCAACGTTGAAACCCTGCTGACCATCGCCAACACGGCTTTCGCCAGCGCCGAGCGCCTTGCTGCTCTGAACCTCAACACCGCCCGCGCCATGCTGGAAGACAGCGTTGCCAGCGCCAAGGCCCTGCTCGCCGTCAAGGACGTGCAGCAACTGATGGCGATGCAATCGACGATGGCCCAGCCGGCTGTTGAAAAGGCCGTTGCCTACTCGCGCAGCGTGTATGAGATCGCCACCCAGACCCAGGAAGAACTGTCGAAAGTTGTCGAAAGCCAGTTTTCCGAAATCAACAAGAACGTCTCGTCCGCACTCGACAAGGCCGTCAAGAACGCCCCGGCTGGTTCCGATGTCGCCGTCGCTGCCGTGAAGTCGGCAATCGCCGCCGCCAACTCGGCCTATGACAGCATGACCAAGGCTGCCAAGCAAGTCGCCGAAATCGCTGAAGCCAACGTCGCCGCCGCCACCACCGCGACCGTCAAGGCTGTCGGCAACGGCGCCGCCGCTCCGAAGGCCAAGAAAGCCGCCTAAGCAACTTTAACAACGTCTCCTCCTCCGGCCCTGCAAAAGGGCTGGTTTCAGCCCCGATGCCCAAAAGCATCGGGGCTTTTTTATGTCTCCGCGGGACGCGGAGACGGTATCCCTTGCGAGATATGCGATGGACGACACGGCGCCTGCTTTGCGACGACTACAGTGCGCGCAGCCGCTCCCCCGCCGCCGCAAGTGTCGCTTCGTTCTTGGCAAAACAAAAACGGATCACGCGCTGGTCGTCGCCATCGGGATTGAAAGCCGAAACGGGAATGGCGGCGACCCCGTGTTGGGTGGTCAGGCGTTGCACAAAGTGGGTATCCGGCTCGTCGCTGATGGCGGCATAGGTCGCCAACTGGAAATAGGTGCCGGCACAGGGCAACAGGACAAAGCGCGAACCCTCGAGCTGCCGGCGAAAGAAATCTCGCTTGGCCTGATAGAAACCGGCGAGGTTGTCGGCGAACTCAGGATGCTCTCGCATGAAATCGGCCAGGGCAAGCTGCGCCGGATGGTGCACGGTGAAGACGATGAACTGGTGCGCCTTGCGAAACTCGGTCATCAACGCACGGGGGGCCAGGCAATAAGCCACCTTCCAGCCGGTGACGTGATAGGTCTTGCCGAAACTGGAGACGACGAAACTGCGTTCGCGCAGCCCCGGATAGCGGGTCACGCTTTGATGCAGCAGTTTGCCCCTGTCACCTTCCAGCGCGTCGAATACCACGTGCTCATAGACCTCGTCGCTGACCACGACTATCTTGGTATTGCGCACCAGGGTTTCCAGCATCGCCATGTCATCAGCCGACCACACCGAACCGCTCGGGTTATGCGGTGAATTGATGATGATCATGCGCGTGCGCGGCGTAATCAGTGCCCGCACCTCATCCCAGTCCGGCATGAACTCGGGAAAGCGCAAATGCGCGTACACCGCGTGGCCGCCATTGAGCTCGATGCCCGGTACGTAGGAGTCATATACCGGAGCGAACACGATCACCTCGTCGCCCGGTCTGACGCAGGCCGCGATGGCAGTGAAGATCGCCTGGGTCGCCCCGGCAGTCACCGTCACTTCGCTTTCCGGGTCATAGCTGGCGAGGTAAAGTCGCGCCACCTTTTCCGCAATGGCCTCGCGCAGCGGGAGCACACCTGCCATGGGAGGATACTGGTTGGCGCCGGCGGCCATATGATGGGTGACGCGCTCGAGCAGGAAGGGCGAGGGCGAAAAATCGGGAAAGCCCTGCGACAGGTTGATCGCCCCGTGTTCCGCCGCCAGGCGCGACATGACGGTAAAAATCGTGGTGCCGACGTTGGGCAGCCGGGAAAAGAGGAAATGATTCATAGCGCTCCGCCAGCGGCAACCCGGGTCGTATCCTCAACCGTCGCAGGCAGCACAGCGGTGGCTTGTCAGCTCAACCCAGCCCGAGCAATTCCACTTCGAATACCAGCGTAGCGTTGGGCGGAATCACCCGGCCCGCGCCGCGCGCGCCGTAACCGAGAGCAGGCGGTATCGTCAGTTTGCGCGTGCCGCCGATCTTCATTCCCTGCACACCCTCATCCCAGCCGGCTATCACCTGCCGACCGCCAAGCGAAAACTCGAAAGGCTCGTTGCGGTCCTTGCTCGAATCGAATTTCGTACCGTCAGTCAGCCAACCCGTGTAGTGCACCGAAACCATTTGCCCGGCACAGGCTTCCGCTCCTTCGCCGACCAGAATTTCTTCGATGCCAAGGCCGCTTTCCGTGGTGATCTGACTCATTGATTTGCTCCATGATGTTTATCGATTGATGCTGCCATTATGCCTGAGAGCCCGCCCGTGCCAGCGGCTCGAAAATTCCATCAGCGCTGGCCGGCGGCAGCGCGCCGGCGAACAGATAGCCCTGAAATCGTTCGCAGCCCAACCCAAGCAGAACATCCCTTTGCGCGACGGTTTCTACACCCTCGGCCAGCGTGTCGAGTCCAAGACTCCTGGCCAGCCCGATGATGGCGGTGACAATGGCGGCGTCATCGCGATCGACGGTGAGATCGCGTACAAAACTCTGGTCAACCTTGAGCTTGTGCACCGGGAAACGTTTGAGGTAACTCAGGCTCGAATACCCGGTGCCGAAATCATCGATCACCAACCGCACGCCCATGGCCGCAATTTCCTCGAGCCTGGCCTGGGTTTCGTCGATGTCGTGCATCAGGGTCGACTCGGTGATTTCAAGCTCCAGCAGCCGGGCTGGCTGTCCCGTTTCCGTCAGCGTCCGACGCAGCGTGTCGACCAGATCCTTCTGGCGGAACTGGCGCGGCGAAAGGTTGACCGATACCGGCAGCAGTGGCCGCCCTTCCTGCTGCCACGCTCGATTCTGCCGCAGCGCCTCGGCCAGCACCCAGTCACCGATGGGCACAATGAGTCCGGTTTCCTCAGCGATAGGGATGAACTCGGCCGGTTCGATCAATCCGCGTTCCGGATCGTTCCAGCGCACCAGCGCTTCCAGGCCGCAAACGGCGCGGCGCGGCCAATCGATCAGGGGCTGATAGTGCAGCAGCAACTGTCCGCTCGCGACGGCCTGGCGCAGCCTGTTTTCGAGGTTGAAGAAATGCGCCGCCTGCTCGTTCATCTTGCGCGCGAAGAACTGGAAGTTGTTGCGGCCCGCCGCCTTGGCGTGATACATCGCGGTGTCCGCATTCTTCATGAGGGCGAACACTTCCTCGCCGTCATCCGGGTAAATGCTGATGCCGATCGACGGCGTCGCCCGCAGTTGATGGCTGTCGATGCTTACCGCTGAAGCCAGCACGGCCATGATCTTTTCGGCTACCTGCACCGCGTCATCGGGTGAGTTCACCTCGTGCAGGACGACCACGAACTCGTCGCCCCCCAGGCGCGACACGGTATCGACTGCGCGCACGACGCTGGTCAGGCGCTC
Source organism: Sulfuritalea hydrogenivorans sk43H (assembly GCA_945870205.1). GTDB lineage: Bacteria > Pseudomonadota > Gammaproteobacteria > Burkholderiales > Rhodocyclaceae > Sulfuritalea > Sulfuritalea hydrogenivorans_A. The sequence goes on along the minus strand of CAMBRI010000045.1, from coordinate 12,341 downwards.
CGCCACATGCTTCAGCAACTCGTCGCCGATGGCGTGGCCGAGCGTATCGTTGACGCTCTTGAAACGATCGAGGTCGAGGAACATCACCGCGACGCGATAGCGGCCGCGCTGAGCCTGGGCCAGGGCCTGCTGCAACCGGTCATGCAGCAGGGCGCGATTGGGCAGGCCGGTCAGGCTGTCATGGTGGGCAACCTGCCAGATGCGCTGTTCGGCCTGCATCCGCTCGAAGACTTCTTCCTGTAGCTGGGAATTGGCGTCTGCCAGCTCCGCGGTACGTTCGACCACGCGCTGCTCCAACTCCTCATGGGCGCGCAGCAAGGCCTCCTCTGCCTGATGGCGCTCGGTAACATCCTCGAAAATCCAGGTGAGATCGACACTGTGCGCATGGCTGGCGACCTGCCGCCCGGTGGCGCGCACCCAGAATGACTTGCCACTCTTGTGTCGTACCCTGGTCTCGCCGACATAGGTAGCCCCCGCCATGACGATCGGGAGAACCTGGCTGCCGTGCCGCTGGTAGTCTTCCTCGCTTAGATAGAACACGCGCGTCGAGCGTCCGGCCAGTTCCTCCGGCTGGTAGCCGAAAATCTCCGCCAGTTTGCGATTGCAGCTTTGCACCGTGCGGTCGCGCGCGAACATGATGCCTACTGCCGCATTGTCAAAGATCAATTGCTGTTCATCGAAGGCCTGCCGCGCCCGCTCTTCGGCTTCGCGTGTCGCCGTAAAATCTTCGGTCAGCCAGACCGAGCCCGCATGCGGATTTGCCGCATCGAAGGCGCTACCGCTGATGCGCAGCCAGCGTGCCTTGCCGTCGGGCCGGTGGTGAAGCTGCTCGCGATGATGCACCTGGCCGGCGCCAAACTCGGCGTAGACCTGCTCCCCAATACGCTGGTACTCCTCGTCGCTGTCGAACAGACGTCGTGCCGACTGCCCCACCAGCGACTCCGCTGGCAGGTCGAACAATTCCTCGAAACGCCGATTGCAGCGAATGAAAATGCGGTCGCGCACGACGCCAATGCCGACCGACGCCGTATCCAGGATGGCCGTCAGCTCGCGCGTGCTGCGTTCCAGCGCCTCTATCATCAGGCGGTCTTCGGCAATATCCTCGATGATCCACAGGGTGCCGTCGCGCGGGTGATCTGGATCGACCGCTTTGGCCGAAACGCGACACCAGAACAGGGTTCCGTCCCTGCGCTTGAGCTGGGTTTCGGTGCGGAACGAGCGTCCTTCCGCCAAGACCGGTCCGGCCACCCGCCCAAGGGCAGAGTAGGCCTCCTGATCCAGGTACAGAATCAGCGCCGACTGGCCGATGAACTCGTCCAGCGCGTAGCCGAACATCTCGGCACACAAACGATTGGCCTGCATCAGCTGGCGATTGTGGGTGAACAGAATGCCGACCGTGGCATTCTCGAATATCGCGTTGAGTTCGAGCACCGACTTCTTTTTCGGTACTCCAATCGCGCGGCTGCTCATCGCGCCGCCTGTGTGGCGCCGGATTCGAGCACCCGCAGCAACGAGGACGTATCCGCGCAGCCCATGCCCTGCCCCATCAGTGCGTTCAACTGCTGCCATACCGCGGTGCTCACCGGCAGGGCGGCGCCGAGCCGCGTCGCCTCGTCCATCAGCAGCGCGTAGTCCTTGTGGTGCAGGCGGGCCTCGACCCCGGCGGCAAAGTCGCGCGCCGCCATGCGGCCGCCGAAAACATCGAGCACCCGCGAACCGGCCGAGCCGCCCAGCATCGCCGTGCGTACCTTGGCGAAATCCACCCCGGCACCTGCCGCCAGCCGCGCCGCTTCGGCACAGGCCTCGATCGCCGCGACCATGATCATCTGGTTGCAGGCCTTGGCCACTTGCCCGGCGCCTGTTTCGCCGACATGCACGACGGTCTTGCCCAGCACCGCGAATACGGCATCGAGGCGTGGCGCCAAGACTGCCTTGCCGCCCCACATGATGGCCAGCGTCGCATTGCGCGCGCCGAGGCCGCCGCCGGACACTGGTGCATCGACGAACTCGACACCAACCGACGCATGCATCGCCGCAATCCGTCGTGCCGCGCTTGGCGCAATGGTCGAAAAATCCAAGTGGATCGCACCGGGAGCGAATCCCGGTGCCATGGCAGCAGCCAGTGCCTCGACATCGGCGCTGGCCGTGACATTGGTGCATACGATGTCGCAAGCCGCCGCCACTGCCTCGGGCGACGCACAACACTGCGCACCCCGCTCGACCAGAGAGTCGACGCTGGCGGCGCGCCGACTCCAGACATGAAGCACATGTCCCGCCTTAATCAGATGGCCGGCCATGGGCAGGCCCATGGTGCCGAAACCGATAAAGCCGATATTCATGGCGTGCCGAAACGCTCGATCAGCCTGAGGGATTGCTCATCTTCTCCAGCAGCATCAGCGCCGAGATCGAATCGTTCTCGCCCATGCCGCTGCCGACGATGGCATTGAACACCTGCGCCGTCGCAGCCGCCGAGGGCAGCATGAGGCCCATGCGATGCGCCTCTTCCATCACGATGCGCAAGTCCTTCTGGTGCATCCAGGCCTTGAAGCCGGGCTTGAAGTTGCGGTCAAGCATGCGTTGGCCATGGTTTTCGAGAATCTTCGAATAGGCAAAACCGCCCAGCAAGGCCTCCCTCACCTTGGCCGGATCGACGCCGCTCTTCGCCGCAAAATTGAAGGCTTCCGCCACCGCGAGGACGCCCACACCGGTGAGGATCTGGTTGCAGGCCTTGGCCACCTGCCCGGCGCCCGAATCACCGATCAGCGTCACCGACTTGCCCATTTTCTCCAGCAGGGGCTTCACTTTCTCGAAGGCCTCGGGCGCACCGCCGACCATGATGGTCAGCGCCGCGTTGATCGCCCCGGTCTCGCCGCCCGACACCGGCGCATCGACAAAGGCGATGCCCTTCTCGGCCAGGCGCAGGCCGATGGTGCGTGCCGCATTCGGATTGATGGTCGACATGTCGACCACGATCAGGCCGGGCATGGCGCCGCTGGCAAGACCATCCACGCCGAGGCAGACCTTCTCAACGTCGGGCGCATCGGCGACCATGACAATCACTACATCAGCATTTGCCGCGACTTCGGCCGGCGTGGCATGGGTCCTGGCATTGATCGCGGCCGCCTTGTCCATGAACGGTGCCAGCGACTCAGGCCGGCGCGCCCACAGGTGCAGCGCATGGCCGGCCTTTTCGAGATGCAGGGCCATCGGGCGACCCATCAGGCCCAGTCCTATGAATCCGACGTTCATGTCATTTCTCCTCTGAAATCGCCTTGAGAATCAGCGGCACCAGCGACTCAGGCAGCTTTATTCCTCCGCCGGTGGCGAACTCGTGGGCGCGCCCAGACATCTTTTTCCAGGTCTTGCGCACGATCTCGAGCCATTTCTCTTCGGTGTATTCGGCATGCTTCCCGGCAAAGCCCAGCATGTAGTGCTCAATGAATACCAGGTCGGTGACATCTTCCATCATCTGCGTATCCGGGTTCACCTTGAGCTGGCGCTTGCCTACCGCCATCTTGACCTTGTCGATCATCGCCTGGTCGTAGCCGGCCTGCAGCATCAGTTCGCCGGCGGTTTCGGCGTGGAACTTGTAGAGCCCGGTGCGCCAGGCCAGGTAGCCTTCCTTGCTCATCGGGTAGCTATTACGCGGCACGGTCCAGCGCTTGATGTGCTGCGCATGCACCGCGAGCCGGGCCGCTTCGCTGGCATCCGGCGCATAGCGACCTATCATTTCTGTCATGCGTTTGGCGTAGAGCAGTTCCTTGGGCTGGCCCTCGTCCTGGTTCGGGTCGGCGGCATTGGCGGCATCGAACAGGGCGATGGCCCGGTCGAAACGTTGCTGGTCTTGGATGGTCATGGCGTCCTCAGGAACGGTAATCGGCGTTGATCTTGACATAATCATAAGAGAAATCGCAGGTCCACACCGTGGCCGCGGCCGCGCCGCGACCTAGATCGATGCGCACCGTAATTTCGGCCTCCTTCATGATGCGCGCGCCATCCTCTTCGCGGTAGCTGGCCGCACGACCGCCGGCCTCTGAAACCAGCACCTCGGTGCCGCCGCTGCCGAGCCAGACCTTCACGCCAGCGGCGTCGAGATCCTCGATGCCGGCATAGCCGATCGCCGCGAGGATGCGGCCGAGGTTGGGGTCGGAAGCAAAAAAGGCCGTCTTCACCAGCGGCGAATGGCCGATGGCATAGGCCACCTTGCGGCATTCCGCCACCGCGGCACCGCCGCCAACATCAATCGTGATGAACTTGGTCGCGCCCTCGCCGTCGCGCACGATGGCTTGCGCCAATTCCTGCGCCACCGCGATCACCGCGGAGCGCAAGACCAGCCAGTGCGGGGACGCGGCATCGACGTCGAGTCCGGCAGCGCCGGTACTGATGACGACGAAGGAATCATTGGTCGAGGTGTCGCCATCGACCGTGATGCAATTGAAGCTCTGGTCCGCCGCGTCCCTGGCCAGTTGCGGCAGCAGGCCGGCAGAAATCCCCGCGTCGGTGGCGACGAAACCGAGCATGGTCGCCATATTGGGGCGGATCATGCCGGCACCCTTGCTGATGCCGGTGACCGTGATGGTCTTGCCATCCAGTTCGATGCGGCGCGATGCCGCCTTGGCCACGGTGTCGGTGGTCATGATGGCATGCGCCGCGGCATGCCAGTGATCGGCCGCCAGATCGGCCTGCGCGGCGGGCAGGCCGGCGATCAGGCGTTCCACCGGCAAGTGCTCGAGGATCACGCCCGTGGAAAACGGCAGCACCTCGTCAGCTTTGCAGCCCAGCAGCGCGGCCACCGCCGCGCAAGTTTCCCGCGCGGCGCGCATGCCCTGCTCGCCGGTGGCGGCATTGGCGATACCGGTGTTGATCACCAGCGCACGCAGACTGCCGTCGCCCGCCAGGTGCTCACGACAGAGCGTGACCGGCGCCGCACAACAGCGGTTCTGGGTGAATACGCCGGCAGCGCGGCTGCCCGTCGCGAACTCGATCAGCGTCAGGTCGCGCCGGTCCTTTTTGCGGATACCGGCCTCAGCGGTGCCGAGGCGCACGCCGGCCACGGCAAACAGGGCTTCTGGCTTGGGGGTCGCGTAATTGACTGGCATGAATCACTCCGGAAATGGGTTCAAGGTTCAAAAACAATACGCCACAACTCACGCACCGCGTCGACGCGCTGCTGCACCAGATCCGGCGCAACCCTTGCGCGCGCGGCGTTCAGGCGCAGTTCATGCTGCATGCGGCGGTAGTCGCGATAGGCGTTGCGCACCGTTTCCGCCAGGTCCGGCGGGATCAGGCCGAGGTCGGCGGCTATTTTCAGCAGCGCGATGTTGCCCAGATTGCCGGTCAGTTCAGGGAACTGGTGCGAATAGCCCAGCACCAGGTACTGCACCATGAACTCGACATCGACCAACCCGCCGGGATCGTGCTTGAGATCGAATACGCGTTCGCGCTCGTCGCCTTTGGTGCCGTGGGCATCGACCATCTTCAGCCGCATCGCCAGCACCTCCTCGCGCAACTTGGCCAAATCGCGCTGCTGGCGCAGCACCTCGCAGCGGATGCGCTCGAAGGCATCTCCGACCGCGCGATCGCCGGCCGAAAAACGGGCACGGGTCAGGGCCTGATGCTCCCAGACCCAGGCCGATTCGAGCTGGTATTTGCGGAAGGACTCCATGGAACTCACGGCCAGGCCGGAGTCGCCGTTGGGCCGCAGCCGCAAGTCGGTTTCGAACAGTTGTCCGGCCGAGGTCTGCGCCGAGAGCCAGGTGTTGAGCCGGGTACCGAGCCGTCCGTAGTTTTCACCCGCCTCGGGCGCCGGATCGTCGAAGAGGAACACCAGGTCGAGATCGGAGGCGTAGCCCAGCTCCTTGCCGCCCAGCTTGCCGTAGCTGATGACGGCAAACCGCGGCGCCTCGCTATGGCGTCGGGATATTTTCTTCCAGGCGCCGCTGATCGCAGCATCGAGCAGGATGTCGGCAAGCTCCGAAAGATGGTCGGCCAGCTTTTCGACGGTTAACAGGCCTGCGACGTCCTGCGTCAGAAGGCGGAAGACCTGGGCGTGATGGACTTCGCGCAGGGTGTCCATCTGCTGCTCGGTGTCGGGTTCCAGTGCTGCAAGTCGCGTCGCCAGATGAGCGCGAAAGGCCGTCCAGTCCGGTACGGCGTCGAGCAGGCGAGGGTCGAGCAGTTCGTCAAGCAGGATCGGATGGCGTTGCAGGTAGCTTGCCGCCCAGCTCGAACTGCTGACCAGTTGCGCCACTTTCTGCAGTGCCTGCGGATACTGCTGCAGCAGAGCCAGATAGGCCGCACGCCGTGATATCGACTCGAGCAGATCGACACCGCGCGACAGCGTTTCATCCGGATTCGGCAGTGCCGCGGCGGCTTCGATCAGGCGCGGCACGAGTGCATCGAAACGGCTGCGGATGTCCTGCGACATCTGCTGGTAGAGCGGCCCGGCGCGCAGCGCCGCCATGCGTTGTGCGGCGGCTGGCGGATTGCGATAACCCAGGCCCTCGAAGCGGTCATCGTGGTCGCCGCTACCGGCGTCCTGCCAAAGCGCCGCCAAGGCATGCTGACCGTGATTCGGATCGGCAAACACCTGCTCGAAATGTCGCGAAACGGTGGCGCGGTGATCGTCCAGTTCTTCGAGCAGGGCTTCGAAGCTGGCGAAACCCATCGCCTTGGTCACGCGCTGGCGGTCGCCGGCATCGGTCGGCAGGCTGTGCGTCTGGGCATCGTCGAGATATTGCAGGCGATGCTCCAGCCGGCGCAGAAAGATATAGGCCGCCGCGAGTTCGGCGGCGGCGTCGGGCGTCAGGATTCCGCGCTCGGCCAGCAGTTTCAGCACCGACTGCGTCGGCTTGATCTGTAGCGGCGTATCGCGCCCCCCGCGTATCAGCTGAAAGACCTGGGCGATGAACTCGATTTCGCGAATCCCGCCGGGACCGAGCTTAACGTTGTCGGCCATGTCCTTTTTCGCCACCTCACGGCGAATCTGCGCGTGCAATTCGCGCATCGCATTGATCGCGCCAAAATCGAAATACTTGCGAAAGACGAAGGGATGGCGGACTTTCTCCAGTTCGTCGTGGCGGCTTCCGGTCAGCGGCCGCGCCTTGATCCAGGCATAGCGCTCCCATTCGCGGCCCTGGGTGATGAAGTAGTTTTCCAGCATTTCAAAAGAGCACACCAGCGGCCCGGAATCGCCGTTGGGTCGCAAGCGCATATCGACGCGAAACACCCGCCCGTCTTCGGTCGCGTCGGCAATCGCGTTGATCAGACCACGGCCGAGACGGGTGAAAAACTCGAAATTTGAAATCGCCCGCGAACTGCTGCCTGTCGCATCGGTATCGCCATCTTCCGGAAATACAAAAATCAGGTCGATGTCTGATGAGACATTCAACTCGCGCCCACCCAGTTTGCCCATGCCGACCACGATCATTTCCTGCACCCGACCATCGGCGCCGCGCGGCTGGCCGTGTCGCTCGACCAGGCCGAGACTGAGGACTTCCACCGCCTTGCTCACCGCCAGTTCCGCAATCAGGGTCATGCACTCCGTCACTTCGGACAGCGGCGCCAGCCCTGCCAAGTCGCGTGCGGCAATGCGGGCGTAGGCCCGCTGCTTGAGCTGGCGCAGCAGCGCCTTGAGATTGCCCTCGGTGACGGCTTGCGCCGCAAGCCAGGCGGATAACTCGACGGCAGTGACCGGTTGTTCCAGCGCGGCTTTTACTTCCGCCGCCAGTTCCGGTCTGGCGGCCATCAGGCGCCCAAGGTAAGGGGATGTTTCGGCGATATCTGCAAGGAAGGGCATCGGTTAGAATTTATGGCCTGAGTGCTGTGACGGCCCATTTTAGCGCGGGCCAAGACGCGCCTCCTTAATGTCCGCATCAAGAGCTTCCACGTCCATCATTTCTCGCCTGCTTAGCCGTCTGCGCCTGCCGCCGCGAGCCCCTTCCTGGCTGCGAGTCCTGCTGCGCGTACTCGGCTGGGGGCTGACGCTGGGCTACTTCGCCTTCGCCCTGCTGCTGCTGGCCTTGCGCTATGCGATCCTGCCGCAAATCGAGAGTTACCGCAGCGATGTCGAGCAACTGATCAGCACCGCGATCAATCGCCCCGTAGGCATACGCAAGATTGAGGCGCATTGGGCCGGGCTGCGGCCGGCACTCGAGCTCGACGGATTCGAGATTCGTGACGCTCAGGGCCGTCCGGCGCTGGCCTTCGACCAGGTCGAAGCCGAGCTTTCCTGGAGCTCCCTGTGGCATTTCCAGTTGCGTCTGGCACGGCTGGAGTTGAACGCGCCAACCTTGCTGCTGCGGCGGGATGCCAAGGGCCGCTTATTTGCCGCCGGACTGGAAATCACGCCGCAGCCAGGGGACGAGGACGGTTTTTCGGAGTGGTTGCTGGTGCAGGATCGCGTCATCATCCGCAATGCCGGCATAACCTGGCAAGACGAGTTGCGCAACGCGCCTCCGCTGGAATTGAAGCGCCTGAACTTTCAACTCGACAATCGCGGCAGCCGGCATCGCTTCGGTTTGACTGCCGACCCGCCGCGCCAACTCGCCGCACGGATTGACATCCGCGGCGACTTCAAGGGGCTCGACCTCGACCAGCTCGATGCCTGGAAGGGCGAGGTCTACGCCGAACTGGACTATGCCGACCTCGCCGTTTGGCGCACCTGGGTCGACTATCCGGTGGCCTTGCCGCAAGGCAGCGGCGCCTTGCGGCTGTGGCTGGGATTTGCCAACAAGCAGCTGATTTCCACTACCGCCGATGTCCGGCTGGCCGACGTGCGACTGCAACTGCGCCGCGATCTGCCCGAACTGGATCTGGTGCAACTCGAAGGACGTCTGGCCGGACGCCGGCTGGACGGCGGCTTTGAGGTCGAACTGAAGCAGCTGACCCTGGCGACCCGTGACGGAATTGCGCTGCAACCCACTGACCTGAAACTGGTCTGGCAGAATCCGGCCGCAAACCGGCCGCCGCGGGGCACGGCTACCGCCAACGGCCTCGACCTCCATTCTCTGGCGCAACTCGCAGCGCATCTGCCGCTGGACGACACACTGCGCGCCCGCCTCGCCCGCCATGCACCACGTGGCCGTGTCTTCGAGCTGACGCTGGCCTGGACCGGTGCGCCCGAAAGCGGCGGGACAATCACGAAATGGAGCGTCAAGAGCCGCTTCGAGGGCCTCGGGCTCACAGCCCTGGGGCCGGTCCCGGGGATTTCCGGCGTCAATGGAAACATCGAGGGCAATGAAACGAGCGGCAGCATGCGGCTCGACGGCCAAAGAGCAGCCTTCGAACTGCCCACGGTATTTGCCGATCCGAGGCTGGACCTGGAAGCTTTTTCCGCCGACCTCGACTGGAAATCTGCCGCTGATGGCTTGCGGGTAAATCTGCAAAAGGCCGCATTCCACAACAAGGATGCCGCCGGCGACGCCCACGGCAACTGGCGGGCTCTGGGCGAAGGACCGGGCATGCTCGATCTCGATGCACGCCTCACGCGCGGCAGTGGCGACGCCGTCTGGCGCTACATACCTCTGGCGGTCGGCAAGAACGTTCGCGACTGGCTGCGGACGGCCATTGTCGGCGGCAAGGCCAGCGAAGTTACCCTGAAGCTGCGCGGCGACCTCTACCAGTTTCCCTTCCGCGACGGCAAGGGTGGCGTCTTCGAGGTGCGCGGCAAGTTCCGCGACGCGACGCTGCGTTATGCCGAGAGTTGGCCGGAAATCAACGCAATCGAAGGCGAATTGCTGTTTGCCGGCCAGCGCATGCTGATCACCGGCAAGAGCGGCAGGATCTTCGGTGTCGGCCTGCGCGAGGTGCGCGCGGAAATGGCCGACATGGAGCATGGCGACGGCATGCTTACAGTCACCGGCAAGGCCGCCGGATCGACGGCGGATTTCCTGCGCTTCATCGAATCCAGCCCGGTTGGCGAGCGCATCGATCATTTCACCGAAGAAATGAAGGCTGAAGGCACGGGTGAGCTTGACATCAAACTGCTGTTGCCGCTGCGCATGCTGGCCAATTCGCGGGTCGATGGCAGTTATCGCTTCGACGGCAACCGACTGACGGTCGACAGCGATCTGCCGCCACTGGCCGATGTACGCGGTACGCTGCGCTTCTCGACCGATCATCTCGAGGCGCGCGGCATACGCGGCACCCTGCTCGGTTCGCCGTTGAATGTCGATGTGAGGACGGCCGGGGACGGCAATGTCCAGGTCAATGCCAACGGAGAAATCAGCATCGCCACCCTGCGCCGCCAGTTCCCGCAGCCCATCTTCGATCATCTGGCCGGCAGCACGAAATGGGCCGGCAGCGTGCGCGTGCGCAAGAAGACGGCAGAGGTGAAGCTGACATCGAATCTGGTGGGGCTGTCATCAAGTCTGCCCGAGCCTTTCAACAAGTCCGCAATGGATGTCCTGTCCTTCAGCTTCGAACGCAAGGCGCCGCCGGAGCCTGCCGTGCGTGCCACAACGCCCCGCCCGGCTGGCGCGGCAGTGCGAGCGCCGTCCGCAAGGGATGCTGTCCTTGGCTCCGCCGCAGGAATGACTCCCGCACCTGCACAGGACATGTTCGACATCAGCCTGGGCCGCGCCTTGCGTTTCCAGGTGGTACGGCGCCATGATGTCAATCCGCCTGTCATCACGCGCGGCCTGCTCGCCGTAGGCGAAGTCAACGCTAGCCTGCCTGAGCGCAACCTCCTGGTTGCTGTCAATCTGCCGGAAATCAACGTCGATTTCTGGCGCAGCCTGTCGAACGGCGCGGGCAGCGGGAACGGACAGGGCGAGCTGGGGTTGCCGCCCCTGCCCGCCGCACAGTTCGACTTGCGTGCGAGCAACCTGACGCTGCTGGACAAGGGCTTTCACGAGGTACGCATCAACGGCAGCCGGACAGAGGGCGGGAGCACTACCCGCTTCGACCTGAAAAGTCGCGAGTTGGCCGGCAATTTCGAATGGAGCAGCGCCGGCGGCGGCAAGCTGACCGGTCGCATCGGCCAGTTTTCGATTCCGGAGGCCGTGTCCACGCCGGCAGCACTCCAGGCAAAAACCAGTGAGGTCATTGACAGGATTCCGGCGCTCGACGTCAGCGTCGACCAACTGTCGTTCAAGGATAGGGCGCTGGGCTCGGTGCGCATCGCGGCGGAAAACCGCGAGGGTTCCTGGGACGCAAAGATCGACGCCAAAAACGATGACGGCACGCTGGAAGCCTCCGGCCGCTGGCGGCGCAGCCCGACCCAACCCGATACCCGCATCGAATTCAAGCTCGGGGCAAAGAGCATCGAAAAAATGCTGGCACGGATCGGTCATCCGGACGCGGTGCGACGAGGCACAGCAAGCCTTTCTGGCAATCTTTCGTGGAGCGGCTCACCGTTCACCATCGACTATCCGACGCTGGCCGGCAACCTCAAGCTAGACGCTTCCGGCGGGCAATTCGTCAAACTCGAACCCGGTGTCGGCCGCCTGCTGGGCATACTCAGCCTGCAGTCCTTGCCGCGCCGGATTACGCTGGACTTCCGTGACGTCTTCAGTGAAGGCTTTGCCTTCGACAGCATCGGCGGCCAGTTTGCTGTCACGCGCGGCGTCATGGAAACCAAGGAATTGCAGATCCAGGGGCCTTCGGCAAAAGTGCTGATGAGCGGCGCGGTCAATCTCGGCGCCGAAACGCAGAACCTCAAGGTCCGCGTGCAACCAGCGGTGGGCGAATCGATTGCGGTCGGCGCTATGATCGCCAACCCCGTCGCCGGGGCCGTGGTCTGGGTGGCACAAAAGCTGTTCAAGGATCCCCTCGACCAGGCCTTTGCTTTCGAATACGCGGTAACCGGCAGTTGGGCCGACCCGAAGGTGGATAAACTGGGAAAGCAGAAGCCCGTCGAGGAAAACAAATGAACGGCAAAATTCCTGCGGTGGCGTTTTCATGAAAATCGCCGCCGTACAAATGATTTCAGGCCCGGACGTGGCGCCCAATCTGGCCACCGCCGACCGCCTGATCGGCGAGGCGGCGACGGCAGGAGCGCAACTGGTCGCCCTGCCCGAGTACTTCCCGCTAATCGGCGCCACGGACGCTGACCGGCTCACGGCGCGCGAAACGGATGGCAGCGGCCCGATACAGGACTTCCTCGCCGATGCAGCCCGTAGGCACGGACTGTGGCTGATCGGCGGTTCGATTCCACTGCTTGCAAAGGATCCTGCCAAGCTGCGCAACAGCTGCCTCGTGTTCGACCCGCAAGGCGATCGCGTGGCGCGCTACGACAAGATCCACCTGTTCGGCTTCAAGAACGGGGACGAAGCCTACGACGAAGCGGCCACCATCGAACGCGGCGATCAGCTTGTGGCCTTCGACTCGCCCTTTGGCCG
>CAMBRI010000044.1 GCA_945870205.1 Sulfuritalea hydrogenivorans sk43H | reverse complement strand
CCGTGCTGCGGAGCAGTTCAACGCAACGACCGTCTGGACTTTGTGCTGCGACCATATCAAGCAGACCATCGCCCGAATCGGGCCGTCTCAAACGCACCGATTTCTCGCAAATCATGCGAATGGAATCGGGTAACTGCCGTTTTTAGGATGAACGACTACCTGATCAAGCCCTTCGATCCCGATACCTTGTTTGTGACCTTGCTCAAAGCGCTGGATCCGCGGCCAACACACCGCTAAGCGACATCGAAAGCAATCGCGGGACGCGCGACGCGCAGCGCAGGAGAATCCGCGATTTCAAATGCCCTGCCCATATCGATACCCACAACTGCTAACATTCCGGACATGATCGAATGGACCCCAGATCTCAGCACCGGCGTGCCCAAGCTCGACGAGCAGCACAAGGAAATTTTCCAGTGGCTGGCCGAGCTGGAGAATGCGACTGTGGAGGAGCGGACGCTTTTCGGCGTCTATGTGGTCACCCGCCTGAAACACTACATGCGCGAACACTTCGCCGCCGAGGAAGCCCTGATGCGGGCGGCCGACTATCCTGACCTCGAGCAGCACATCGCACAGCATGCCGAGTTTCGCGCCAGACTGGAGGAACTCCAGCTCAAGTCGATCGGCGAGGACATCTCGCTGGATACGGTACGCTTTCTCAATCACTGGCTATGCAATCACATCGCCCGGACGGACATGGCCTACGTGCCCTACCTGAAAAAATAGTACACCCGGCGGCGAAGTCGCAGCGAACAGGCACCGAAGACGCATTCGCAATGCCTGGTGGATCCAGAATATTGTATGATAAAGCCATGAAATGCATTTGGGTTGCCATGGTTTTCAGCATTCTGGGCACCACCGGCCCGGCCTTTTCCCAGACCCCGGAAAGTACCTCCAGTGGTGTCGGCTTCGACTGCTGGATCGGCACTGGCGATGGACCGCTTCTAACTCCCTACATCCGTTGCATTGCTGACCGCGACCTGTCTTATGCGGCCTTGCCCGACCCGCCCTCCGAAGCCTTTCTGGAGGCTTTGCACCAGGAACTACATCGCGGCTCGGGCGCGACTTTGGAAAGGATGTACAAGACCAATATCCAGTTGGTTCGCGAATCCCGCGCCGTGTGGCATATCCGCATCTACTCCTATCCGACCGACTCGTCCTGGCAGGAAAGCATGCCGGAGCGGCTGGTGCGAGCGCTCCTTTGTCCCAAAGAGGGCGCATGTGCGGTCTTTATTCGCAAACCGTAGCAGCGCCCGGACTGCCTGCTGGTCAGCAGGCAACGACTGACGGACATCCACCCGCCGTTAGTACAGCACTTCGCTCCAGCGTCCGCTGGATTTGAGCGCCGTCTCGACACTCAACCAGTTGCGCCCGGATCCGGCCAGCGCGACCATGGCCCTTTCGACGCCATCGAGCATGCCCTGGGTGCCGGCGACGAAGACGCGGGTGGTCGGCCGCTGGACCATCTCCCAGATTTCGGCCGCATGCTGTTCCAGGGCCTTGTCCAGTGCCACCGGTGCATCCAATGCCGGCCGCGGACTGACGGCCTGAAAGGCCTTGAAGGTCGGCTGATCGAAGTAGTTGGCCAGGTCGTTGTTCTCGTCGTTCATGTAGAGCATTTCGAGCGGGCTGCGGGCGCCGTAGAACAGTCGAACCCTGCCTTTCCAGCCGCCGATCTTTTCGTAAATCTGCCGGATCAGGGTGCGGAAAGGCGCGATGCCGGTCCCCATGCCCAGCATCAGGATGTCCGCACTCTTGTCCTCGGGAATGGCGAACGGATAGCCAACGGGCCCGGAAAACTGCAGCACTTCGTCGGGACGCATATCGCACAGGTAGTTTGACGCGACCCCCTGATACTGCTCGCCGTTGAATTCATCGATGTAGGAACAGCGCCGCACGCAGATCGCGAACTCGGTGGCATCACCGCGTCGTTCCAGGTCCATGATCGAATACAGACGCACGTGATACGGATTCCCGAACTGCCCGGGCGCGAGAACGCGAATCAGGTTGCCCAGCCCCGGATCGAAGGACAGGTCTTCGGCACGGAATACCATATGACGCACTTCCTCGCGCGAGTTGGGTGGAGTAAGGCGGCGCGATTCCATGAGGACGGCGGAATAGCTCCGGACGGGGGGCGGCGCGGGTGGTTTGATGGTCTGCATGGTCTTGACTCCGAAAAAAATTGATCAGCGACGTGGCACGACAAGTGGGTTCAGGTTGTCCGTGGCGCAGGAAGAATCACTGCAACCGCTACCGGCCGAACAGCATCCGCACTTGCTGGTATCGCGGAAGGGGCCGAGCTGCGGATTCTTCGCGGCGAAACCGCGATAGAGCCGATCGACCAGAATCCCGCCGCAGGTGACGGCAAAAATGATGGCGATGGTGGTCAGATAAATGCCCATCACCCACCCAGCCCGGCAAAACCCATGAAGGACAGGGACAGGATTCCTGCCAGCATCAGCGACAGGGCGGTGCCCTGAGCCAGGTCGGGGATGTTCGAAAGCTGCAACCGCTCGCGCACGCTGGCCATCAGCACCAGCGCCAGCGTGAAGCCGGCACCACCACCGACACTGAAGGTGACCGATTGGACGAAGTCGTATTCGCGAGCGGTCTGGAACAGCGCCACGCCGAGTACGGCGCAGTTGGTGGTGATCAGCGGCAGGTAAATGCCGAGTGCCCGGAACAGCGTCGGGCTGTATTTCTTGAGCACCATTTCGACCAGTTGCACCGACGAGGCGATGATCACGATGTAGGAGATCAGGCGCAGGAACTCCAGGTGCAAGTAGCCTAGCAGCATGTTCAGGCCATAGGCGCAGAGCGAAGCCACCAGCATCACAAATGTGGTCGCCACCCCCATCGGAAAGGCCGTATCGAGCTTGCCCGAGACCCCGAGGAAGGGGCAAAGGCCGAGAAACATCGCCAGCACGAAATTATTGGCGAGCAGGGCATTGATGAAGATCTGGAAGGCGGTCTCATGCATTTTGCGTGACCTCCCCGAGCTTGGCTGACTGTTTGCGCTGCTTCCTGCGTGCATGCCAGGAGAACAGCAACAGCCAGCCGCCGAGTACAAAGAAGCCTCCGGGGGGCAGCACCATGATGACCCAGGGCTGAAATTCCGCGCCGAACAGCGACACGCCGAACAGCGTGCCGGCGCCGAGAATCTCGCGCACCACGCCCAGCGCGAGCAAGCCGATGACGAAGCCGATGCCCATCCCGGCGGCATTGACCATGGCCGACAGCGGCGGATTCTTCGCCGCATGCGCCTCGGCGCGGCCGAGGATGATGCAGTTCACCACGATCAACTGGATGAACGCCCCCAGCGCGTCGTAGAGGGCCAGGCTGATCGCCTGAATCGCGTAATCCACTGCCGTGACGAAGGTGGCGATGATCACGATATAGACGGCAATGCGCACTTCCTTCGGCACCAGCTTGCGCAGCAGCGACACCAGCCCGCAGGAACAGACCAGAACAAAGAGCGTGGCCAATCCCATCGAGATGGAGTTCACCGCCGAGACCGTGACCGCCAGCGTCGGGCACATGCCCAGCACCATGACGAACACCGGATTCTGGCGCCAGATGCCCTCCATGAAGTCGTCCCATGTGGTTGCGGTGTTCATGCCGCCTCCGCCGGGCCGTCCCAAGAAGGCGGCGAGTCAACAAACCGGAAGGCGCACAGCGCCTGAACCTCAGTCACCCCCGCCCTCGGGGCGGGGGGCGTAACAGGGAATTCGCGGAGCACTGCTCCGCGCCTGTGCAGCCGGTCGGCTGTGCAAAGTCGACCGTGGAACGGGGGGTGGGCGTTTTTGATATTCATGATTTGCTCCCCAGTTTTTCGAGGTTGGGAACCAGGCGCGGCAGCAGCGCCTGCGCCGAATCGTTGATGGCGCGGCCGACGGCGCGCGAGGTGATGGTGGCGCCGGAAATGGCGTCGATCTGCCAGGGATTGGTCTTGGTCCCGTGCTTGACGGTCCTGACTTCGTTGGCCAGTGCCGACAATTCCTTGTTCAGCTTGGTGTCGAGGGCATTGAAGTTGGCAACGAAGTCCTTGTCGGTGATGATCTTGTCGCCGATGCCCGGCGTCTCGCGCATGTTGACCACTCCGATGCCGACCACGCACTGGCAGGCCGGCGAATAGCCGAACATGATGCGCACCGTGTCGGCATAGCCCTTGGCCGCGCCTTCCGCGGCGATCCCGGCAAGTTTGCCGCTCTCGTCATAGGCCGCGAAGAACTTCACCGCACCCGGCGCCAGTGCGCCGTCGCCGCCGCCGACGCGTCGCTCGATACCTCCGCCCGTCAGGGTCACGTACTCGGCAATCGATTTTGCCGCCGGTATCACCTTGAACACGGCGCGCTCGGTGGCGATCCTTTTGTTGGCGGCGACGGCATCATAGGTGCTCTGGTAGGCACCGACGATGATCAGGCCGCAAATGGCCGACACCAAACCAAGGGTGCGGATCATGCCGATGGCAGGCGAAGCCGGCGGCGCTGGCGGCATGGCGCTGGCAACGGCAATCGGTATCGTTCTGTGCCGGGAAGATGGCGTAGTCATTTTTTCGGCTTTTTCGGCAGGAAGCGCTTCTTCGGCGTTACCGCGCTGGCTTCCTCGCGCGAGATGTAGCCCGGATTTAGCGGATAGGAGGCGCGCTTCCTGGCGCGATCGAGCACGCCGCGGCCGAAGGGCACCGGCTGCGTGATCTTCTCAATCAGGGGCGATGCGGCATTGGCGATCAGGATTGCGTACATCACTCCTTCCGGCAGGCCGCTGTAGTAGCGGATCACCACCGTCAACAGACCGATCAGCGCGCCATAGACCCACATGCCCTTCGGCGTCACCGGCGAAGTCGCCATGTCGGTCGCCATGTAAACAGCGCCGAGAATCAGGCCGCCGGAAAAAAGCATGAAAAAAGGATTTGGATAGCGTGTCGCATCGTAGGCGAAGAGCAACCAGGCAGTGAGGGCCGCGCTACCGAGAATGGCCAGCGGAATGCGCCAGTCCATGAAGCGCCGCGCCGCGAGATAGGCGCCGCAGACCAGGATCAACGCTGGCGCCGGACCCACCGCCATGTTGCCCGAAAGCGATGTCAGCAGTTCGTCGGCATTGGCCAGTACGCCGTCGAATTTCCATTTTGCGAGCGGCGTGGCGCCGGCCAGCGCATCGAGGTTCTTCGTCTTGAGCCAAGCGGCAGCATCCGCCGGAATCATCAGCGGCCAGGCCAACGTGGAAGGAATGAACTCGGTGTAGCGGCCGGGCAGGAAGGATGGCGTGTAGGTGGCGATCGCCGTGGGGAAGGCCGCCTGGACGAAGGCGCGGCCGACCAGTGCCGGATTGAATACATTGAAGCCGATGCCGCCGAAAAGCGCCTTGCCCAGCGCGATGGCGACGATGCCGGCAACGGCGCCCATCCACAGCGGAAAACCCGGCGGCAGCGTGAGCGCCAGGAGCAGCCCGGTGATCACCGCCGAGTAGTCCGACAGGCGCCCGGCCTGCGTCCCGGTGCCGACGAAGAAGCGCTCCGTCAGCAGGCAGGCCGCCGTGACAACGAGGATCGACGCCAGCGCCGAAACGCCGTACTGAAAGACGTAGAACGCGCAGATCGGCAGCAGCGAGTACACCACGTGTCGCATGATGGTCTCGACGGTCTTCGCCGCCTGCACGTGCGGTGCGGAACGGATTTCAATGAGGGGCTGGTTCATACCGCCCTCTCCCGCAGGATCTGTTTGGCAACGCGGAACTGTTGCACCAGCGGAATATTGGACGGGCAGACGTAAGTGCAACAGCCGCACTCGAAGCAGTCGCCGAGGAAAAACTTCTCACCCATCAGGTCGTATTCGCGTTTTGCAGCAAGCATGCCCAGGGTCGATGGATTGAGGCCCATCGGGCAGGACTCGACGCACTCGCCGCACTTGATGCAGGGATAGGTCTGACGCCCTTCGCGCGCCGCCATATCCTCGTGGCGAAACACCAGCACGCCTGAAACGCCCTTGGTGATCGGAACCTCGAGCGAACCGATGGCCTGGCCCATCATCGGCCCGCCGAGGATCACCTGCCGGGCGTCGAGCGCATCGACCGCCGGCACGCCGGCGTAGTCGAGCACGAATTTCAGAGGCGTGCCGAGGATCACGCGATAGTCGCCCGGCCGCGCCACGCCGGAGCCGGTCACCGTCACCACGCGTTCGGTGAGACCCTGCCCGGCGGGCAGCAGCTTGCCCAGCGCGGCCAGCGTACCAACATTGCTGACCACCATGCCCAGGGCGATCGGCAAGCCTCCGGCCGGCATCTCGGCGCCGAACAGTGCCATGATCAGCATCTTTTCCGAGCCCTGCGGGTACTTGGTCGGCACTGCCTCAACGTGGATCTCGCCCTCGGGAAACGCGCCACCGGATCGAGCCCCGGCGATGGCCTGGCGCAGGGTCGCCACGGCGTCCGGCTTGTTGTCTTCGACGCCGATGATGGCACGCACAGCACCGGTGGCGCGCAT
The DNA here is from genome assembly GCA_945870205.1 of Sulfuritalea hydrogenivorans sk43H. Lineage (GTDB taxonomy): Bacteria > Pseudomonadota > Gammaproteobacteria > Burkholderiales > Rhodocyclaceae > Sulfuritalea > Sulfuritalea hydrogenivorans_A. Next base: position 15,475 of record CAMBRI010000044.1, on the reverse strand, counting down.
GGCATAGCGTGTGCCTACGATCAGGTCGTCGGCATGTTCGATCATGATGCGGTGATCGCAGGTGAGATAGGGCTCACACTCGCAGCCGTTGACCACCAGCGTGTGAACCTTGGCCTGCTTCGGCACCGACAGCTTGGCGTGGGTCGGGAAGGCGGCACCTCCCAGGCCAACCATGCCGGTGTCCCAGATCGCCTGAAGTATGTCCTGGCCGCTGGCCTGCGACAGGTCCCGTGACCGACCCCACAAGTCCTCCTGCGTAGCACCCGCATGGGCACGGATCACGATCGACTCGATCCAGGTGCCGCGCATGCCCGGGCGCAGGCCGATGAATTCGACCACGCCCGTGAGTGGCGCGTGATGCGGTACCGACAACCACTCGTCGCTCCTAGCGATTGGCTGGCCCCGCACCACTTCCTGGCCTACACGGACGACAGGCCGCGGTAGCTTGCCGATGTGCTGCGACAGCGGCACCGACACCCGGTCCGGGAAGGGCATGCGACGGATCATGCGATCCGCCGTCAATTTGCACGACGGCGGATGCACGCCGCGCTGAAAGGCTTCGCCACGAAAGTAGGAGACAAGTTTCATGTTGAGGCTAGTTGAACTTCGCGGCCCGCGCCATTAGCTTTTCGACACCCGGTTCGGACATGTTCCAGGGCGTACCGGGGTGGATGCAGCCCGCGGTGCACTTCTCGGCAGCCTTGACGATGTCGGCGAACTTCGCTCCTTTCGGGTTGATGACAATGGCCAGCTTCTGCTCGTTGTAGGCAAAGGTCTTTGGTGCCAAGGTGGTGCACTCGTCGCAGGCCGTGCATTCAGGTGTTTCGATCCAGACCGCGTCATAGTCGCCTGCGGTTGCGGCAGTCTCGAGCGGCCCAGGAGTAGCCTCGGAGGCCATGCCTGCATGACTGCCAAGCCCGAGGCTGGCCGATATTTTCGCCAGCAGTTCGGCTCGCACTTGCTCGACGACCCCGGCGGCGTCCGTCGACCGGGCGTCGAGGCCGGCGATGTTGCGCAACTGGCGCCAAAAATGCAGCCTTTCCTCGGTGGAGCGAACCAGATCCTCGGTCACCAGCAGGCGCGTCAGGCGATTCTTGTTATCCACGCCCCAGATGAAAGGAAACTTGTCTTCGCGCTCGCCCTTGTCGAGCTTCAGAAAGTCGGCCAGCAGGACCATCTGCTCGTTCCATGTTTCCGGAGGCGCCTTGCGGAACTGCTTGAGAAAACGTGCTTCGGTGGCTGCGAAATCGGCGAAAGTCATCGGCAGCGTCATGCTCTGTTCGGCGCCGCTCTCGTCGACATACTTGAGGCTGTAGGTCGGCCAGTCGTCATCGAGCGAGGGGTTGCCTTCGAGGCTGACACACTCGTTGAAGGTGGTGCCGGCATCGGGATCGAAACGGAACAGCGGATAGGCACGCCCCTCCACCGCCAGCTTGCTCTGGCCCACGCTCCTGTCATCGCCGACGCCATGCTCGGGAGGACATACGGCATAGATGTTGAACAGCGCCGGGCGGCGGCTGTTCAAGCCATCGACATAGCTTTCGAGCAGGTGATTGACGTGTGCGATGGTGCCCTGCATCACGTAGGAGGTGCGGTGCGCCATGCCGATCAGCGAGATTTCCTTGCGCGTCTCCTGCTTGCCGCGCGACGCAGCGCCGAAGGGCGCCATGTCCGATACCTGGCCGATGAAGCCGGAAGTACAGGCCTGGCCGCCGGTATTGGAATACACCTGCGTATCGACCACCAGGATCTTCACCGGCATGCCCGACATCAGCACGCGCGAAAGATTCTGGAAGCCAATGTCATACATCGCGCCGTCACCGCCCAGCGAGACCACCGGCGGACAAAGCAGCCACTCGTCGGCGGAGAATTTGCTCCAGGTGAAGCGGCGGAAGAAGTCTTCGTCGCGGTCGGGCAGGTAGTCGCCAGCCAGTTCCATCTCGGCCATGCGCACGGCCTTGAAGCCATCGGCCATCTTCGCCATGTGGCCCTCGAAGACGCCCATCGCCACGGAGGGCGAATCCTGGAACAGGTGCGAGGTCCACGGGAAGGGATACGGGCTGAATGGGTAGGTCGAGCCCCACACGGACGTGCAGCCCGTGGAATTCACGATGCCCATCTCGGCGCGCCCGCGCTTGCTCGGACCCTCGACGTAGCGCCACTTGAGGTCCTTGAGCTTTTCCAGGAGCTGCGCGGTGTTCTTCACCCAGGCCGGGTCAAGCAGTTGCGATGGCTTGTCGGCATTGAGCTTGGTGGCCAGGGTGGACAAGGTCAGGTCGTGCAGGCCGGTGGACTCGACGGCGCGCAGCACGGCACCGGTGTCGGAGAGATCGACCGCAGAAGCCAGCTTGACGCGCATGTGCTGCTCGAGTTTCACGATCAGTTCGTCGAGCCTGGCGATGAAGGCGGCCACCCGCGGCTGCATCAGCGCCGTCACGGTCGAGGTGAACAGGTGGATCGCGGTCTTCTCGCCGCAGCCTAGGCAGGCGCCGTCGCCGCAGTTCATCGAGTTGTAGTTGTGCTTGTCAAGCAGCAGGGTTTCCAGCGCACCGATCTTCTCGTCGAGGCTGTCGATGCGGCTGAATTCCTTGGGCGTGGTCGGCAGGTTCAGCCAAGTGCTCCAGTCGCGCCGCAGGCGAGCCACCGATTCCTCGGTCTGCGTCACCATGGTCAGCGCATTGTCCTCGCAGACCGTGACGCACAGTTTGCAACCCTTGCACGTGTAGGGATTGACGGTGATGGAGAAGAGTCCGCCACTGCCCTTTGCCTTCTTCTCCCGCTGCGTCCAGTAGGGCTTGGTGCTGCCAAACTGGAAGCCGCCGAGCTGGATCTGCAATTGCGTGAATTCGGCCGCAAGGCCGCCGCGATCGGCATCCGGCGCCTCGGCGATCACCTCATCGATGGCGATGTCGATGAGCGGACGCACCGCACCGCCCTGGCGGTCGACCAGGGCACGCAGCTTCTTCTCGACGCTGCGCACGGCTCGCCGCAAAAAGCGTGTCGGCGTGCCGGAGGTTTCGATGCGATTGACCGCCGTGTTGAAAATGTCCGGGATCGAGCTGACCAGGCCGGGAATCGCCGAATCCGGGCACTCGACATAGCAGTTGCCGCAGGCCGTGCAGTTCTCCGCGATCCACACCGGATGCTCGAAGCGGATCCCGGTCATGTCACGGAAAACGCCCGTGGCAGCCGGCAACAGCGAGGCGCCGATGAAGGGATCGACCAGGTTGTCGTTGCCGCGACCGGTCAGGTAGAAGTGACCGGTCTGCTCCCAGAAACGGTGAATGTCGGCTGCTTTGTTAAGCCTGGAGTCACCCTCGGGCAGCTGCTTCAACATGATGGGCAGGCCGGCATCTTTTTGCACGAAGCCCTTGCGCGTGAGGCCGACTTCCTTCTCGGTGATCTCGGTCAGTTCGGTGAATCCGCGCCGCACCACGCGCAGGTTGTCGGCCACCACACGCGCGCCCTTGCCACCGAATTTCGACTGCAACTGCGCCTCGATCGCAGTGAACAGCGCATCCTCGGTGAGGCCGGCATTGGCCATGGTCGGGCTGGCGGCGAAAAATGCACCCTGGAAGGCGATGCCCTGCATGCGCAGTTGCAGTTCCGCGGCGCCGGCTTCTTCACGGGCAATCTGGAAGGCGTCGAGATGGAAGACGCGGATCTCGTTGTCCACGATGAACTTCTGCGCCCACAACGGGAAGCTGGCCCAGGTCTCCTTGCCCAGATTCGACTGGATGATGAAGAAGCCGCCTTTCTTCAGCCCCGACAGCGGATTGCTGTGGCCGAACACCGCCGGATCGGGAGAGAGCACGACATCGACGAAGACATACTCGCAGTTGATGCGGATCGGCTCCGGTGCCGCCGAGAGGTAGTAGGTGGTGGGTTGCCCCTTCTTCTCCGAACCATATTTCGGATTGGCCTTGATGTCCCAGCCGAGCAATTCGAACAGGGTCATCGCCAGGTTCTTGCCGGTGGTAATGGCGCCCCAGCCGCCCACCGAATGCATGCGCACTGTAATCGCGCCTTTCGGCAGCAGGTTGGGATTCTCGGAGCCGCGCACGCCCATTTCGCGGATGCGCGGATACTTGTCGGCGATGTCCTGCTGATGCACCTCGTCCTTCGGATTGAGCGGATCTCGCACAAAATCGACCGACAGGTAGAAGAACTTGCGCTGCGTACCCTCGGGCAGCATGTTCTCCACCGTGCCGATCAGCGCCTCGGGCTGCAGGTCGCGACTGCCCAGGCCATAGCAGCCGGAATACAGGCGCGGCATCTCGGCCGCCGCGTAGTAACTGGCGTATTCGGCATAGGGTTTGACACCGTCCGGCCCGGCCATGCCGTTCTCGATGCACTTCATCAAGGTCGCGCGCACTTCGCGCATCAGCGGCAGGTCTTCGGCCAGCGGCTGATCGGTGCGTTCCAGCACCGCCACGCCCTTCTTGCCACGCAGCACATGGCCCAGCAGGTCGCCGGGGAAAGGCCGGAACATGGTCATGTTGACCACGCCGACCTTCAACTTGCGCGTTTCGCGCAGGTAGTCCGCTACCGCCTCGGCCTGCACGATCATGCTGCCCATGCCGAGGATCAGATAGTCGGCATCCTCGGCCTTGAAGGTCGCCACGCGGTGGTAGCGACGGCCGGTCAGGCGCTCGTATTCGTCCATGCAGTCGTCGGCAAGCTGCTCGATATGATCAAAGAAATACGGGCGCTGGGCAGCCGTAGCCTGCATGTAGGCATCCTGGTTCTGCACCGTGCCCGATACCACCGGGACGTCGACGTCCCAGATCGCCGGCACCCGGCGGCGCTTCGGCCCGAACAGCATCTGCTGCGCAGGCGTCGGCGAGTCGATCAGGTCATCGGGCTTGCCGAGGAACTCGGCCACCAGTTCGCGTTCGGGCAGAACCGCCGACTCGATCAGGTGGGTGGTAAGGAAGCCGTCCTGGCCGATGATGGCCGGTGTCAGGGACAGTTCGGCTACCTTGCGTCCGATCAGGTTCAGGTCGGCCGCCTCGGTAGCGCTCCTGGCCATGACCTGAATGAAGCCGGTATCGTCTATGCAGTGGTAATCATCGTGGCCGGCATGCACATTGAGTGAAGCCTTGGTGATGGCGCGGCAGCCCATGTTCAGCACATAAGGCAGGCGTTTGCCGACAGCGGCGTAGAGCGACTCGTGCATGAAGGCAACGCCCTGCCCGGACGAAAAATTGACCGCGCGCAAACCGGTCATGGACATGCCGGCGGTGACGCCGGCCGCAGCGTGTTCGGATTCGGGCTCGATGAAAATCAGTGGCTTGTCGGAAATATTGAGGTGGCCCGCCGCGACCTCCTCAGCCCAGTATTCGCCCATCTGCGTCGAGGGCGTGATCGGGTAGGCACCGGCGGCGTCGGACGCCTCGCGCTCGACATGAATGACGGCCGTATTGCCATCGACGGCATCGCGCCGCCCCGGGTACTTCACCGGCTTCGTCTCGCGGCCGGCGTTGCCGGATTCCAGGAGCGAAAACGAAAACATCTTCTTGATCAACGATAGGGACATGATGGCTTCCTGTATATGCGAATTCAATAGTGCAGAGGCAATGGATCGTTGCGCAGTATCTTTTTGGCAGCGGCGCCCTTGACCGCCCGGTCAGGGGTTGCGAACCAGACGATGGCGCCGGTCGGGCAGCGCTCGATCGGGGTGCGCGTGGCGCGGTCGTTCCAGGCGTAATTGATCACGGCGAGATTGCCTGTCAGTTGCATCAGTTTGGCTGGCGAATCGGCGACGCACTTGCCGCAGGCGGTGCAGGCCACTTCGCAGGAGGCTTCGGCGATGTCACCGTCCGCCTGGTTTTTGCATGCGACCCACAGGCGGTGGCTCACGGGTTCAAGACTGAACAAACCTTTGGGGCAGACCTCGACGCAATCGTTGCAAGCGGTGCACTTTTCGCTATTCACCACCGGCAGCCCGTGCGCATCCATGGTGATGGCATCGAAGGTGCAGACGTTCGCGCAGTCGGCCAGCCCGAGGCAGCCCCAGGCGCATTCCTTGCCGCCGCCGGAGACCACGGCCGCGGCGCGGCAGGTCTTCAGGCCTTCATAGCGGGCACGCAGAAAGGCCACATGATGACCGCCGCCGCAGGCCAGCCGCGCCACCTGCTTTTCCACCGTGCCGGCGGCAACCCCGAGCAGGTCGGCGATGCCCTGCCGCTGCTGCGGCGAACTGACGGTGCACTTGGCCGGAATGATCTCGCCACCGACGACCTTCTCGGCGAAGTCGCGGCAGCCGGCCTGGCCGCAGGCACCGCAGTTGGATTTGGGCAGCAGTTCCTCGACCTCGCCGATGCGCGGGTCTTCGAAGACATAGAGCTTCTTGTTGGCAAAGGCCAGCAGCAGCGCCAGGATCACTCCCAGCCCGGCCATGAATGCCCCAGCCACCACGAGATTCGACAACGACTCCAAGCCTGCCCACTCCTTGCCGGTGCGGCCCGCTGTTTCTTTAAACCTGAAACAAGACCGTGTGATTGTCATGGTTTTTCTGTCGCACCTTGGCACCGGCGGGGGCTTGAAACGCCGCCCGCAACAGCAAATCAAAGGCAACAAAAAGCGCTGGATCGACGGCTTCCGGCCTTGAGAGTGGAAGCTGCCAACCCCATCACGTCGCAGCCGGGAGTTGCTCCCGATCTACAGTGGAAGCCGGCGCTTTGGCGTCGGCTCGGGCATACACGGGAAGCAGGGTCTCGCTTCGAGTGTGGGTGACCAGTCAACTATAAGACCAGCAACCCCAATGCCCTAGCGGTTAATTTTATTTCCGCATTCGCTGAGTTCATTCGCCGGCCGGCGTTGCGCAGTGTGCAAGCACCCAGTCCAGCAGTTCGGTCACCACGGCCGCGCGATCGAGATCGTTGAGCGTCTCGTGGCGACTGCCCGGCCACAGGCGCAACGTGCGATCCGGGCCACCCCACAACTCGCATATTTCGCGGCTACCCGCCGGATCGGTCAGGCGGTCGGCCTCGCCATGAAACAGATACACCGGCGTCGTGAGGGCCGGCGCTGCGGCGCGATTTGCTTCCATTGCCCGCAGCAGTTCGGCGCCGGTGCGCGCCGGTGGCGCCTGAAGGCTGACCAGCGGGTCGTTCACATAGGCCGCCACCTGCGCCGGATCGCGGCTGATCACCGACGGATCGAAGCGCGTGCCGCGCAGATGCGGCAGCCAGCGCGAGAGAAATGGCGCCAACGCCACCAGCAGGCGCGGCACGTCGCCACCGATCTTCAGCGCAGCCGAGGACAGTATCAGCCCCACCAACGGCAGCCGGCGCTGCGCCAGCCAGCGCAAGACAATTGCTCCGCCCATGCTGTGGCCCATGAGGAACAACGGACGCCCGGCGGCAATTTCCTGAGCTTTGCCCAGCAGCGCATCGACGTCGAGCAGGTAGTCGTCAAAACGCTCTACATACGAACGTTCGCCCGGCGAGCGACCGTGTCCGCGCAAGTCCAGGGACACCACGCCCAGGCCACGCCCGCAGGCCCGCTCGGCGAGAAACGCGTAGCGCCCGCAATGTTCGGCAATGCCATGCACCAGCGCCACCACGCCGCGCGGCTGGGGCGGCATCCAGGCCTGCCCCCAGAGGGTCACGCCATCCGCAGTGCGCATTTCAATGGAACGAGGCTCGCTAGCCATGGCAGCGCGGGTAGTTGTCATGCCTGGCTGCGGCTAGCGGCGATCCCTGACGACAAAAGGCTCGACCAGTGCCTCCTGTACCGAGTCGTCGCGGTTGAGCGCCTTGTCGAAGCTGGCATTCCACACATCGGCATTGGCTAGGTCCGCGCCCTGCATGTCCGCCTTGAAGAAGATCGCCTGACGCAGAGTTGCACCCGCCAGCCGCGTCGCCTTGAGCCGGGCATTGGTGAAATCCGCCTGCTCCATCGCGGCGCCAGTCAGGTCCGCGCCGGACAGATCGGTACCGATCAGCCGTGCTCCGGTAAACACGCCGCGAAACGCGTAGCAGTTACGAATCGACCCGCCCGACAGGTCGATACCTTCCATCAGAACGTCTTTCAGGTAGGCGCCGGAAAAATCGGCCCGCGGCGCCCTTGTGTTGATCAGGTTGGCCCCGAACAGGTAGGCGCCCGTCAAGTTGGCCCCAGTCAAATCGCCATCGTCGAAGGTCGCATGGAACAGATCGGCATCGCGCAAGTCCGCGCCGGCCAGGTTAGCTCCGGAGAAATTCGCCCACTTGGCGTTGCTGCCCCGCAGATCGGCCCCGTCCAGATTGGCCTTGCGAAAATCCGTGCTCTCCAGCTTCGCCCCCGCCAGCCGCGCTCCGTGCAAGTCCTTCCCCGCCAGCTTCTTGCGCGAGAAGTCGCATTGCGAAAGATCGGTTGCAGCCATGGGAGCGGCGCAGTTGCCGGCGGGTAGTTCTGCTGCCGCCGAATTGAACCCGATGGCCGGCAGCCATAACAAGGCGATACACGCGCGCAGCTTCACCAGTGACTCCCTGTCGATGATGCAACGATCCATTGTATCCGTCCTCACGAAAACTCCCGACACCTGCGCCAAATGGAATATTCCAACGGCCAAGAGCCGCCGGCTCCGGTGGATTGGCGTGGCTGCGATTCGGCCGCCGCATGAGCGAAACTAAAAGTTGTTGACATGCTTGTCTAGGACAAAGTATATTTCAAACACGCAATAGAAATCTGGAGTCAACGATGAAAACCGCCATTCTTGGCCTTGTCTTCGCCAGTTGTATCTGCCCGCCAGCTTCTGCGGAGATCTCTTATAATGAGGCTGTCCAGCAGAATGTTCCGAGTTCCGTCAGCGCTGTTTCCGAGGAAATAGAACTTGCCGAATGGAGTCTTAAGCACTCGTCAGTCGCTATCGTCAATGATAGTTCTGCCCTGGACATTTTACTCACTTATCTAGGCAAAGCCCGGGAAGAGCTCGCAGCGGGAAATGTTCGCACCGCTCAGGATTTGCTGCGGCATGCTTCGCAACCGCTTGTGCGCATGAACCCGGCTGCCATGACCGGACGTCATCCTGACCAGCGATCGCTGGTGCGTGAAACCCGGCAGACGCTGGAATCGATTGCCGATGCGGCCGAGAGCATTGCAATGGAGAAACATGCCTCGCCCGACTTCGTGTTCGCCGCCCGTGCCGCACTGCTGCGCGGCGATGCCCTGCTCGCGGCCGGCCAGGTGCCCGCCGCGCTGGAAGTACTGCTCCAGGCCCACCGCGTGGTCAGCCAGCGTGTGGCAGATCTGCGCGCCGGAGAGCTCTTCTACATCCCCGCTACCGTGACAGCAACCGACGAAGCTTGGCGAGACGGCTTGCGCCGAATCGACGAACGTCGCGAAATAAGCCGCTACATTCTGCTCGAAGCGCAGGCCGAAGGCATCGACATTGTCCCGCTGCAGCAGGGTACGAAGAACGCCGAAGCACTGGTGAGCAGTGCGGCTGCCCTTGCCGCTGAGCAGCGCTGGGACTTGGCGCTTGCGGCCCTCGACAGTGCCTATGTCGAATTCGAACAATCCTGGCGCGCTGTCGGCGTCGAGTGGTAATCAAGGAGATCCGCGCATGAAGACCGTCAAACCCCTGAGCCGCACGCTGCTGGCAGCAGCCTGCGTCGGGCTGATATCGCCGATGGCGGGCACGGCGGCCTACGCAGCACCGACGTCATCCGCCACCCCGATCCTGCAGTGCCGCGCTTCGGCCGGAGCTACAAACTTTGCCTGGACTATCGAGCTGGATGATGCAATTCCGCTGGCGATTGTGAACAACGACGATACCCCGGCCGACTACTCCGCCGGACACGTCCGGGTTCGTCTCGCGCCAAGCGGGCCAACGCTGGTCATCGGACTCATCAGCGGGCGCCTGCTGATGACTGCCAGCGACGGCCGAAGCCTCGGTAGCGGCCAGTGCGAAAGGCTGATGGCAGAAGATGCTCCGATCCATCCCGGAAGCCCTTGCGCAGATTCAGTAACCCCGATTAGCCGCTCACCGGGATGTTCTGGCCCGGCGATATCCCCTGCATAGTTTCACCACCCACCACCCGAGGAGCCACCCATGTTCGTCCCATACTATCCCGATGTCGTAGCACATGCCGAACACCTGAATATCGAAATACTCGAATCGTTCATGCGAGACAGTCGCCTGCATCAGTTCTTGAACAATCCGGTTGACGAAGGTATCGACGAGGGCTGATGCGAAGCCTTGGGGCAGGTCAAGGCTGCTGCAATCCTGCCCTTGCTGACTCTTGTGACCTCTTTTGAAATCCATGAACCTATTTCGCACGCTGACTGCTTGCTTGCTGCTGCTAGGCTGGACTTCCGCCATGGCGATTGACGAGCCGCGATACACGGTAGTCCGTGTCTACGACTCATTCGAGTTGCGCCGCTACGAGCCCTATCTAGTGGCGGAAACGACGGTCAGTGCAAACGCCGAAGAGGCCGGCAATCAGGGTTTTCGGGCACTGGCAGGATATATTTTTGGCGCCAACAAGGGCTCACGCAAAATCGATATGACCGCCCCCGTTGCGCAAGTGCCGATCAAGATCGCAATGACCTCGCCGGTAACGCAAAGCGCAAGCGCGAACGCCCACCTAATACAGTTTGCAATGCCCAAGGAGTGGACGCTGGAATCCCTCCCGGAACCCATTGATCCAAAGGTCACGCTGCGTACAATGCCGGCGCGAATACTTGCCGTCTTAGCCTACTCGGGGACATGGTCGCAAAACCGCTACGAGTCGCACTTGAAGAAACTGCAGGACGGCCTCAAGCAAGCGGGCCTCGCGCCGCAAGGTGAACCCGTGTGGGCTCGCTTCGACCCACCCTGGACGCCTTGGTTTCTGCGCCGCAACGAGATCTGGATTGAACTTGATCCGTCGCGAAACACCAGTGCCCTGGCAGCTGGGCATGCCTTGCAGTCCCTGGCACACTAGTGCAGCGAGTTCGCATATGACGCAGATATGTACCGTGCCGCCGATTCCGAATTGCCACTCCCTCAAGTGACCGACTGGCCCGTCTTGTAAGCCGGGAGAATATTTCCAAGCCGCCGCCCCATCGCGTCGCCCAGGGTCTGCAATGAGTTGAAGGGACGAATCATTACTTCGAAATCGACGATGCGACCCTGCTCGTCGAAGCGGATCATGTCGATACCCTTGAGCTGCTTGTCGCCGATCCGCGCGCTGAACTCCAGCACGATGTTGAGTCCGTCCGGCGCGGCAAACTCGCGGCCATAGACAAAATCTTCGAAGACGCTGACCACCGTGCCGAGAATCAGCGCCACGGCCTGCGCGCTGTGATAGGGCTTCAGGGCCATCGGCGACCGGAAGCATGCGTCCGCATGCAGCAGTTCCGGCAGGCCGGCAAAATCCCTCGCCGCGACCATTAGATGCCACTTCACAAGCGATGCAGCTACTGCGCTTGATGCTGTATTCATGGACGTTGCTCCTGTGATCGCAAGACTATCCCGCGTTCATTACCTTGCTGCCGCCAGCCCTGCCTGCCCGCCTTTCACTCCTTGATCGCTCCGCTGGCGATCTCGAAGCAGGCGTCGATGTGCGAGTTCCCCAGATACATCATAGCTGCCACGCTGAGGGCGACGGCGGCCGCCTGTCCGGCGAACGGGACGTACTTGAGCACCTGTTTAGCAGCCATGCGCCCGCCCACCTTCTTCAGGGCCGCCACCACCAGTTGCCTGGTCACGGCGCGGCCCACCAGATCGCCGCCGACCTTCTTCACCATTGTGTAAACCATCACCTGGTGTTGGGTATCGAGTTCATCGATCTGCTCCGGAGTCAGTCCGAACTTCCTGTTGATGGCCGGTATCAACTGCAGCAACATGCCGACATCGCCCGCAATATCGACACCCGGTATCGGGATCAGCGACATGCCGCCCGAAGTCGCGGCGCGGCGCCGGACCATGGCTTTGCACGAAGCACGGATTTTTTCCAGTTCGGCCTGAGATTTCTGCAGCATATGCGTCCCGGCCGCTATGGCCTGCGCTCCGCGAAGCTTGGCAGGCCGTCGTCGCAATCCCACCACGACGCCTTCGAGGCGGTGAAGATGTGGAAGGCGCTGGCGCAGGTGAATGGCGTATCCACCGTACCCAGACGCAGACGCCTGACCTCTGGCGCGTCATCCTTGGCACTGAAGATGGGGCTGCCGCAGGTGGCGCAGAAAACCCGGACCTTGTCCGGCGACGAGCGGAATTCCTTGAGCAATTCGGCGCCGGCAAGTATCTTGAAGCGGGCCGCGGCGACGGGACTCACCGCGGCAAAAGCCGAGCCTTGCGCCTTGCGGCACTGCGAACAGTGGCAGATCGAAATCCCTTCGATCTCACCGTCATACTGGTAGCGAATGCCGCCGCACAGGCAACTGCCTTCGATCATGCTGGACCCTTTCCGGAAAGCGCCTTCATGCGCCACCGCCTGCCTGTCGTTCGGCCAGCACCTTGAGCCGCGCCAGACCGTCCTCGAATTGTCCGCCGACCATGCGGTCCATGCTGAAAAACAGGCCCATGATCTTGGAAAAATAGCGATTTGGGCCGTACATCGCCCATGTCACCTCGGTCGAATCGCCTCTTGGTTCCAGCGTGTATTCGGCCATGTTGTGGGCTTCGAATGGCTTGAAGAAATCCAGCTTGATCAGCAGCCTGCCGGGCGCCGATGCTTCCATGATTTCCATGCACCCCTGACCGACCTTGCTGTTGCCTTCCCATGCATGGACGGCACCAACACCGCTTGACGCGCCCTGCCAGGTCTTTTTCATGGCCGGGTCGAGCTTCTCCCAGGGCGACCAGTCGGCCCAGTTATGGAAGTCATTGAGCAGTGCAAAGATCTTTTCCGGTGCAGCCCGGATGCCGATCGAACGCTGCACGCGAAAGCTGTCGGGTCGGGTTGCGGCATAGAGCAGCAGCGCGGTGATCAACAGCAGAACAACGACGACAATCAGCTTGATCATGGTCTTCTCCTCAGCCGTGCGGCAAACGAGTATCGGGCATGGGCCTCAGCGTGCCTCATACGTCCCCGGTGTACTCGCCTCGCGCCGGGTAATCCTTGGCAATGGCAAAGTCTATCGCGCCGAGCAGATCCTGAAACTGCGGGCGGGCGAAGGGCATGGTCTGCACCGCCCCGTAATACAGCGTGCCGTCCGGGCGGACGATGAACACGCCGGGTTCGCTGAATAGCGCAGGCTCTTCGATGCCAATCGAGGTCTTGCCGCGCGAGGCGCTGATATACAGCCCCCACTGGCGCGCGCTTTTCAGGTTCAGCCCATAGGCAAACTTCACGGTGCTGGCCTTGATCTTTTGCACCATCAGGCTGGCGCGCTCTTCGTCGTCGCTGCTGACTGCGAGGATCTCCACGCCGCGTGTCGCGAACTCGGGCGCCAGACGCTCCAGTTCCAGCAGGTACTTGGCGCAGATTGGGCAATGCAGGCCGCGATAGAACACCACCAGATCGAAACGTTCGGCTGGTGCAGCGCCAAGCACGAAGCGGCCTCCCGTGGTGAGCGGGACATTCAGCGCGGGAACCGGGTGTCGCGGGAACAAGGCGTTCAGGTGCATGGCATAATTCTCCAAGGTGGCATGGCAACAATTCCAGTCGCGGTCCGGGAGCATTGGGGTGCCCTTCACTCCTCCAGAGTTGACTCGACGTGCACACGCATAGCTTACAACGCCATGCGTCGCCCCGCTTCCTGACGCGGCGCGACGCCAGTACGCCAGTACAATGGTCTTCCGATCAATCTTGATGGCGCAACAACCGCCGGGAGCGCGCGCACGATGGACCTCATCAACTGGTTTGTGCCGCCGGGTGTCCTTGATGACCCCCGCAAGACTACCCGTCACCGTGGCATCGCGAAAGCGCTGCTGACCATTTCGCTGGTCGCGTTCCTGATGTTCTTCGGTGTTCTCTTAGTGCGCGGCCATCTGCCGGCAGCAGAGTACGCCATGTTCGCCGCCGGAATTCTTACGCCCATCGCGGGCGCCTTGCTGATCCGTCTCACGGGTGACATCACCCTGGGCCTGGTGACGACGAACATCGGCGGCATTCTGATCGTCGCGGTATGGGCTTTCCTCACCGGCGGCATGATTTCGATCGCCCTGCCCGGGTTTCTGGCGAATCTCGCCCTGCTGAGCACTTTCGGCAACACGGCCATCCTGCTGGTGATGGGCGCGGCCCTGATGGCAGCCCTGGTGTTTTTGTACATGGCCACGACCATGGGCTGGCTCCCCGCAAGCCTTATTGCCGATGCCGACATGCCCGGACTGATGCTGACTTCCATGCTCGGCTCGGCCGGGATGGTAATACTTGCCGGCGTCGTGGTGGCACGCGACCGCGCCATCGTCAAGGCCCGCCTGCGCTCCGCCCAGCACGCCGCCGAACAATCGAGCCGCGCCAAATCGGTATTCCTGACGTCGATCAGCCATGAATTTCGCACCCCGCTGACAACGATTCTTGAAATCACCCAAAAGCTCGATTCGGAAGTAGCCGACCCGCTGGTGGCCGAACTGCGCGGCAGCCTCAAGCATATAGCGGCGGAGGGACGACACCTGCTCGGACTGGTGACGCAAGTGCTCGACATGAGTCGCATAGAGGCGGGCGACTTGAAACTGAAAATGGAGCCGGTTCGCACCGATGAGATCGTGCTGCCCTGCCTGTCGATGATCGAGTTGGAGGCGCAAAAGACAGGTGTCGAACTGGTCAACACCTGCGATTCCGCGGCCGCATGGATGGTGTGGGCCGATCGCGCACTGGTCAAGCAGGTGCTCCTGAATCTTCTGTCCAATGCCGTCAGATTCAATCGCGCCGGCGGCACGGTAACAATCGCTTGCCAGGCGGCGGGTGCTGCCTACCTGCGCATCAGCGTCGCCGATACCGGTGCCGGCATTGCAAACGACATGAAGGCACAGCTATTCGAGCCATTTGCCCGCCTCGGCGCGGAAGCCGGAACGATCCGCGGTGCCGGCCTCGGCCTTGCCATCGCCAAGCAACTGACCGAACGGATGCGGGGACGTATCGGCTATGAATCCATCGAAGGCCTTGGCAGCACCTTCTGGGTGGAGTTGCCACTGGCCGAGGCCCAGCCTCTGCGCGCTTGATCGCGGTGACAGCAGCGGCAGCACATGCGGAACCGACCGCGTAAGCAAGTAGCGAAGCGCACAGACACCCGGATACCGAGCAAAGGGGAATGTTCGGTGCTGCAGCCAGGCTGCTAGACTCGGGCCTGGATTTCTCCATGAGTACAAA
This sequence comes from Sulfuritalea hydrogenivorans sk43H, assembly GCA_945870205.1. Lineage (GTDB taxonomy): Bacteria > Pseudomonadota > Gammaproteobacteria > Burkholderiales > Rhodocyclaceae > Sulfuritalea > Sulfuritalea hydrogenivorans_A. The sequence continues at coordinate 248 of CAMBRI010000044.1, read as the reverse complement.
ACCATGAAATACATAGCCCATGGCGCAGGCGGTGATGCTGACTGCATGACACTGGCCGAAGGCGCAGCGCCGCAGCCCGCACCCGGCCAGATCCTGATCGAGGTAGTCTGCGCTGGCGTCAATCGCCCCGATGTGCTGCAGCGCTCGGGGCGCTATCCGGCACCGCTGGATGCATCGCTGGTACTTGGGCTGGAAGTCGCCGGCCGTGTTGCGGCGCTGGGAGATGGCGTGACGGAATGGAAAGTCGG